>NZ_LQGY01000021.1 GCF_001620055.1 Agromyces sp. NDB4Y10 | reverse complement strand
CGGGCGGCGCGTCGACGTCGACCGGGGCGGCGGCGGGGTCCACCCGGCGGGCGGCACGGCGGCGCGACGACGGATGCGGCGGGAGCGCCAGCCGGATCGCGTCGCGGGCGAGCGGAACCCGGTCGAGTTCCGGGTGCAGCGGCCTCGTCGTCCCCGGGTACTGCTCCGCGACGACGAGGTCGAAGTCGCGCGCGGCAACGTCGAACAGGGCGAGCTCCGGCTCGCGCTCGGTGATCTCGACACGCAGGTCCGGGTGCTCCTGCGCGAGGAGGGTGAGCGCCTGCGGCACGACGGCGTGCGCCGCGGACTGGAACACGGCGATGCGCACGGTGCCGCTCACGGTCGTGAGCGACCGCGCGACATCCGCTTCGGCCTCTTCGAGCCGCTCGAGCACGGCCTGCGCGTGCCCGATGAGCAGTTCGGCCTGCGGCGTGAGCTGCACCCGGCGGCCGACCTGCACCAGGAGCGGGACGCCGGCCTCCTTCTCGAGCTGCGCGAGCTGTTGCGAGACCGACGACGGGCTGTACGCGAGCGCGTCGGCGACCGCGGCGAGCGTGCCCCGGCGGCTGAGCTCGACGAGTAGGCGCAGGCGGCGTACGTCGAGCATCGCGTGGCACCTCCTCGTGCGGCATCCGTGGGGTTAGGTTCGGCGTGCCGGATGACGGACACCGAACATTCGGGAAACATGAACAGTATGCATCGGATTCGTTCGCTGTACTGAACGGATGTCGCGGGCGCACACTGGAATCGGCGGGTGCGCACCACCCCGCGCACTCCCCCTACCCAGAGATCGAAGGACATCGCCGTCGTGACCACTCAGAACACGCTCGCGAACGTCGTGCCGAGCACCGACCACGTCGTCGCCCTTGTCGAGCGTTGGCTCGCCGAGAGCAGCACCCATCCCGTCGACCCCGCCGCCCAGCGCCTCGCCGGCGTGCTGAAGGACCCGAACGGCCTGGCCTTCACCGTCGGCTTCGTCGACGGCGTCATGCGCCCCGAGGACCTCGGCGTCGCCGGTCGCAACCTCGCGCAGGTCGCGAAGCTCACCCCGAAGTTCCTGCCCGCGTACCTCAAGGCCGCCATCCGCCTGGGCGGGGCGATGGCGCCTGCGTTCCCGTGGATCGTCATCCCGATCGCCCGCCGCGTGCTCCGCGCCATGGTCGGCCACCTCGTGCTCGACGCGACGCCCGCCAAGCTCGGCCCGGCCATCGAGAAGCTTCGCGAGACCGGCAACCGCCTGAACCTCAACCTCCTCGGCGAGGCCGTGCTCGGCGAGCAGGAGGCCGACCGCCGACTCAAGGGCACCTACGACTTCCTCGCGCGCGACGACGTCGACTACGTGTCGATCAAGGTGTCGAGCGTCGTCAGCCAGCTCTCGATGTGGTCGTTCGACGAAGCCGTCGAGAAGGTCGTGAAGAAGCTCACGCCGCTGTACGAGCTCGCCGCGAAGGGCGCCGCGCGCGGCCAGGCGAAGTTCATCAACCTCGACATGGAGGAGTACCGCGACCTCGACCTCACCATCGCGGTCTTCAAGAAGGTGCTCGACCAGCCGCAGCTGCGCGGCCTCGAGGCCGGCATCGTCCTGCAGACGTACCTGCCCGACGCCCTCGGCGCCATGCAGGACCTCACCGAGTGGGCGCTCGCCCGCCGTGCCGCCGGCGGCGCACCCATCAAGGTGCGCGTCGTCAAGGGCGCGAACCTCGCCATGGAGCACGTCGACGCCGCCATCCACGACTGGCCGATCGCGACGTACTCGACCAAGCAGGACTCCGACACGAACTACAAGCGCGTCCTCCACTGGTCGATGACCCCCGAGCGCATCGACGCCGTGAAGCTCGGGGTCGCCGGCCACAACCTCTTCGACGTCGCCCACGCGTGGCTCACCGCCAAGGAGCGCGGCGTCGAGCACGGCGTCGAGTTCGAGATGCTGCTCGGCATGGCCACCGGCCAGGCTGCGGCGGTGCGCGGCGACGTCGGCCGCCTGCTGCTGTACACGCCGGTCGTGAACCCGTCGGAGTTCGACGTCGCGATCGCGTACCTCATCCGCCGGCTCGAGGAGAACGCGAGCCAGGAGAACTTCATGTCGGCCGTGTTCGAGCTGAGCGAGAATCGCGCCCTGTTCGAGCGCGAGCGCGACCGCTACCTCGCCTCGCTCGCCGCCCTCGAGGGCGAGGACCCGGAGGCCCCCGCGCCCGGCCCGAACCGCACCCAGAACCGCCGCACCGAGTGGGACGAGAAGGATGCCGCGGAGCTCGCCGGCACCGTCACCGGCGCCCCCGCCCCGGGCGACCAGCACGAGGGTTCGCTGACGAGCGTGGTGCTCGGCATCACGCGCGGCTCCGACGGCGAGCCCGTGCTCGGCTACGCCGACGAGGCCGCCGCGCTCGCCGGTCCCGGCGTCACCCCCGGGTTCCGCAACGAGCCCGACACCGACCCCGCGCTCGCCGCGAACCGCGACTGGGGTCGCCGCATCCTCGAGCGCGTCCCCGGCTCGACGCTCGGCATCGACACCCTGCAGGCCAACCGCATCGAGACGGTCGACGAGCTCGAGCAGCTCATGACGACCGTGGCCGCCAACGGCGCCGAGTGGGGCCGGCTCTCGGGCGATGAGCGCGCCGCGGTGCTGCACCGCGCGGGCCTCGCGCTCGCCGCGAACCGCGACCGCCTCATCGAGGTCATGGCCGCCGAGACCGGCAAGACCATCGCCGAGGCCGATCCCGAGATCAGCGAGGCGATCGACTTCGCGCACTACTACGCCGAGCGCGCCCGCGAGCTCGACCACGTGCAGGGCGCCCGCTTCGTCCCGTCGAAGCTCACGGTCGTCACCCCGCCGTGGAACTTCCCCGTCGCCATCCCCGCGGGCGGCGTGCTCGCCGCGCTCGCCGCGGGCTCGGGCGTGATCATCAAGCCCGCGAAGCTCTCGCAGCGCTCGGGCGCGGTCATGGTCGAGGCCCTCTGGGAGGCCGGCATCCCGAAGGACCTGCTCGCGCTCGTCGACCTCGGCTCGCGCGATCTCGGCACCAAGCTCGTCTCCGACGAGAAGGTCGACCGCGTCATCCTCACGGGCGCGTACGAGACCGCCGAGCTGTTCCGCTCGTTCCGCAAGGACCTGCCGCTGCTCGCCGAGACGAGCGGCAAGAACGCGATCATCGTGACGCCGTCCGCCGACCTCGACCTCGCGGCATCCGACGTCGTCAAGAGCGCGTTCGGCCACGCCGGCCAGAAGTGCTCGGCCGCCTCGCTCGTGATCCTCGTCGGCTCGGTCGCGAAGTCCGAGCGGTTCCGCCGCCAGCTGGTGGATGCCGCGACGAGCCTCCGCGTCGGCTGGCCCGAGCACCCGTCGAGCCAGATGGGCCCGATCGTCGAGCCCGCGAACGGCAAGCTGCTGCACGCGCTCACGACGCTCGGCGCCGACGAGGAGTGGCTCGTCGAGCCGAAGCCGCTGGATGACACGAACCGCCTCTGGTCGCCCGGCATCCGTGCGAACGTGAAGCCCGGCTCGTACTTCCACCTCACCGAGTTCTTCGGCCCGGTGTTCGGCGTCATGCACGCCAAGGACCTCGAGGAGGCCATCCGCTTCCAGAACGCCGTCGACTTCGGCCTCACCGCGGGCCTGCACTCGCTCGACTCCGAGGAGATCGCGACCTGGCTCGACACCGTCGAGGCCGGCAACCTCTACGTCAACCGCGGGATCACCGGCGCGATCGTGCAGCGGCAGCCGTTCGGCGGGTGGAAGCGCTCGTCGGTCGGCGCCGGCGCGAAGGCGGGCGGTCCGAACTACCTGCTCGGCCTCGGCGACTGGCGGCCCGACCACGGCGACGGCAGCCGTTCGCTCCACCTGCGCGGCCTCGAGAAGCGCGTCGCGGAGCTCATCGAGGCGTCGCAGTCGTCGCTCGACTACGACTCCTACGAGGTGCTGCGCCGCGGCGCCCTCTCCGACGAGGTCGCCTGGGCCGAGGAGTACGGCACGGTCAAGGACGTCTCGGGCGTGGGCGTGGAGCGCAACCTGTTCCGCTACCTGCCCCTGCCCGTCACCGTCCGGATCAGCGAGGACGCGACCCTCGCCGATGGCCTCCGCGTCATCGCCGCGGGTCTGCTCGCCAAGTCGAAGCTCGAGGTCTCGACCGCCCACGAGCTGCCCAAGGGCGTGCGGGCGATCCTCGCGGCTCGCGACATCCGCGTGGTCCGCGAGGGCGACGCCGGGTGGCTGGCTCGCGCCGCCAAGGGCGAGATCACGACCTCGCGCGTGCGCCTGGTCGGCGGCTCGGCCGCGGCGCTCGCCGACGCGACGAACGGCACGCCCGACCTCGCCGTGTGGGCGCACCCGGTGACCCCGTCGGGCCGGGTCGAGCTGCTGCCGTTCCTGCACGAGCAGGCCATCTCGATCACCAACCACCGGTTCGGCAACCCGACGACGATCTCCGACGGCGTCATCTAGGGGTTCCCAGAACGGATGCCACGAGGGGGGCGGTCGCGCGAGCGGCCGCCCCTTCCGCATGCCTCCCCCGTAGGCTCGACCCATGTCCGTGCACGCGCCGATCGTCACGCTGACCATGAACCCCGCGCTCGACGTGTCGAGCACGGTCGACCGGGTGATGCCCGAGCACAAGCTGCGGTGCGGCCCGAGCCGGTTCGACCCGGGCGGGGGCGGCGTGAACGTGAGCCGCGCCATCCGGAACCTCGGCGGCGACTCGATCGCGGTGTACCCGCTGGGCGGGCCCACCGGCCAGGCGTATCGCGGATTCCTCGAGCAGGCGGGCATCATCGGCCGCGTCGTCACGATCGCGGGGAACACCCGCGAGAGCTTCACGGTCGACGAGCTCGCGACGGGCGAGCAGTTCCGGTTCGTGCTCCAGGGGCCCACGCTGCGCGAGCCGGAGTGGCGCGCGTGCCTCTCGGTCGTCGCCGACCACCTGCCCGTCGGCGGGTTCCTCATCGCGAGCGGCAGCCTCCCGCCGGGCGTGCCCGACGACTTCTACGCGATGCTCGCGCGCATCTCGGCCGACCACGACATCCGGCTGGTGGTGGATGCCTCGGGGCCGGCGCTCGCGGCCGCGCTCGACGCGGGCGTGCACCTGATCAAGCCCAGCCGCGACGAACTCGCGGAGCTCGTCGGCGCGCGTGGGGAGCTCGATGACGCGGCGATGGTCGACGCCGCCAGGTCGCTCGTCGCGGCGGGGCGGTCGCGCATCGTGGCGCTCACGCTCGGCGGCCGCGGCGCGATCCTCGTGAGCGAGGGGGAGACGCTCCGGCTCGCGACCCCGCGCGTGGAGGTCGCGAGCGCGGTGGGCGCGGGCGACTCCTTCCTGGCCGGGCTCGTGCTGCGGCTCGCCGAGGGCCGCCCGCTCGCGGACGCGTTCCGGACCGCGGTCGCAGCGGGCAGTGCGACGGCGATGCTGCCGGCGACGGAGCTGTGCCGGGCGGAGGACGTGGCGCGGCTCGAGGGAGAGCTGGCGGCCGCCTGAGGGCGGGGTCTCGGTACGGGCGCTTCGCGTCCTACTCGACCACCGGCGGGGTCTCGGTACGGGCGCTTCGCGTCCTACTCGACCACCGGCGGGTCAGGCGCGACCGCGGTTGCGGCGACGGATGGCGCGGGGCGCCCGCCCGCCGACGAAGGACCGCCCGGCGTCGACGAGGAACCCGTTGCGCAGCGCCTCGCGACCGATGAGCATGCGGAAGCCCATCTCGTCGCGGTTCGTGAGCGTCACCTCGGCGGTCACCTCGCGGCCGAGCAGCACGAGGTCCATGAGGACCACGATCCGCTCCTGCGTGTGGCCCGTCGAGCTGCGCACCACGCGGCGGTCGTGCACCGGCAGTTCGACCGTGGCGGCGTCCTGGTCGGTGTCCTGCCACGGGTGGATGCCGAACCGTACCCGGTCGACGCCGTCCCGCGTGAACTCCTCGACGTCGAACGCGTGCAGCGCCGACGAGCGCGCGCCCGTGTCGAGCTTCGCCTTGATCCACTCGACGTCGGCCTGGGGCAGGCGCACCCACTCGCGCCATCCGGCGATGGTGCTTGAATGGGTGGGCTCTGTCATCCGAACCATCTTCGCAGGGACCACCCCATGAAACTCGCGATCCTGTCGCGCGCGCCCCACGCCTATTCGACCCAGCGTCTCCGTGCTGCAGCGCAGCAGCGCGGTCACGACGTCAAGGTGTTGAACACGCTCCGCTTCGGCATCGACCTGTCCGGCCCGGAACCCGACCTGCAGTACCGCGGCCGGCAGCTGTCGGACTACGATGCGATCCTGCCCCGCATCGGCAACTCGATCACGTACTTCGGCACGGCCGTGGTGCGCCAGTTCGAGCAGATGGACGTGTACACGCCCAACACCGCGAACGGCATCACGAACGCGCGCGACAAGCTCCGCGCGACGCAGATCCTCTCGCGTCACAACATCGGCATGCCCGCCACGACGTTCGTGCGCAACCGCGCCGACCTGCGCCCCGCCATCGAGCGCGTCGGCGGCGCGCCCGTCGTGATCAAGCTGCTCGAGGGCACCCAGGGCATCGGCGTCATCCTCGCCCCCGAGGTGAAGGTCGCCGAGGCGATCATCGAGACGCTGCACTCGACGAAGCAGAACGTGCTCATCCAGAGCTTCATCAAGGAGAGCCGCGGGCGCGACATCCGTGCCCTCGTCGTGGGCGACCGCGTCGTGGCCGCCATGCGGCGGAGCGCGGCGGGCGACGAGTTCCGCTCGAACGTGCACCGGGGCGGCACCGTGGCCGCCGTCGAGCTCACGCCCGAGTACGAGCAGGCGGCCGTGCGC
Source organism: Agromyces sp. NDB4Y10 (assembly GCF_001620055.1). GTDB lineage: Bacteria > Actinomycetota > Actinomycetes > Actinomycetales > Microbacteriaceae > Agromyces > Agromyces indicus. The sequence goes on along the minus strand of NZ_LQGY01000021.1, from coordinate 20,814 downwards.
TCGGCGCAGATCATGGGCCTCAAGGTCGCCGGCGTCGACATGCTCGAGGGCAATGAGGGCCCGCTCGTGATGGAGGTCAACTCGTCGCCCGGGCTGCAGGGCATCGAGACGGCGACGAACCTGGATGTCGCGGGCGCCATCATCGACTACATCGCCAACCAGGTCGCGTTCCCCGAGATCGACGTGCGCCAGCGCCTCACCGTCTCCACGGGCTACGGCGTCGCGGAGCTCGTCGTGCACGGCGCGGCCGACCTCGTCGGCACGACGCTCGGCGAGTCGGGGCTGTGGGACCGGGACATCACGGTGCTCACGCTGCACCGGGGCACGACGGTCATCCCGAACCCGCGCAAGGGCGTCGTGCTCGAGGCCGAGGACCGGCTGCTGTGCTTCGGCAAGCTCGAGGAGATGCGCTCGATGATCCCCGAGCGGCGGCGGCGCCGGCAGAAGGTGCGCAAGCTGCCGAAGGAGCCGATCCCGGCGCCCGCCGAGGCCGCCGGCTGACCGCGCCGTCGCGCTAGCCGGTCGCCGACCGCGAGCGGAGCGCCCGTTCGACCGCGGCGAGCGCCTCGGGTGCGGCGACGCCCAGCCGGCCGACCGCGTCGGCGTAGACGGATGCCGCGGCCTGCAGCGCCTGCTCGACCGGGTCGCCGGTCGCGAGTACGAAGGTGCCGGCCCGCCCGCGGCCCTCGACCACGCCGTCGGCCTCGAGCTCCTTGTAGGCGCGCGCGACGGTGTTGACGGCCAGGCCGAGCTCCTCGGCGAGGGCGCGCACCGTGGGCAGCTTGGCGCCGGCGGGGAGCCGGCCGTCGCGCACGGCGTCGACGACCTGCATGCGCAGCTGCTCGTAGGGCGGGGTGCCGGAGTCGCCGTCGACCGTGAACCGCATGCCGGCGGCCGTCAGTCGCGGTTCCGGTTGACGAGCCGCGACAGCACGATGGCGCTGCGCGTGTGGTCGACGTTCGGGGCGATGCGCACGCGCTCGAGGGCGTCCTCGAGCGAGGTGATGTCGCGGGCCCGCATGTGGACGATGGCGTCGGCGCTGCCGGTGACCGTGCCCGCGTAGACCACCTCGGGCACGTTCTGCAGGATCCGCTGGAGCTCGTCGGGCGCGACCGTGCCGCGGCAGAAGAGCTCGACGTAGGCCTCCGTGCTCATGCCGTCGACGGCGGGGTCGACCTGGATGGTGAACGCCTTGATGACGCCGTCGGCGACGAGCTTGTCGACGCGGCGCTTCACGGCGGAGGCGGACAGGCCCACCGAGGACCCGATGTCGCCGTACCCCGCCCGGGCGTTCTGCCGGAGCAGGTCGAGGATGGCGCGGTCGAGGTTGTCCATGTGGGGAGTGTACGACCGTTCGTTGCGCCGCGACACGACCCGGCGCGGCTTTCGTGCGCGGTGTTGCACGTTCGTGATCGCCCGCGCGCTCGGCGACGACGCGTCAGGCGCGGCCCGTGCCCGCGTGCCGGGCGCGCAGGCCGTGCATGAGCGCGTCGAGGCCGAGGCGGAAGGCGCGTTCGGCGCCCGAGGCGTCGGCGTGCTCCGGGTCGAGGGCCGAGCGGAGCGACGCGAGCTCGACGGGCACCGACGCCTGCGTGAGCAGGTCGCCCGGGGCGACGATGTCGAGCGCCGAGCCGAGCACGTGCGCCTCGACGGTGCGCATGACCGCGACCGCGTCGCGCGTCGACCAGCCGCCCGCGAGCAGGGAGCCCACGACGGTCTCGTACATCTCGAGGGTGGATCGGTCGCGGATGGGGGTGGTCGCGAGCAGCGGGATGACGTTGGGGTGCGCGGCGAACGCGGTGAGGTACGAGCGCGCCCAGGCCTCGAGGGCGGCATCCCACGGGTGCACCCCGAAGGCCGAGACGTCGATGCCCTCGACGATCCGCGCCCGGACGAGTTCGATGAGCTCGGCACGGCTGCCCACGTGGTTGTACAGCGACGACACCTGCCGGTCGACCCGCGCGGCCAGCGAGCGCATGGTGAGGGCGTCGCCGCCCTCCTCGTCGACGAGGTCGAGCGCGGCGCTGATGAGCTGCTCGCGTTTCAGCCGTGTCACGAATCCCTCCCGGGGTCTTCCGTCGCCGTGCTCCGGAGTGTAACGTGACCGCACGCAAACACGAACACTGTTCGTAAACGGATGCCGCGGTCCGCGACGTCCGGCGAACGACCCCGACGAGACGAGGTGCGGTGACGACGACGTTCTTCCACGGCGGCACGGTGTGGACCGGTGCCGGAGCCGGCGACGAGCGCGCCCTGCTCGTGCGCGACGGCGTGGTCGTCGCGGTGGGCGCGGCGGCGGAGGCCGCGGCATCCGCTGCCGGCGAGGTGGAGCGCATCGACCTCGAGGGTGGGTTCCTCATGCCGTCGTTCGGCGACGGGCACGCCCACCCGATGTTCGGCGGGCTCGAGGCCGACGGACCGGACGTGCGCTCGTGCCGGTCGGTCGAGGAGATCGTCGCGGAGGTGCGCCGGTACGCCGAGGCGCACCCCGAACTCGAGTGGATCACGGGCGCGTCGTACGACGGCAGCCTCGCCGAGCAGGGCCTCTTCGACGCGCGATGGCTCGACGATGCGGTCGCCGACCGGCCGGTCCTGCTGCGCGCCTGGGACTACCACACGGTGTGGGTCAACTCGCGGGCGCTCGAGCTCGCCGGCATCGACGCCGCGACGCCCGAGCCCGAGCTCGGCGAGATCCCCCGCCGCGAGGACGGCACGCCCCTCGGCACCCTCCGCGAGTGGGGCGCCGTCGACCTCGTGACGGCGGTCATGCCGCCGCGTTCCGTCGAGGCCGGCGTCCGCGCCCTCGAACGCGCCGGCCGCTACTACCTCGAGCGCGGCGTGACCTGGGTGCAGGACGCCTGGGTCGAACCCGCCGACCTCGACGTCTACCTCGCCGCCGCGGCATCCGGGGCCCTGCCGCTGCGGTTCAACCTGGCGCTGTACGCCGACCCACGGCGGTTCCTCCGCGACCTGCCCGGGATGGCCATGGCCCGCGACCGCGTCGCGGCGGCCGGGTCGCCGCTGCTCACCGCGAACACGATCAAGTTCTTCGCCGACGGCGTGGTCGAGAACGAGACCGGCGCCCTGCTCGAACCGTACTGCTCGGGCCTGCACTCGCACGGCATGTCGGTCTGGGGCGCCGAGCGCCTCGCTGAGGCGGTGCGCGCAGCGGATGCCGCGGGCTTCCAGGTGCACGTCCACGCCATCGGCGACGCGGCCGTGCGCCAGGCGCTCGACGCCATCGAGCGCGCCATCGACGCGAACGGCCCGCGCGACCGTCGCCCCGTCATCGCGCACGCCCAGCTCATCGACGACGCCGACCTCGCCCGGTTCGCCGAGCTCGGCGTCATCGCCAACATGCAGCCGCTCTGGGCGCAGCTCGACGCGCTCATGACCGTGCTCACCGTGCCGCGGCTCGGCCGGGAGCGGTCGGACCGCCAATACCGGATGCGTTCGCTCGCGGGCACGGGCGCGACCCTCGCGTTCGGCTCCGACTGGCCCGTCTCGTCGGGCGACCCACGCGACGGGCTCGCGATCGCGGCGTCCCGGCGCACGGTCGACGGCGAGCCCGCGGGCGGATGGACCCCGCACGAGATCGTGCCGATCGAGGCCGCGCTCGGCGCCTACACCTCGGCGGTCGCCCACCAGGCGTTCGCCGACCACGCCGCCGCACCGTGGGGACGCATCGTCCCCGGTGCGAGCGCCGACCTCGTCCGGCTGGCGCGCGACCCGCGCACGGTCGACCCGCACGACCTGCCCGCCGTCGCGGTGCGCGAGACCTACCTCGCCGGCGCACCACGACTCACGCCGGCGGACGCGGCCCCGACCGCCTCCGCCCCGGACCCCCACGCAGAACCCGAGCGCAGCGTCGCGCTCCACCCCTGAAAGGACCCACCCCGCGATGTCACAGACCACCGTCGCCGGAACGCCCGGCCACGCGGCATCCGCCACCGAGGGAATGCACCTGCGCCGCGTGCTCGGCGTACCCTCGCTCGTGCTGTTCGGCCTCGTCTACATGGTGCCGCTCACCGTGTTCACGACCTACGGCATCGTCACGCAGCTCACGGGAGGGCGCGTGCCGCTCGCGTACGCGATCACGCTCGTGGCCATGTTCTTCACCGCCCGCTCGTACGCCCGGATGGCCGCCGCCTACCCGTACGCGGGCTCGGCGTACGTCTACGCGCAGCGCACCTTCGGGCCGGGCGTCGGCTTCCTCGCCGGCTGGTCGCTCATGCTCGACTACCTGTTCCTGCCGATGATCAACTACCTCGTGATCGGCATCTACCTGAACGCCGCCTTCCCCGCCGTGCCGCAGTGGGTCTTCATCGTCGCGACGATCGCGCTCGTGACCGTGCTCAACGTGGTCGGGATCCTGTCGGTCGCGCGCGCCAACTTCGTGATCATCGCCGTGCAGACCCTGTTCATCGCCGCCTTCATCGTGCTGAGCCTCGTCTCCATCGGCGGCACCGGCCAGGTCGACCCGGTCGCGCCGTTCACCGGCGACGGGACCGTGGAGGGCACGGGCGTGCTCTTCGCGGGCGCCGCGGTGCTCTGCCTGTCGTTCCTCGGGTTCGACGCGGTCTCGACGCTCGCCGAGGAGGCGAAGGACGCGACGCGCTCCGTGCCGCGCGCGATCATGATCACGACCATCGCGGCCGGCGTCATCTTCATCCTGCTGTCGTACCTGTCGCAGCTCGCGTTCCCGTCGAACGCGTTCACGGATGTCGACTCGGCTGCGCTCGACGTCATGGGCGCCGCGGGCGGGCAGTTCCTCGCGATCTTCTTCACCGCCGCCTACATCGCCGGGGCGACGGGCTCGGCACTGACCTCGCAGGCGTCCGTCGCGCGCATCCTCTACGCCATGGGCCGCGACCGGGTGCTGCCGCGGGCCGTCTTCGGTCGGCTGTCCGAGCGGTTCCGCACGCCGGTCGTCGCGATCCTCGTCGTCTCGGCGATCTCGCTGTTCGCCGTCGTCATCGACCTGGGCCTCCTCGTCGAGATGATCAGCTTCGGCGCGCTCATCGCCTTCTCGGTCGTGAACCTCACCGTCGTGAAGCACTACTTCATCGACCGGCGTGAGCGCTCCGGCGCGGCCGTCGTGAACAACCTCGTGCTGCCGCTCATCGGCTTCGGCCTGACGGTGTGGCTCTGGACCAGCCTGTCGGGACGCACGTTCGTCGTCGGCCTGATCTGGCTCGCCCTCGGCCTGGTGCTGCTCGGCATCGTCACGCGCGGGTTCCGCCGTGCGGTGCCGATGCTCGACCTCCGCGAGGAGGCGGCCGTCGACGAGGGGAGCGCCGACGCCGCTGCGGACCCGGCCACCGCTCCGGCGGTGCCGACGAGGGAGCGAGCGCAGGGGTAGCTCCCGCTCCCCGGATGCCGCGGCGCCCCACGCCGGCGCCGCGGCATCCGTTCGCCCTCGGCTGACACGGTGGGATGCCGCTCACCGCCGACCTACGCTCGAACCATGAGCCTCACCGCACCCGCCCGCCTGGGCATCCAGCTGCAGCCCCAGCACGCGACCTACGGGCAGATCCGCGACGCGGTGCTGCGCATGGAGGACCTCGGCGTCGACGTCGTCTTCAACTGGGACCACTTCTTCCCGCTCTCCGGCGACCGCGACGGGCTGCACTTCGAGGCGTGGACCATGCTCGGCGCGTGGGCCGAGCAGACCGAGCGCGTCGAGTTCGGCACGCTCGTCAACTGCAACTCCTACCGCAACGCCGACCTGCAGGCCGACATGGCCCGCACGCTCGACCACATCAGCGCGAAGGGCGGCGACACCGGTCGCTTCATCTTCGGCACCGGGTCGGGCTGGTTCGAGCGCGACTACGACGAGTACGGCTACGAGTTCGGCACGGTCGGCTCCCGGCTCGACGACCTCGCCGAGGCCCTCCCGCGGGTGAAGGCGCGCTGGGCGAAGCTGAACCCCGGTCCGACCCGCGAGATCCCCATCATGATCGGCGGGCAGGGCGAGCAGAAGACGCTGCGGCTGGTGGCCGAGCACGCCGACATCTGGCACTCGTTCGTGCGACCCGACGCGATCGCGCACAAGCTCGACGTGCTCGCCCGCTGGGGCGAGCGGGTCGGGCGCGACGTCTCGGACATCACCGTGTCGAACGAGCTCTCGCGCGGCCGCCTCGACGACGACCACGCCGACGCCCTCTACGACGCGGGCGTGCGCCTGTTCACGCTCGGGGTCTCGGGGCCCGACTACGACGACGCGCCCGTGCGGCACTGGCTCGCGTGGCGCGACCGTCGCAACGACGCGGTCGGGGTCGACGCCGCGTAGCGGGCGGATGCCGCGGGCGGCTCAGCCGGCCGAGTCCTCCGGCTCCTCGGGGCCGAGCGAGACACGACCGTTCGCATCCCACGTGGCGCTGAAGGTGCCCGTGTCCGGCTGCTCGGTCCGCACCACGAGCCCGTCGGGCGGGAACCGGCCGTCGGACGTGCACGACGCCGCCGACGGACCCGACGGCACGACGAGCACCAGGCACGCGTCCCGGCCGTCCTCGCTCCGGACCGCGACCACGCGGACGCCGTCCGAGCGCGCGGCGAGCAGGCGCCGGCTGTCGCGGTCGAGATCCACCTCGACGGGCGGTGCCGGGTAGCGGACGCGGTCGCCGTTCGGCACCGGCGCGTCGAACCCCCGCCACGCCGCAGTCTCCGAGGTCGGCACCGAACCCGGCTCATCGGGCTCGGGGATGACGGCATCCAGGGTCAGCCCCGCGGCGAGCCCGACGAGCAGGGCGACCGCGGTCGCTGCGATGAGGGTGGTCCGCGACGGCGCGGAGGTCGGATGCTCGCGGTCGTCGGCGCGGTCCGCCGGGGACTCCGCGCGGGGCTCGCCGCCCGCCCTCGGCTCGGGGGCGGCCACGGGTCGGCTCGGACCGGCGGACCGCAGGGCCGCGAGCTCGCGTGCGGCCGCCTCGCGCTCCGCGTCGGGCACGTTCGCGCCGAACGCCGCGCGCTGCAGTCGGGCGATGCGCTCGTCCGGGTCGTCGTGGTCGGGCATGGGAACTCCGTCGTCCTGCCGGTCTGGTCGCCCAGCATGCGACGGGAGGTTGGGAATCGGGTGTGACGGTCAGCCGGTCGGCGCCGACGCGGCGTTGACCTCCGCACGGCCGTCCGGCGTCCAGCCGGCGAGGTAGACTCCGACGCCCTGCACCGAGATCTCCGCGCGGAGCCCTTCGCGCGGGAAGCGACCCTCCGTCGTGCAGGCGGTCGCGGGCCGGCCCACCGGCAGGGCGAGAATGAGGCACGCATTCTCGCCGTCCGCGGTGCGCACCGCGACGAGCCGGACGCCGTCGGAGCGCGTCAGGAGCAACCGGCGGGTCGAGTCGTCGGCGTCGATGTCGATGAGCGGTGGCGGATGCCGCACGAAGTCGCCGTCGGTGGCCGGCCGATCGAACACGTCCCAGGCCGCGGTCTCGGTGACCGGCACGCCCACATCCGCTCCCTCGGACGGCGGGATGGCGCCCCCGACGCCCCAGCCGATCGCGACGCCCACGATGAGCGCCGCCGACGACGACGCGAGCACGCGACGCAGTCCCCATCGGGTCGGGCGGCCGGTGGGATCGGCGCCCGACCGGTCGGCGCGGTCCGCCTCGGCGGGCCGGCCGTCGTCCGGGGCGGCGGACGGCGCCGGGGTGAGCGGCGGGCCGTCGGCATCGTGATCGCCGCCGCCGGTGCGCAGGGCGGCGAGCTCGGCCGCTGCCTCGGCACGATCGGCATCGGAGGCGTCCGCGCCGTACGCAAGTCGCTGCAACCGCGCGATCCGCTGGTCGAGGTCGTCGTCATCGTGCATGGGAACTCCGTCGTCCTGCCGGCCGGGCCGACCGGTCCAGCATGCGACGCGACGTTGGGAATCGGATGTGCGACCGCTCCGGGCGACGGCTCCGGGCGCCAGCTCCGAGCCACGGGCCCGAACGTCCGCTCCCGGCCCGCGTCAGGTGCCCGAGGAGGCCCGGACGCCCTCGACGCTGATCCGCAGGTCGCCGGTCGGCTCGAGCGAGACGGCGTAGAACCCGCGCGACTGGATGAAGGTCTGCATGGTGAGACCCTCGGACGGGAACATGCGATCGACCGTACAGGTGCTCCCGCCGCTCACCTCGTCGACCCGCAGGAGCAGGCAGAGCTCGCCCGAGGAGCTGCGCGCCGCCCACACGGCGACGCCGTCGGACCGGGTGGCGAGCAGCCGCAGGCTCTCGGGGATGAGGTCGCCGGCCGCGAAGAACGACGGGTCCACGGCCAGGTCGGCGGCCGTCGGCTCGCGTTCGAACACGTCGGCCACCGGCGTCTCGTCGATCGGGCCCACGAGGGTGCTGGGCGGCTCGAGCCCGAGGGGGAACGTGACGTCGTCCTGGCCCTGGCCGTCGGCGCCCTCGGCGACGAGTTCGGCGGCGGCGATCGACGCCGTCGCCCAGCCCGCGCTGAACCCGATCGCGAGCGCGATCGCCCCCACGAGGACGGCGGTCGGCACGCCCACGGTCCGCATGACCGACGGCGACGACGCGCCCCCGAGCGCGCCGATCCCGAGCGGGTCCGGATCGTCCGCGACGGGGTCGTCGACGTGCCCCTCGGCGGGCGGCGTCGGTCCGGTCGCCTCGGCGGTCGTCGCCCCGTCGTCCGGTGCCGTGCTTCCGAGCGCGCTCGATGCCGGCGGCTCGGGGTCGGCGGAGCCGACGGCGCCCGAACGCACGACCTCGAGGGCGTCGAGCGCGCGTCGCCGCTCCGCGTCGCTCGCCCCGGCCCCGTACGCGATGCGCTGGAGTGCGGCGATGCGCTCGGCGTTCGACATCCGGTCTCCTCGTCCTGCCGGCGCAGGGACCGGACTCCGCTCAGCCTGCCCGAGCGCGACCACCGGCGGCAACCACCGCCGCGGCCGGACCCGACCGCGCGCCGCGCACGATCGGTGCGCGCTCGAGGCGGGCGAATGCGGCGGAAACACGCGGCGGCGCCCTCCGCCACCCGTGATTCGTTGCGTCGGGTCGCCCAACGCGCACGGATCCTGTGCACGATGCCGAGAACTCCAGCCCGGTTCGTCGCACACTGGAGGTGGCGTCCCGCCGCGCGTGCATCCCGAGCACGCCGTCGGGGCTCGACAAGAGCGACCTGGTCCGCCGACACCCCACCGGCCGGGTCGGCGGCGCGCCGCCGTGCTCGGCTCCCGAACACCTCATGAGGAGTGAGATGTCGACTGTGATCGAGACCGAGACCCGAACCGCCGCACCCGAACGCACCCCGTCGAAGAAGACCGTGCTGATGTGCCGCCCCGAGCACTTCACCGTGGTCTACCAGATCAACCCGTGGATGGACCCGGCCAAGCCCACCGACACCGCGCTCGCGGTCCAGCAGTGGCAGGTGCTGCACGACACCTACGTCGGGCTCGGGTTCGACGTGCAGCTCATCGACCCCGTCGAGGGCCTGCCCGACATGGTCTACGCGGCCAACGGCGGCACCGTGATCGACGGCATCGCCTACGGGGCGAAGTTCACCCACGAGCAGCGCGCGGCCGAGGGTCCCGCGTACATGGACTGGTTCCGCCAGGCCGGCTTCGACGTGCGCGAGCCCGTCGAGACCAACGAGGGCGAGGGCGACTTCCTCCTCGTCGGCGACGTGATCCTCGCGGGCACCGGCTTCCGCAGCGACTCGTCGAGCCACGACGAGCTGCGCCGCATCACGGGCCGCGAGGTCGTCACGCTGAACCTCGTCAACCCGAGCTTCTACCACCTCGACACCGCGATCGCCGTGCTCGACTCCCGCCCCGGCCAGGAGCACATCGCCTACCTGCCGAGCGCGTTCGACGAGCCGTCGCTCGAGATCCTCCGCGAGCGCTACCCCGACGCGATCCTCGTCTCCGAGGAGGACGCCGCGGTGCTCGGCCTCAACTCCTACAGCGACGGCCGCAACGTCGTCATCGCCGCACGCGCCAAGGGCTTCGAGCAGCAGCTCCGCGACGCCGGCTACCACCCCATCGGCGTCGACCTGTCCGAGCTGCTGCTCGGCGGCGGCGGCGTGAAGTGCTGCACGCTCGAGCTGCGTCGCTGAGCGAACGCACCGCAGTCGGCTGATCGAGCGGGCGGATGTCACGGGTGCGAGCCCGCGGCATCCGCCCGTTCGCGTGCCGGCCGAGGTCGTCGCCCGGCGTCCCCGCGATCGCCGCGCTACGATGCAGCGAGACCCAGGACCGCGATGACCGGAGGTGCGACGATGGCGCGCAAGAAGGCCGACAAGAAGTCCGACAAGAAGTCCGGCGCGAAGGCGAAGGCCACGTCGACGGATGCCGCGGCGCAGGCCGACTCGGCGGCGAGGTCCGCCCAGAAGGCCGCCGCGAAGGCCGTCGAGGCCGCCAAGGCCGCCGTCGCCGAAGCGGCGCGGCTCGCGAAGCAGGCCGACAAGGCGGCGCGGGCGAAGGTCCGCGACCTCGAGCGCAGCCTCGACAAGCTGCGCAAGCGCGGCACGGCCGACGGCTCGACGTCGACCCGGGCGGAGCCCGCCGACACGGCGCCGGAGGAGGCGACGGCTGCGGCCCGTGCCGCGGCGGCACCGCAGCCGGCTGCTGCCGAGTCGGCCCCGGCCGTCCCGAAGAAGCCGGCCGCCGCGCCGAAGCCCGCCGCCGGGAAGCCCGCCGCCGCGAAGCAGCCGGCCGCGCCGAAGCGCTCGGCCACCGAGGCATCCGCTGACGACCTCGGGAAGAAGACCGTCGCCGAGCTGCGCGCGATCGCCAAGGAGCGCGGACTGACCGGCTATTCGCGCATGCCGAAGGCCCAGCTGGTGGAGGCGCTGCGCGGCTAGCCCGCTAATCGAGCGAGTCCGCGAGGAACGTCAGCAGCGCCGCGTTGACCTCGTCGGCGTGCGTCCACAGCAGTCCGTGCGGGGCGCCCGGGATCTCGACGTACTGCGCGGCGGTGAGGCGCTTCGCGAACTCCCGCGCGGTCGCGTCGATGGGCAGGATGCGGTCCGCGGTGCCGTGCAGGATGAGCGACGGCACGTCGATCCGCTCGATGTCGCCGCGGAAGTCGGTGAGCCACGTGTCGACGCAGGCCGAGGCGGCGTACCACGACGCCTGCGCTGCGGTCGCCCAGCTGGCGCGCACAGCCGCCTCCGAGATGCGCGAGCCGAGGTTCTCGTCGAGGTTGTAGAAGTTCTCGAAGAACGAGTCGTACCAGGCGAACCGGTCCTCCTCGGCCTGCGCCTTCAGCCCGTCGAAGTCGGGTGCCGCTCCGGCGGGGTTGTCGTCGGTCTGCCGCAGGTACGGCTGCAGCGACCCGAGGAACGCGGCCTTCGCGACGCGGGCGCTGCCGTGGGCGCCGAGGTAGCGCGCGACCTCGCCCGTGCCCATCGAGAACCCGACGAGCGCGACGTCGGTGAGGTCGAGGGTGTCGAGGAGGACCTTCAGGTCGGCGGCGAACGTGTCGTAGTCGTATCCCGTCGCGGGCTTGCTCGACCGGCCGAACCCGCGGCGGTCGTAGGTGATCACGCGGTGGCGCGACGAGAGCAGGGCCCGCTGCTGCTTCTCCCACGACTGCCCGTCGAGCGGGTAGCCGTGGATCATCACGACGGTCTGGCCGACGCCGTGGTCCTCGTAGTAGAGCTCGATCGGTGCGGAGTTCTCGGTTCCCACTTCGATGTACGGCATGCGTCCCCCTGGTGCGTGGTGTGGTGTGGCGCAAGTCCAGCACCACGCGGGCCCCCGGGCAAGGGTGGGCGCCGACCGGCCGGTCGCACACCCCGGCGTGCTATGGCGGGCACCCCGGACTGGGGGTCGGCGGCGGCATCCGCGGGTTCGGACCCCGTGCGGAGCGCAGGTACGATTCCACTCGTGCCGTCGCGACCTGAGGAGCCACGCATGACCGGGCCGCTGGTGGTGATTCCCACCTACAACGAGCGCGACAACCTCGCCGAGATCGTCGCGCGCGTGCGTACGGCGGTGGCGGCGGCATCCGTGCTCGTGGTCGACGACAACTCGCCCGACGGCACCGGCGAACTCGCCGACGAGCTGGCGCGAGCGGATGCCGCGGTGCACGTGCTGCACCGGGCGGGCAAGGCCGGGCTGGGCGCCGCGTACCTCGCCGCGTTCGACTGGGCGCTCGCGCGCGGACACGACCCCGTGGTGCAGCTCGACGCCGACGGGTCGCACCTGCCCGAGCAGTTGCCGCAGCTCCTGGCGGGCCTCGAGTCGACGGATGCCGCGGGCCGGCCCGCCGACGTCGTCATCGGCTCGCGCTGGGTGCCCGGCGGTGCGGTCGTGAACTGGCCGACGCGTCGCATCTGGCTCTCGCGCGCGGGAAGCGCCTACTCCCGGTGGATGCTGCGCCTGCCGGTGCGCGACGCGACCGCGGGCTACCGGGTCTTCCGCGCCGAGGCGCTGCGCGACCTGCACCTCGAGGAGGTGCACACCCGCGGGTACGTGTTCCAGGTCGACATGACGTGGCACGCGGCGCTCGCCGGGCTGCGCATCGTCGAGGTGCCCATCACGTTCGTCGAGCGCGAGCGCGGCAGCTCGAAGATGAGCGTCGACATCGTGCTCGAGGCGATGCTCCGCGTGACGCGGTGGGGGCTGGCCCTGCGGTTCGGACGCGGACGGCGGGCGGGTGCCCACGCGCCGGACCGCCGCCGTCCGATGCCGGGTGCCGCGCGGGAGTGAGCTCGGGGCGCCTGTTGCACCCCCGTTCGGGTGACAAGTGCCGCGGTCGCCTCGCGAGGCGGACCGGCGCTGCTACGTTCGCGCTAGCAGCGTGGCTCCCGAACACCACGTGTGCGGAAAGGCGACGATGTCGCGCAGATCTGCGGCCCTGTCCCGCACCCTGTCCGGTCTCCTCAGCGGGGCGCTCATCCTCACCACCCTGCAGCTCGCCGCGGCCCCGGCCTCGGCCGTATCGGAACCCGATCGGGATCCGGCTGCGCTCCTCGAGGCGGCCGTCGAGTCGCCCGCCGCGCCGCCGGGGCCGCTGGACGGGGCGCCCGACGGCGCGACGATCGCGACGGGTCAGTCGGTGGACACGTCGTCCGCGACCTCCGAGGTCGTCGCCGACGGTGCGATCCTGCGCGGCGCGGTGCAGAACATGGACGATGCGCCGCTCGCGGGGATCACCGTCACCGCGTACGGGTACTCGGACGACCAGCCGGAGAGCCCGGTCGCGATGCGGCAGGTCGTTTCCGGGGCGGACGGCCGGTGGGAGATCTCCGGCATCGACGAGGTGGCCGACCGCTGGATCGTGGAGTTCGTCGATCCGCAGGAGCGGTACGCGACGCAGTTCTGGCAGCGGGCCACGGAGTTCCGTGCACCCGTGCCCATCGAGTTGGGCGAAGGCGCCGTGGTCGAGGGGATCGACGCGGTCATGCAGCTCGTCTCGACGATCACCGGCCGGATGACCGGCCTGCCGGCGGGACTCGTGGCACTCGACCAGTACGTCTGGCTGCACGTCTTCGACTGGGACCGCTGGGAATGGGTGAACGTCGCCGAGGCGGAGGTCGCCGCCGACGGCACCTTCTCGTTCAGCGGGCTGGGTCCGGACTACTACGTGGTCCGGGGGTTCGCCGTCACCGAGCGCGGCGTCGGGCTGGCGCCGTCCGGGGTGGTCCTCGTCGACGAGGGGCAGGAGCAGCGCGTCGACATCCGGCTCGAGCGCGCGGTCGACGGGCCGAACCGCGACTTCTCCGGCGACTGGCGGGACGACGTCCTGGCGATCAACTCGACCGGCAAGCTGCTGATGTACGCCGGGAACGGCAACGGCGGATGGGCGGCCCCCGGCGACCAGGTCGGCTTCGGGTGGAACACCCTCGACATCGTCTTCCCGGTCGGCGACTTCTCCAACGACGGGTACACCGACCTGATCGGGCGGTCGACCGCCGGCGACCTGTGGCTGTACCGCGGGAACGGCAATCGCGGATGGGCGGGGTCCGTCAATCTCGGCCCCGGCTGGGGCGGCTTCACGAGCCTGTTCGCCCCGGGCGACTTCAATGGCGACGGCTTCGTCGACGTGATGGCGCGCGACCGGGCCGGCGCACTCCTCCTCTACCCGGGCAACGGCGTAGGCGGCTTCCGCGACCGACCCACGGTGATCGGGTCCGGCTGGCAGGGGTTCACCGCCCTCATCGGACCCGGCGACTTCGACGGCGACCAGCACGTCGACGTGCTCGCGCGCGATTCGGCCGGCCGGCTCTGGCTCTACCCCGGCAACGGTTCGGGCGGCTGGCTTCCCAAGCGCCAGGTGGGCTCCGGTTGGCGGGGCTTCACCGCCATCGCCGGAGCCGGTGACTTCTCGGGTGACTGGGTACCCGACCTGATCGCGCGGGACTCCTCCGGCCGGCTCTTCCTCTACCGCGGCGACGGCCAGGGCGGATGGCGCGGCTCGACGCTCATCGGCTCGGGCTGGAACGGCCTCCGGCTCGCCAACTGAACCGGGGCGGGCGCGGCGGCGTCAACCCGTCGCGCCCTCTCCCTTCGGCGCCTAGCGTGGTCGGACGCGAGGCGCCGCGGGCGCGGGGGAGGCATGCGATGCAGACGTTCCTGCCCTTCGCGGACTTCGATCGCAGCGCGGCCGCGCTCGACTCGGTGCGGCTGGGCAAGCAGCGCGTCGAGACCCTGCAGGTGATGCGCGCGCTGACGATCCCGGGCTACGGCTGGCGGCACCATCCTGTGGTGAAGATGTGGCGCGGCCATCGACCGGCGCTCATGGCCTACCAGGACGCGGTCTGCGACGAGTGGGAGCGTCGCGGTCACGCCGACACGTGCCGGCCGAAGACGCTGGTCGAGCTCGACGTGGTGGCGGCGGACGCGAACCGGTACCGCGCGGGCGACATCGTGGTCCCGCCGTGGGTCGGCAACGAGGCCTTCCACCGTTCCCACCGGTCGAACCTGCTCCGCAAGGACCCGGTGTACTACGCCGAGACGGCCGCCGACGTGCCGCCCGACCTGCCGTACGTGTGGCCGAGCGCCACCGCCACGGACCGCGCCGGCATCACCGACCCCGGCCGGACCGCGTGACTCAGCGCCGCTCCTCGGCGACGGTGTTGCCGCCGTCGACGGCGATGAGCTGGCCGGTCACGTACGAGGCCCCGGGCGTCGCGAGCCACGCGGCCGCGGAGGCCACCTCGTCGGGGCGGCCGCTGCGGGCGACGGGGACGAGCATCCCCTCCTCCGCCTCGCTCGGCAGCTGGCTCGCGGTGGCGATCCAGCCCGGGGCGACGGCGTTCGCCGTGATGCCGAAGACAGCCTCGTCGACCGCGAGCGCCCGCACGTAGCCGAGCATGCCGGCCTTGGCGGTGGCGTAGCCGACGTCGCCGCGCGACGCCATCAGCGGGCCCGAGACGCTCGAGATGCAGACGACGCGGCCCCACCCGACGTCGCGCATGCCCGGGAGCATCGCACGGGTCAGGAGGAACGCGGTGGTCAGGTTCATCGCGAGGTGCGCATTCCAGTCGGGGAGGCTCATGGTGCCGTCGCCGTGCAGCATCTCCGGATCGCCCGAGGCGATCATGCCGGCGTTGTTCACGACGATGGTGGGGCGGATGCCGGCGGAGGCGAGCTCCGCGGCCAGGTCGTCGACCTGCTCCTCGACGTCGAGGCGGGCGATGATCGCGGTCGCCGTGATCCCCGCCCGCCGGAGTTCCTCGGCGCGCTCGTGCACGCGCTCGCTCGTGGCGGTGAGCACGATCCCGGCCCCCAGTTCGCCGAGCGCACGGGCGGTCGCGAATCCGATCCCGTGCGGGCTGCCGGCGCCGCTGACGATCGCCACGCGACCGTCGAGGTTCCACATCGATGGCACGTCCATGGCGTCATCGTAGGCACGGCGCGCCTGCCCGCGCACGGCGTCGCCGCGACCCGTCAAGGGGTTGGGTGCGGATGCCGCCCGGCGTAGCCTCACGAGGAGGCGGCCGGCACCGGTCCGCCGCGACGCGAAGGGGAGTGCATGGTCGCCGTCAACGACCGGGTGAGCTGGGCCACGTCGCAGGGACGCACCAGGGGCAGGGTCGTCGAGCGCCGGACGTCGGACTTCACGTTCGAGGGGCAGCGCTTCACGGCGAGTTCCGACGAACCCGCGTTCATCGTCGAGAGCGAGAAGACCGGCGCGCGTGCCGCGCACAAGGGCTCCGCGCTGCGGGTGCTGAAGAAGTAGGAGGAGGATCGCGCATGACGAAGACCACGACCGACCGCGAGGCCCGACGGGCCGCGAAGCGTGCCGTCAAGGAAGCTCGGAAGGCCGGCAAGGAGACGAGCAAGCTCGCCTCCTCGCTGCCGGAACCGGCCAAGTCGAAGGTGAAGGCCGCGGCGAAGGCCGAGCAGGCCCGGATCGACGACGCGAAGCGCGCGGCATCCGATCGTCCCCACGCCGCCGAGCGCGTCGCCCGGCGCTCGTCGGCGCGGCTCGAGCGCGTCTCGGTGCGCTACGGCACCGCGGGCGGCCGCGCATCGTCGAAGGACGCCTCGAAGAAGGGCAGCCGGTCCGGCACGATCAAGCAGCAGCGGGCGCAGGTTAAGCAGCCGTCGCGCATGGCCGTGCTCAGCGCGTTCCGCACCGCGCTCGCCGGACTGACCACGCCCACCGACCAGAAGCAGGCCCGCAAGACGGCGAAGACGCGGGTCCGCCGGATGAAGCGGGCGGCGTGACGTGGCCACCCGGCTGAACGAGACGGCGCTGCGGCATGCCCGGTCGCTGGTCCGCGACGGCCGGGTGGTGCGCGACGAGCGCGACGACTGGAGCGAGCACGCGCCCGCCGCTGCCGACGAGAACCGCTTCATCGACCGCGAGGGGTGGACGGAGTACCGGCACTGGCACCTCGGGGTCGACGACGACGAGAACGACGAGACGAAGGGCGCCTACACGTTCCCGTACGGCGACTTCTCGAAGGTGCACCGCTGCGCCGTGATCTCCCTGGAGAGCCGGGCGGGCCAGTACGGCCACGACGAGATCCGCGACGCCGCGAAGAAGCTGCTCGAGCTCATCGACGCCGACTGAGCGGATGCCGCGCCGGCGCTCAGTCGAGCGGCAGGATGCAGGCGGGCGCGGTGAGGTCGAGCACGCGGCGCGTCCCGCCCGTGACGAGGTCCACCTCGACCAGCGCATCGCCCTCCTGAGCGGCGACGACGACCGTCCGGTCGTCGAGGTGCGCGTGGTGGCGCGGCCAGCGGGCGCCGATGGGGTGTTCCGCGGCCACGCGCGGGTGCGCGGCATCCGTCGCATCGAACACGGACACCGCGTCGCGACCGCGGACGGTCACGGTGAACTGCCGTCCCGACGGGGCCACGTCGAGGTGCGACGGCTGGACGACGTCGTCATCATCGGCAGGCGGCCGCACCACGGCGGGCTCGGTGCCGGCCGCGCGCGCCGAGGTCGCGTCGACCTCGAACGAGTGGAGGCGCCCGTCGAGCTCGCCGACGACGTGGAGGACGCCGTCGCGGACGAGCAGGTGGCGCGGGCCCGTGCCCGTCGCGAGCTCGATGGTGCGCACGATGCGAAGGGTCGCCGTCGCGGCATCCGTCGTCTCGGCCGGGTCGATGGCGAACTCGTGGACGGCGTCGCCGCCGAGGTCGCTGACGACGTGCGTGCCCCACGGGGTGGGGACCACCTGATGCGCGTGGGGTGCCTCCTGCCGGTCGGCCACCGGGCCGGTCCGCGGGGGCAACGCCAGCGTGGAGGGCCGGCCGAGCGACCCCGCCGCGTCGACCGGCACCGCCGTGACCGAGCCGCTGCCGTAGTTGGCGACGAGCACGACCCCCGCCGCCGCATCGACGACGACGTGGCACGGGTGCTTCTCGCCGTGCTCGACCGAGTCGACCGGTTCGATCGCGTCGCCGACGACGCGGAAGGTCGAGACCGACCCGGACTCGTCCTCGCCGACCGCGGCGAGCAGGTCACCCGATCGTGCGACGAACGACGCGTTCGACGCCTCGGCCGACGCGAGGACCCGCCATTCGCCGTCGGCGGACCGCTCGACGAGGTGCAGCCCGGGTCCCGGGCCGTCGGGGGTGTACGACCCGATCGCGAAGCGGCGCGCTGCGCCTCCGCCGCTCACAGCTGCACCGGCATCCGCTCGGATGCGGCCTCGGCGGCGAGCGCGGTGGGTCGCGCGATGGGCACGAGCCGGGCGAGCTGGGTCACGTGCTTCGGGGTCAGCTCGTCGAGCGTCGCGACCTCGAGCAGCTTCATCGTGCGCACGATCTCGCTGCGCAGGATGTCGATCGCGCGGTCCACGCCGCGGCGGCCGCCCGCCATGAGGCCGTAGAGGTAGGCGCGACCGACGAGGGTGAAGCGGGCGCCGAGGGCGACGGATGCCACGATGTCGGCGCCGGACATGATGCCGGTGTCGAGGTGCACCTCGAGGTCGTCCCCGACCTCGCGCACCACGTCGGGCAGGAGCAGGAACGGCACGGGCGCACGGTCGAGCTGTCGCCCGCCGTGGTTGGAGAGCACGATGCCGTCGACGCCGGTGTCGGCGAGGAGCTTGGCGTCCTCGACGGTCTGCACGCCCTTGACGACGATCTTCCCAGGCCAGAGCTCGCGGATCTCGTCGAGGTCGGCGAACGAGATGGTCGGGTCCATCGCCGCGTCGAGCAGCTCGGCCACGGTTCCGCCGGTGGAGGAGAGCGAGGCGAACTCGAGCTTGGGCGTGGTGAGAAAGTCGATCCACCATCCCGGGCGGGGGAGGGCGTCCAGGACCGTGCCGAGGGTGAGCTGCGGCGGGATCGAGAAGCCGTTGCGCCGGTCGCGCAGTCGTGCGCCGGCGACCGGGGTGTCGACGGTGAAGAGCAGGGTGTCGAACCCGGCCCTGGCCGCGCGCTGGGCGAGGCCGTACGAGATCTCGCGCTGCTTCATGACGTAGAGCTGGAACCAGTTGCGCCCGGTGGGGTTCGCCGCCTTCACGCCCTCGATCGAGGTGGTGCCGAGCGTGGAGAGCGTGAACGGGATGCCGGCCGCGCCGGCCGCGGCGGCCCCGGCCTCCTCGCCCTCGGCCCGCATCAGGCGCGTGAAGCCCGTGGGGGCGATGCCGAACGGCAGCGCGCTCGTGCCGCCGAGGACCTCGCGGCTCGTGTCGACGACGGGCACGTTCCGCAGGATCGACGGGTGGAACTCGATGTCGAGGAACGCCTGCCGTGCGCGCGCGAGCGAGATCTCGCCCTCGGCCGCGCCCTCGGTGTAGTCGAACGGCGCCTTCGGCGTACGGCGCTTCGCGATGTCGCGCAGGTCGGCGATCGTGAGCGCCCTCTCGAGGCGGCGATCGGTCGGGTTCAGCGTGGGTCGCTTGAACCGCAGGAGCTCGGCGAGCTCACGCGGGTTCGGGACCTGGCGCTTCACCATCCCCCTCTCGTTCCGACGTCTCGTCTGACCACACCGTAGCCGATGCGGTCGGGCCCGACGGGGTCGATCCTCAGCCCGTCCGCCCGGTCGCGCAACCCCCTGACAGCCGTCCGTCGGCCCGCGCAGACTTGGGGGCGACGGCGCGCCCGCGCCGCGGAGGGAGTGCGAACGTGAGCGACATCAACACGCCCCGGGGCGGCGAGCACCCGCAGGAACCCGCCGAGGGCTTCGGCGAGGGCGGCGCCCCCGACGAGCGCCGCCACCCCGACCAGCCGGCCGAGGGCGGCGACGAGGACACGCCCCCGGACGACATGTCGTCGTACAACATCCAGCCGCCGCCCACCGAGGACGGCGAGGTCCCGGGCGTGCCCGACGCGAGCGGCGCGCTCGAGGGCGGCACCGAGGACGAGCCGGGCGCGAACGCGACCGGCGTCGGCGCCTGACCCGCGCTTCGGGGCGGACGGCCGCGCGCATCGACCGCGGGCCGTTCGCCCCTTTCGCGCGCCCGAGCGGATCGGGCACGCTGGGCGCATGAGCGGATACGCCAACCCGGACCGGCCCGACGAACGACTGAGCACCGCCGAGCGGGAGGAGGCCGTCACGCGGCTCTCCGAGTTCCACGTCGAGGGCCGGATCACCTCGCCCGAGTACGACGAACGCGCCGCCGCCGCGCGCGCGGCGGTGACGCGCGGCGACCTCGTGCCGCTGTTCGCCGACCTGCCCTCGGCCGGACCCTCGTGGGAGTCCGAGCCGTGGGCCGCAGCCCCCGCGGCGTCGGCCGCCACCGGAACGCCGGGGCCGCCCCTCCCGCCGCCGCCCGCATCCACCGCACTCGCGTCCGGGCCGGCGCGCACCTCGCGCGCGCTCGGCGGACGCGTCGGCGACACCGTGATGGCGCTCACGCCGTTCCTCGCGCTGGCGCTGTTCTTCCTGTTCGGCTTCGCCGGCGGCTTCGTGTGGTCGTGGCTGTGGTTCCTGATCATCCCGATCGTGGCGATCGTGATCTACGGCCCGACCGGCAAGCCCGACTCGGAACGCTGAGCCCGCTGCGGGCCGCCTCCGATCAGCCCTTCTTCGGGCGGATCCGCACCCGGTTGTTCCCGGGCGTCTCGTCGAGTTCGACGACGCCGCCGCGCGACTTCAGGAAGTCGGTGAACGTCGGGAAGCCCAGCCGTCGCTCTTGGAACGACGGGTCCATGCGCAGCATCTGGTTCTTGACGGCGCTCGACCCCTGCCACTCCTGGTCGTTCTTCGCACGGAGCAGCTCGAGCGCCTTGAGGAGCAGCCGACCCGGGTTGCGCGTGGTGCCGGCGGCCGCGTCGTCCGCACCGGGCTCGACCGGGGCGACGAACTGCACCGCCTTGGGGGAGCCCTTGGGCGCCGCGGCCTCGGCGGGTGCGGCGCTCTCGGGCGCCGCGTCGCCGGATGCGGCATCCGTCACCGACTTCGACGAGGCGCGCCGGCGCCGCGCGGGCGCGGGCGCCGGCTCGGCCGCCGGCTCGGGCTCGGG
>NZ_LQGY01000020.1 GCF_001620055.1 Agromyces sp. NDB4Y10 | reverse complement strand
ACCCGGGTGCGTCCGTTCCTTGAGAACTCAACAGCGTGCACTATGTTCAATGCCAATTTTTTGAACCCCGTGTTCTCCTGCTTCGGTGGGGGGACGGGTTTCCTTTGATTGATGGACAATTTGATTTTCGAGTCAGTTGTTTCTCTGTCAGTGATTTGAACTCCCTGATGCCTTCGGGTGTTGGGAACCATTTTTTTTGGAGAGTTTGATCCTGGCTCAGGACGAACGCTGGCGGCGTGCTTAACACATGCAAGTCGAACGATGAACTGGGTGCTTGCACCTGGGGATTAGTGGCGAACGGGTGAGTAACACGTGAGTAACCTGCCCTGGACTCTGGGATAACCCCGAGAAATCGGAGCTAATACCGGATAGGACCTTTCCTCGCATGAGGTTTGGTGGAAAGTTTTTCGGTCTGGGATGGACTCGCGGCCTATCAGCTTGTTGGTGAGGTAATGGCTCACCAAGGCGTCGACGGGTAGCCGGCCTGAGAGGGTGACCGGCCACACTGGGACTGAGACACGGCCCAGACTCCTACGGGAGGCAGCAGTGGGGAATATTGCACAATGGGCGCAAGCCTGATGCAGCAACGCCGCGTGCGGGATGACGGCCTTCGGGTTGTAAACCGCTTTTAGTAGGGAAGAAGGGCTTCGGCTTGACGGTACCTGCAGAAAAAGGACCGGCTAACTACGTGCCAGCAGCCGCGGTAATACGTAGGGTCCGAGCGTTGTCCGGAATTATTGGGCGTAAAGAGCTCGTAGGCGGTTTGTCGCGTCTGCTGTGAAAACTAGAGGCTCAACCTCTAGCCTGCAGTGGGTACGGGCAGACTTGAGTGGTGTAGGGGAGACTGGAATTCCTGGTGTAGCGGTGGAATGCGCAGATATCAGGAGGAACACCGATGGCGAAGGCAGGTCTCTGGGCACTTACTGACGCTGAGGAGCGAAAGCGTGGGGAGCGAACAGGATTAGATACCCTGGTAGTCCACGCCGTAAACGTTGGGCGCTAGATGTGGGGACCTTTCCACGGTTTCCGTGTCGTAGCTAACGCATTAAGCGCCCCGCCTGGGGAGTACGGCCGCAAGGCTAAAACTCAAAGGAATTGACGGGGGCCCGCACAAGCGGCGGAGCATGCGGATTAATTCGATGCAACGCGAAGAACCTTACCAAGGCTTGACATATACGAGAACGGGCCAGAAATGGTCAACTCTTTGGACACTCGTATACAGGTGGTGCATGGTTGTCGTCAGCTCGTGTCGTGAGATGTTGGGTTAAGTCCCGCAACGAGCGCAACCCTCGTCGCATGTTGCCAGCACGTTATGGTGGGGACTCATGTGAGACTGCCGGGGTCAACTCGGAGGAAGGTGGGGATGACGTCAAATCATCATGCCCCTTATGTCTTGGGCTTCACGCATGCTACAATGGCCGGTACAAAGGGCTGCGATGTCGTAAGGCGGAGCGAATCCCAAAAAGCCGGTCTCAGTTCGGATTGAGGTCTGCAACTCGACCTCATGAAGTCGGAGTCGCTAGTAATCGCAGATCAGCAACGCTGCGGTGAATACGTTCCCGGGCCTTGTACACACCGCCCGTCAAGTCATGAAAGTCGGTAACACCCGAAGCCGGTGGCCTAACCCTTGTGGAGGGAGCCGTCGAAGGTGGGATCGGTGATTAGGACTAAGTCGTAACAAGGTAGCCGTACCGGAAGGTGCGGCTGGATCACCTCCTTTCTAAGGAGCATCTGGAGGCTTCGGCCTTCCAGGCAGCCGGCATCAAGGCGAACGTCCTTGGTCGGCAGCTCATGGGTGGAACATTGACATAGGTGCTCGTCTGGATGGTTCAGACCTAGTACGCCTGCTTCGGTGGGTTGGAACGGTGGGGGCCGGATGGTCGGGCACGTGCACGCTGTTGGGTCCTGAGGGACCGGACGTCCTGCGCCCTGGTTGGGTGTGGGGGATGGTTTCTTCAGGCCTTCGCCGAAGCCGGCTGTTGCTGGTGGGGGTGGGGGTTCTGACCGTCTGTTGAGAACTACATAGTGGACGCGAGCATCTTAGATTCAACGTTTTCGGACGTTGGGTCACAAGGTGAGTCGCCGGCGGGTGCCTTCGGGTGCCTGTCTGGTGTATTCACTGGTCAATTTCGCATCCGGGCTTTCGGGTCCGGGTGTGCGATTCGATAACTCATGTGATTTCAAGTTTCTAAGAGCAAACGGTGGATGCCTTGGCATCTGGAGCCGAAGAAGGACGTCGTAATCTGCGATAAGCCTCGGGGAGCTGATAAACGAGCTGTGATCCGAGGATTTCCGAATGGGGAAACCCCGCCAGGCCCTCAGGGTGACCTGGTGACTCCCGCCTGAATATATAGGGCGGGTAGAGGGAACGTGGGGAAGTGAAACATCTCAGTACCCACAGGAAGAGAAAACAACCGTGATTCCGTGAGTAGTGGCGAGCGAAAGCGGAAGAGGCTAAACCGGTCATGTGTGATACCCGGCAGGGGTTGCATGGTCGGGGTTGTGGGACCTCTCGGGCTGTTCTGCCGGACAGCCGCGGTGACGCGTCAGGTATAGACGAACCGGATTGAAAGCCGGACCGGAGTGGGTGTGAGTCCCGTAGTCGAAATGCCTGGCCGGCCGGAGGGGGATCCCAAGTAGCACGGGGCCCGAGAAATCCCGTGTGAATCTGTCAGGACCACCTGATAAGCCTAAATACTCCCAGATGACCGATAGCGGACAAGTACCGTGAGGGAAAGGTGAAAAGTACCCCGGGAGGGGAGTGAAATAGTACCTGAAACCGTTTGCTTACAAACCGTTGGAGCCTCCTTGTAGGGGTGACAGCGTGCCTTTTGAAGAATGAGCCTGCGAGTTAGTGATCTGTGGCGAGGTTAACCCGTGTGGGGCAGCCGTAGCGAAAGCGAGTCTGAATAGGGCGATTCAGTCGCAGGTCCTAGACCCGAAGCGAAGTGATCTATCCATGGCCAGGTTGAAGCGACGGTAAGACGTCGTGGAGGACCGAACCCACTTAGGTTGAAAACTGAGGGGATGAGCTGTGGATAGGGGTGAAAGGCCAATCAAACTTCGTGATAGCTGGTTCTCTCCGAAATGCATTTAGGTGCAGCGTTGCGTGTTTCTTGCCGGAGGTAGAGCTACTGGATGGCCGATGGGCCCCAACAGGTTACTGACGTCAGCCAAACTCCGAATGCCGGTAAGTGAGAGCGCAGCAGTGAGACGGTGGGGGATAAGCTTCATCGTCGAGAGGGAAACAACCCAGACCACCAACTAAGGTCCCTAAGCGCGTGCTAAGTGGGAAAGGATGTGGAGTTGCACAGACAACCAGGAGGTTGGCTTAGAAGCAGCCACCCTTGAAAGAGTGCGTAATAGCTCACTGGTCAAGTGATTCCGCGCCGACAATGTAACGGGGCTCAAGCACGCCACCGAAGTTGTGGCATTGACATATTAGGTAGGCCTTCGTGGTCCAGCCGTGTTGATGGGTAGGAGAGCGTCGTGTGCTGGGTGAAGCGGCGGTGGAAACCAGCCGTGGACGGCACACGAGTGAGAATGCAGGCATGAGTAGCGAAAGACGGGTGAGAAACCCGTCCTCCGGAAGACCAAGGGTTCCAGGGTCAAGCTAATCTGCCCTGGGTAAGTCGGGACCTAAGGCGAGGCCGACAGGCGTAGTCGATGGACAACGGGTTGATATTCCCGTACCGGCGAAGAACCGCCCACACGAAGCCAGGAGTGCTAAGCATCCCAAGCCGTGACCGACCCTTCGGGGAACGTCGCGGGGCGGCATGCGACCCCATCTGGTGGAGTGAGCGTGATAACAGGTGTGACGCAGGAAGGTAGCCCAACCCGGGCGATGGTTGACCCGGGGCAAGCGTGTAGGCCGAGCGATAGGCAAATCCGTCGCTCACACAGGCTGAGACGCGATGCGGATGAAAAGTGGGTGATCCTATGCTGCCGAGAAAAGCATCGACGCGAGGTTCCAGCCGCCCGTACCCCAAACCGACTCAGGTGGTCAGGTAGAGAATACCGAGGAGATCGAGAGAATCGTGGTTAAGGAACTCGGCAAAATGCCCCCGTAACTTCGGGAGAAGGGGGGCCGGATTCGTGAAGGGACTTGCTCCTGGAGCGTTGAAGGCCGCAGAGACCAGTGGGAAGCGACTGTTTACTAAAAACACAGGTCCGTGCCAAGTCGCAAGACGATGTATACGGACTGACGCCTGCCCGGTGCTGGAAGGTTAAGAGGACCGGTTAGCTCTTCGGAGCGAAGCTGAGAATTTAAGCCCCAGTAAACGGCGGTGGTAACTATAACCATCCTAAGGTAGCGAAATTCCTTGTCGGGTAAGTTCCGACCTGCACGAATGGCGTAACGACTTCCCAGCTGTCTCAACCGCGAACTCGGCGAAATTGCATTACGAGTAAAGATGCTCGTTACGCGCAGAAGGACGGAAAGACCCCGTGACCTTTACTACAGCTTGGTATTGGTGTTCGGTGTGGCTTGTGTAGGATAGGTGGGAGACTGTGAAGCGGGCACGCCAGTGTTCGTGGAGTCATTGTTGAAATACCACTCTGGTCACTCTGGATATCTAACTTCGAACCGTGATCCGGTTCAGGGACAGTGCCTGGTGGGTAGTTTAACTGGGGCGGTTGCCTCCCAAAGAGTAACGGAGGCGCCCAAAGGTTCCCTCAACCTGGTTGGCAATCAGGTGGCGAGTGTAAGTGCACAAGGGAGCTTGACTGCGAGACTGACAGGTCGAGCAGGGACGAAAGTCGGGACTAGTGATCCGGCAGTGGCTTGTGGAAGCGCTGTCGCTCAACGGATAAAAGGTACCTCGGGGATAACAGGCTGATCTTGCCCAAGAGTCCATATCGACGGCATGGTTTGGCACCTCGATGTCGGCTCGTCGCATCCTGGGGCTGGAGTAGGTCCCAAGGGTTGGGCTGTTCGCCCATTAAAGCGGTACGCGAGCTGGGTTTAGAACGTCGTGAGACAGTTCGGTCCCTATCCTCTGCGCGCGCAGGAAATTTGAGAGGATCTGACCCTAGTACGAGAGGACCGGGTTGGACGAACCTCTGGTGTGCCAGTTGTTCCGCCAGGAGCACCGCTGGTTAGCTACGTTCGGGATGGATAACCGCTGAAAGCATCTAAGCGGGAAGCCGGCCTCAAGATGAGATTTCCATCCCCTTCGGGGGGAGAGGCTCCCAGCCAGACGACTGGGTTGATAGGCCAGATGTGGAAGCACCGCAAGGTGTGCAGCTGACTGGTACTAATACGCCGACAACTTGACAATCACTATCCACACCATCGTTGTAAGGCAGCGGTGTGGAGCCTGATGACTCGCGTCCACTCTGTGGTTCCCAGCAGACGGGAAACCCAACACAATCACACAGTGCAACCCGCACCCCACCACCCCCACCAAGGGGCTGGAACCGGGGTGCCACCGAGACCACCACCACACCCCCAGGAGTGCGGATGGTTCTAGAGTTTCGGCGGCCATAGCGCGAGGGAAACGCCCGGACACATTCCGAACCCGGAAGCTAAGACTCGCAGCGCCGATGGTACTGCAGGGGCGACCCTGTGGGAGAGTAGGACACCGCCGGACATACTT
>NZ_LQGY01000019.1 GCF_001620055.1 Agromyces sp. NDB4Y10 | reverse complement strand
GCCGTCCTGCTCGGCGCGCTCGTGCTCGCGTTCGTCCAGGGCGTCGCGCGCCCCGCGGGGACGCCCATGAGCGCCGAGAACGCCGCGCCCGGAGGCGCCCGCGCGCTCGCCCAGGTGCTCGCCGCGCGCGGCGTGGAGGTCGTCGAGGTCCGTTCGCTCGAGCAGGCCGAGCGTGCGGCGCGCGGCGGCGCGACCGTCCTCCTCCACGACGAGCAGGGACTGCT
Organism: Agromyces sp. NDB4Y10; assembly: GCF_001620055.1. Taxonomy (GTDB): domain Bacteria; phylum Actinomycetota; class Actinomycetes; order Actinomycetales; family Microbacteriaceae; genus Agromyces; species Agromyces indicus. The sequence continues at coordinate 10,206 of NZ_LQGY01000019.1, read as the reverse complement.
CGGCCGCGACGGCCTCTCCGATCTCGCGCGTGCCGCCGATCGCCTGGTCGTCGCGCGGCCCGACTTCGCCGCCCTCGAGGTGCTCGCGCCGGGGGTGCGACTCGCGGGTGCCGCCGGCGGGGCGCTCGACGACGTCGGCTGCGAGCTCCCGGCCGCCGAGCGCGCGGGCGGGCTGTCGGCAGGGCAGGGGCTCCTCACGGTCGACGACGAGGCCGCGGCATCCGGATTCGCCGGCTGCTTCGCCGACGACGAGGCGTTCGCCGTCGTCACCGGCCCCGCGCCGGGCGGAGCCGAGGTCGCGCTCGTCGGATCGACCGCGCCGTTCCTCAACGAGACCGTCGGCGAGGCCGGCAACGCCGCGCTCGCGATCGGGCTCCTCGGCACGACCGACGAGCTGGCATGGTACCTGCCGGGGCCGGCGGATGCCGACGTCGCGGCCGCGCCCACCCTGCAGGAGCTCATCCCGGGCTGGGTCAGCCCCGTCCTCGTCCTGGCCGCCCTCGTGGTCGTCTCCGCGGGGATCCAGCGCGGACGGCGCTTCGGTCCGCTCGTCGTCGAGGATCTCCCCGTGCACGTGCCCGCCGGCGAGACGGGCGAGGGCCGCGCCCGGCTGTACGCGCGCTCGTCCGCCCGGGTCCGGGCCCTCGACCAGCTGCGGATCGGCACCGTCCGGCGCCTGCAGGACCTGCTGCGCCTGCCGAGGTCCGCGCACGTCGACGTCGTCGTCACGGCGGCCGCCGCCGCGATCGGCCGCGACGCGGCATCCGTTCGACGCCTGCTCGTCGACGAGCTGCCCGGCGGCGACCGCGACCTCGTCGCGCTCGCGCGCGATCTCGACGACCTCGAGCGACGCGTGCGCGCGGCGCTCCGACCCGACTCCCCCGACGCATCCGCACCGACAGGAAGGCGACCATGACCGACCCGCTCCACGACGAGGCGACGCCGCACGACGCGACCCGCGACGACGCCGCGCTGCGCGCCGCGCTCGACCGCGTCCGCACCGAGGTCGGCAAGGCCGTCGTCGGCCAGGACGGCGCCGTCACCGGCCTCATCATCGCGCTCCTCGCCGACGGGCACGTGCTGCTCGAGGGCGTCCCCGGCGTCGCGAAGACCCTGCTCGTGCGCACGCTGAGCCGCACGCTGCACCTCGAGACGCGGCGCGTGCAGTTCACGCCCGACCTGATGCCGGGCGACATCACCGGGTCGCTCGCGTACGACCCCCGCTCGGGCGAGTTCGCGTTCCGCGAGGGCCCCGTCTTCACGAACCTGCTGCTCGCCGACGAGATCAACCGCACGCCGCCGAAGACCCAGTCGGCGCTGCTCGAGGCCATGGAGGAACGGCAGGTGTCGGTCGACGGCGTGACCCGGCCGCTGCCCTCGCCGTTCCTCGTCGCCGCGACCCAGAACCCGATCGAGTACGAGGGCACGTACGCGCTCCCCGAAGCCCAGCTCGACCGGTTCCTGATGAAGCTCGTGCTCGAGGTGCCCGAGCGCGATGCCGAGGTGTCGGTGCTGCGTCGCCACGCCGACGGCTTCGACCCGCACGACCTCGCGGCCGCCGGCGTCGAGCCCGTGGTCGGCGCCGCCGAGCTCGCCGCGGCCCGGACCGCCGCCGGTCGCGTGGGCGTCGGCGACGACGTGCTCGGGTACGTGGTCGACCTCGCGCGCGCGACGCGACGGAGCCCGTCGATGCGGCTCGGCGTGAGCCCGCGCGCCGCGACGGGCCTGCTCGCCGCTGCGAAGGCGTGGGCCTGGCTCACCGGATTCGAGAAGGTCACACCCGATCACGTGCAGGCCATGCTCCTGCCCGTGTGGCGGCACCGGGTGCAGCTGCGCCCCGAGGCCGAACTCGAGGGCGTGGCGGTCGACCAGGTGCTGCGCGGCATCGTGCAGCAGGTGCAGGTGCCGCTCTAAGCCATGTCCGTCACCGGCCGTTTCACGTTCCTCGTCGCCCTCGGCGTCGTGCCCGTCGTCCTGCTCGGCGCCGACGCCGGGGCGGCGTGGGCGGCGCTCGGCGGGTGGCTCGTGCTCGCGATCGGCCTGGGGGTGGTCGACCTCTCGCTGGCGGCGTCGCCGCGGCGGGTCGCCGTCGCACGCGACCTGCCCGATCGGGTGCGGCTCGGCGAGACCGTCGAGTCCGTCGTGGTGGTGCGCAACCTCGGCGAGCGGATGCTGCGCGCCACCGTGCGCGACGGCTGGCCGCCGTCCGCGGGCGTGTCCGGGCGGAACCGGGCGAACGTCGACGTGCCGCCGCGCGAGGGTCGCCGGATAGCCCAGCGGCTCACCCCGACCCGGCGCGGCGATCGCCGCACGGAGGCGGTCACCATCCGCTCCTACGGCCCCATGCGCCTCTGGGCACGACAGGCGACGCTCGCCGCCCCCGGCCGGCTGCGCGTGCTGCCGCCCTTCCACTCGCGCGCCCACCTGCCGTCGCGCCTCACGCGCCTGCGCGAGCTCGACGGTCGCACGCCGCTGCTCATCCGCGGGCAGGGCACGGAGTTCGATTCGCTCAGGGAGTACGTACGCGGCGACGACGTGCGCTCGATCGACTGGCGCGCGACCGCCCGGCGATCCGACCCCGAGCAGCCCGGCTCGATGCGGCTCATGGTGCGCACGTGGCGGCCCGAGCGCGACCGGCGGATCGTGATCGTCGCCGACACCTCGCGCACGGCCGCGGCCCGGATCGGCGACGAACCCCGGCTCGACACGGCCTTCGAGGCGTCGCTGCTGCTCGCCGCGCTTGCGAGCCACGCGGGCGACCGCGTCGACTTCCTCGCCTGGGACCGTCGGCTCCGCGGCCGCGTCCACGGCGCCGCCGGGCCCGAACTGCTCGCGCGCATGGTCGACACGATGGCCGGGATCGACGCCGAGCTCGTAGAGGCGGACTGGGCGGGCCTGCCCGCGCAGGTGCGCCGCGTGACGAGCCGCCGCGCGCTCGTCGTGCTCCTCACCGCCGCCGACTCCCCCGGCAGCGCTCGCGGGCTGCTCGGCACCCTCCCCCAGCTCACGGCCCGGCATCGGGTCGTCGTCGCCTCGGTCGTCGATCCGGCGCTCGCACGCGCGGTCGGCCGACGGGACGAACTCTCGGACGTGTACGCCGCGGCGGCGGCCGAGCGGTCCCGTCTCGACGCGGAGCGCGTCGCCGCGGCGGTCGGACGCCTCGGCGCGTCGAGCGTCAGCGCGGCGCCGCACGACCTGCCCCCGGCGCTCGCCGACCACTACCTCGCGCTCAAGGCCGCCGGGCAGCTCTGAACGCGGGCCGAGCGATCAGCCGGCGACAGCCCGCCGGGCGCCCGCGTCGAACGTCGTGAGGTCGCCGGTCTCCCCCGCGCGGGCCGCACGACGGCCGAGCACGAGCATCCAGACGAGCAGCCAGGCCAGTGCGAGCGCACCGATGCCGATCTTCACGGGCCACGGCCACGGCGCGGGCGTCACGAACCCCTCGACGAGTCCGGCGACGAGGAGGAAGAACACGAGCCCCACGGCGATCGTGAACAGCGACCGCGCGTCCTCGGCGAGCGCCTGACCGCGGGTGCGTGCACCCGGCGCCACCCACGCCCAGAAGATGCGCAGGCCCGCCGCGGCCGCGACGAACACGCAGGTGAGCTCGAGGAGGCCGTGCGGCGCGATGTAGAGGAAGAACGTGTCGGCCTCGTCGTACGCGAACATGATCGCGGCCGTCACGCCGAGGTTCTGCGCGTTCTGCAGGATCACCCACGGCACCCACACGCCCGTGATCCCGAAGGCGACGCACTGCGCCGCGATCCAGGCGTTGTTCGTCCAGACGGCCCCCGCGAACGACGCCGCCGGGTTCTCGGAGTAGTAGGCGACGAACCCCTCCTCGGCGATCTGCCGCAGCTCCTCCTCGGTGCCGAGGTTCGCCATCACCCGCGGGTCGGACAGGGCCCAGAGCGCGTACAGCGCGGCGACGAGCACCGTGCCGACGGCCACGCCGAGCGTCAGCCAGCGGACCCGGTACAGGGCCGCGGGCAGCTGCACCAAGGCGAACCGGGAGAGCTGCCGGAGCGGGTTCTCGGGTGCCCCGGTGAAGCGCAGCCGCGCCCGCGCGAGCGAGATCGACAGCCGGTCGCCGAGCGCCGTGGACCCGGCGGTGGCCTGCACGAGCGAGAGGTCGGATGCGGCGGCCTGGTACCGCTCGATGAGCTCGTCGGCGTCCTCGCCGTCGAGCCGGGCGGATCGGGAGAGCGCGTCGAGCCGCTGCCAGTCGTCGTGGCGGGCTGAGGCGAGCGCGTCGAGGTCCATCTGCTTGAATACTAGCCATGCCCGACCCGACCGCCCCGGCCCGGTCGGCGGTGCGCGTCGACGACGAGGCGGTGCTCACCGGGGAGGCCGTCGCGCTCGACGTCCGGCCGGCGAGCGCGGTGATGCGCGCCGGAGGTGCGCTGATCGACGTGGTCGTCACGGTCGTCCTCGGCCTCGCGGCGCTGCTCGCCATCGTGAACCTCGACCTCGACGAGGCCGCCGCCCGCGCGGTCGGCATCGCGGTGATCGTCACCCTCCTCGTCGTGCTGCCCACCACCGTGGAGACCGCCACCCGCGGACGCTCGCTCGGCAAGCTCGCCCTCGGCATCCGCGTGGTGCGCGACGACGGCGGCGCGATCGGCTTCCGGCACGCGCTCATCCGCGCACTGGTGGGCGTGCTCGAGATCTGGCTCACCTTCGGCGGTCTCGCGGTGCTCGTCGGGTTCCTCAACCCCGACTCGAAGCGCCTCGGCGACATCCTCGCCGGCACGCACGGCCAGGTCGAGCGCGTGCCGCGCTACGAGCCGCTCGCGTTCGGGGTGCCGGCTCCCCTCGCGGGCTGGGCCGCCACCGCCGACGTGGGCCGGCTCCCCGATCCGGTGGCGCGTCGCGTCGCCGCGTTCTTCCGCAACGCCGTCCACCTGGCCCCGGGCAGTCGGCAGCGCCTCGCGCAGTCGCTCGCCGCCGAGGTCGCCCCGTACGTGTCGCCCGTGCCCGCCGCCGATCCCGAGCTCTTCCTCGCAGCGGTCGCCGCCCTCCGCCGCGAGCGCGACCTCACCGCCCTCGCGCTCGAACGACGACGTCTCGACGCGCTCGAACCGGTGCTCGAGTCGCGCCCGGTCGGGTTCCCGGAGCGCTGACCCGGCGACCGGCGCAGGCAGACGGATGCCGCGGGCGCGACGTGCACCCGCGGCATCCGTTCGCCGACCGGATCAGTACCGGTAGTGGTCCACCTTGTACGGTCCGCCGACGGGCACGCCGATGTAGGCCGCCTGCTCGGGCGTGAGCACCGTGAGCTCGACCCCGAGCGCGTCGAGGTGGAGGCGCGCCACCTTCTCGTCGAGGTGCTTGGGGAGCACGTACACGCCGATCGGGTACTCGTCCGGCCGGGTCCACAGCTCGATCTGCGCGAGCACCTGGTTGGCGAACGAGTTCGACATGACGAACGACGGGTGGCCGGTGGCGTTGCCCAGGTTCATCAGGCGGCCCTCGGAGAGGACGAGCACGCTGCGGCCGTTGGGCAGGCGCCACTCATGGACCTGCGGCTTGATCTCGACCTTCTCGGCCCCCTCGAGCGACTCGAGCGCGGCCATGTCGATCTCATTGTCGAAGTGGCCCACGTTCGCCACGATCGCGAGGTGCTTCAGCGCGAGCAGGTGCTCGAGGCGGACCACGTCCTTGTTGCCCGTTCCCGTCACGAGGAGGTCGACCTGGTCGATGACGGACTCGAGCCGCGCGACCTGGTAGCCGTCCATCGCGGCCTGCAGCGCGTTGATGGGATCGATCTCGGAGACGATCACGCGCGCGCCTTGGCCGCGGAGCGCCTCGGCGGCGCCCTTGCCGACGTCGCCGTAGCCCGCCACGAAAGCGACCTTGCCGCCGATCAGCACGTCGGTCGCGCGGTTCAGCCCGTCGGGCAGCGAGTGGCGGATGCCGTACTTGTTGTCGAACTTCGACTTCGTCACCGAGTCGTTGACGTTGATCGCCGGGAATCGGAGCTCGCCCGCGGCGTGCAGCTCGTACAGGCGGTGCACGCCCGTGGTGGTCTCCTCCGTCACGCCGCGGATCTCGTCGGCGACCCGGGTCCACCGGTCGGGGCTGACCTCGAGCGACCGCCGCAGCGTGTCGAGCACGACGCGGTACTCCGCGCTCGCGTCATCCGTCGCCTCGGGCACCGAGCCGGCCGCCTCGAACTCGCGGCCGCGGTGCACGAGGAGCGTGGCGTCGCCGCCGTCGTCGAGGATCAGGTTCGGCCCGATCCAGTCGGCGCCCGCCGCCTCCGCCTCGGCCGACCAGTCGAAGATGCGGTCGGTGCACCACCAGTACTCCTCGAGCGTCTCGCCCTTCCAGGCGAAGACCGGCACGCCCTTCGGGTCGTCGACCGTCCCCTCCGGGCCGACGACGACCGCCGCGGCCGCCTCGTCCTGCGTCGAGAAGATGTTGCAGCTCGCCCAGCGCACCTGCGCGCCGAGCGCCGTGAGCGTCTCGATGAGCACCGCCGTCTGCACCGTCATGTGCAGGCTGCCCGCGATCCGGGCTCCGGCGAGCGGCTGGGACGCGGCGAACTCCTCGCGCAGCGCCATGAGGCCGGGCATCTCGTTCTCGGCCAGGCGCAGCTGGTGCCGGCCCGACTCGGCGAGCGAGAGGTCGGCGACCTTGAAGGGCAGGGCGGATGTCGCAGTGGAGGTGGCGAACGTCATGGGCTCCATTCTCGCAGGCGCGCCGCCCCGCGAGGACGTCAGGCCCGGATGAGGCCCAGCACCTCGTCGCGGACCGCGGCCATGGTCGCCGCATCCTCGCCCTCGACGTTCAGCCGGAGCAGCGGCTCGGTGTTGGACGGCCGCACGTTGAACCACCAGAACGGGGCGTCCTCGGCGGTGATGCCCGTGACCGTGAGCCCGTCGAGCTCGTCGAAGTCGGCGCGACCGGTGAAGGCCTCGACGATGCGCGCGTACGCGGCCGGGACGTCCTCCACCGTCGAGTTGATCTCGCCCGAGAGCGCGTACGGGGTGAACCGCGCGGCGAGCTCCGACAGGGGCGCCTGCTGGCCGCCGAACTCCGCGAGCAGGTGCATGGCGGCGAGCATGCCGTTGTCGGCGCTCCAGAAGTCGCGGAAGTAGTAGTGGGCCGAGTGCTCGCCGCCGAAGACCGCCCCCGTCTCGGCCATGCGGTCCTTGATGAGCGAGTGGCCGACCCGCGTGCGCACGGCGATGCCGCCGGCCGCCTCGACCGCCTCGGGGACGAACCGCGAGGTGATCAGGTTGTGGATCACCGTGGGCTGCTCCTCGCCGAGGGCTCGCACGCGGGCGATCTCCCGCAGCGCGACGATCGCCGCGACCGCCGAGGGGTCGACCGCCTCGCCGCGCTCGTCGACGACGAAGCAGCGGTCGGCGTCGCCGTCGAACGCGAGGCCGAGGTCGGCGCCGTGCTCGACGACGGCACGCTGCAGGTCGACGAGGTTCGCCGGGTCGAGGGGGTTCGCCTCGTGGTTGGGGAACGTGCCGTCGAGCTCGAAGTAGAGGGGCACCATCTCGAGCGGCAGCGCCGGCAGTCCGGCCGCGTCGCCGAGCACGGCCGGGACGGTCAGCCCGCCCATGCCGTTGCCGGCATCCACCACGACCTTCAGCGGTCGGACGCCGGCGAGGTCGACGAGCGAGCGGAGGTGCGCGGCGTAGTCCGCGAGCACGTCGAGCTCGCGCACCGTGCCGGGCGACGCCACGGGCGGCACGCCGCCGGCGTCGAGGTAGTCGCCCGCGCGGTCGCGGATGGCCGCGAGGCCCGTCTCGAGCGAGATGCCCTGCGCGCCGGCGCGCGAGAACTTGATGCCGTTGTACGCGGCCGGGTTGTGGCTGGCCGTGAACATCGCCGCGGGCGCGTCGAGCGAGCCGGAGGCGAAGTAGGTCTCGTCGGTCGAGCACAGTCCGATCGCCACGACGTCGGCCCCGCGAGCCGTCGCCCCGCGGGAGAAGGCCGCGGCGAAGCCCGGGGACGAGTCGCGCATGTCGTGTCCTACGACGATGCGCCCGCCGGCCGCACCGACCTCGTCGGCGAAGGCCGCGCCGAGGGCCTCCACCACGTCGTCGGTCAACGCCTCGCCCACGATCCCCCGCACGTCGTAGGCCTTCACGCTGGCGTCGAGGCGCGCTCGAGCGCCCGAGGAAACGGGGGGATTCATGCGGTGAACCCTACCTCACCGAGGGTCACGTGCCGAATGATCTGCCATCCGCGCGGGGCCGACGTGCGCTCGGCGTGGCGGGCGCACAGATCATACGAATGGGGCTCGCGCGTGAAGGCGAGCGGACCCAGGACGGCCATCGAATCGGCGTAGTCGTACGTGAGCGTCGCGACCGCCTCGGCGGCGCATGCGGTGCGCGAACAACGTCTCATGGCCACCCCAGCGTAGCGACCGGCGCGCCGCTAGAGTGGATTCATGCCCCGATCCCGCCGTGTCGCCCCGGCATCCTCGGCGCGGCGCCGCTCGCGCGATCGGCACGGGCGCGGCATGCGCTCGCCGGTCACCGGACCGCACCTCGAGCCCCTCCGCACGCGCATCGAGGAGTTCGACGTGACGGTCGCCTCCACGGCGGCCTACCTCCGGGGGCTCTGGCCCGATCTCGAGGGCGTGGTCTTCCAGGTGGCCGACGCGCCGGCCGAGGCCATCCACGACGATCACGTCGATCGCTGGAAGGTCCTCCACGACGAGCGTCGCATCGTCTTCTTCCGGCTGCCCATCGTCCGGTTCCTGCGCACGCAGGAGGGCGAGGAGAAGGACGAGAAGCTCCTCATCGAGAGCTGCGTCTTCCGCGCCGTCGCCGACTTCCTCGGCCGGGACCCGTGGGAGCTGGCACCCGGACGCTACCGCCACCTGTGACGGTCGCCGGCCGTCACTGCGGGTAGACCCGCACCGGCGCGTCGAGCGGTCCCGGCGGGGTGACCGGCATCGCCGCGATCGCCTCGGGCTCGCCGAACGTCAGGCTCGCGTGCAGTCCCTGCACGTCCTCGAGGACGACGCGCTCCCCCGGCTGGACCTCGAGCGAGCTCGCCGTGCCGCCCTCGAGGGTGAGCTCGCGCTCGGAGGCCCCGGCGATGACGGTCGCGGTGACGGGCTCCGCTCCCGGGTTGGCGAGGTGGAGCACCGGCGAGGGCGCCTGCGGCACGGCGACCGCGGCGCGCTCGAGCAGCGGGCCGGTGGCCGCATGCCACGCGAGGTCGGCCATCACCGGCGCGTTCCCGGCGCGCTGGACGGTCGATCGGGCTGCGGCGACGACGGGGGCGTCGGCCTCCACCACGACGGTGTACCGCCCGGCGGCGAGCGTGCCGAGCGGGACGTCGCTCACCTGGCCGTCGACGAGTGACACGTCGACCAGTCCGACCTCGCTGCCGGTCGCGTCGAGCACCCGGACGACCGCGGCGACCTCGCCGCCCCCGGGGGCGTAGAGCCGGACCGCCGGATACTCGTCGCCCTCCGCGTGGTCCTCCTGGGGGTCGACGCCGCGGGCGTCCACGACGGTGAACCCCGGGATGACCTGGCGCTCGGCCGGCAGGGCGGTCGGGGTGGAGAGCTCGACGCCCGCCGCATCCAGGCCGATGACCACCGAGTGCTGCAGCGACGCGGCGATCGGCGAGCCGGCGCTCGTGACGTGGACGACCGTCGAGCGGACGTTCGGGGCGAGCCCGGCCAACGAGACGACGCGTTGCGTGCCCGGGGCGACGACGATCCCGAGGGCCCCCGGGGCCTCGACGGCGCCGGTCTCACCGATGACGCGCACGTCCACGGTCGAGGCGACCTGGCCGGGATTGGCCAGCAGGACCAGTCCGGAGCGCCCGACGTCGGTCGCGCCGGCGACGAGCCACGACTCGGCGGCCGGCTCGGCGCACGCCGCGGCGGCGAGGCCCGACAGCGATTCCGCCGACGCCCGCTGCGCCTGCGCGCCCGCGAGCATCCCGCCGGCGACCGTTCCCGGCTCGGCGGAGATCGCGACGGGGCCGCCGTCGACGTCGGCCGCGGTGTTGTCGGGCGCCTCGACCGGCGACTGGTCGACCACCGCGTCGGCGGGATCGGCCGCGATGGCCACCGCCGCCGTGCCGACCGAGGAGGTCGAGGTCGCGTCGGCGCTGTCGCCGGCGAGTTCGAGCAGGGGGCCGGGACACACCCGCAGCTGCCGGCTCTCGGCGGGCTGCACGAGGGCGGAGGGCGGCTCGACGGCCTGCGACGGCAGGGTC
>NZ_LQGY01000018.1 GCF_001620055.1 Agromyces sp. NDB4Y10 | reverse complement strand
GAGCTCGACGACGGATGCCGCGCGCGAGACGACCTCGCCCGAGGCCACCGCCTCGACGACCGACTCGATCTCGGGCGCGAGGAAGCGGTCGGGGCCGGGGGCACCGCCTCGCTCGACCACGAGGGCGGCCACGGCGCCAGTGGCCGCGCCGGGCGCGAGCGGCGCGCGGAGCGCGAGGCCGCGCGCCGCGGTGAGCACCTCGATCGCGAGGACGCGCGTGAGCCCGTCGATCGCGCGCCGCAGCTTGCGCGCGGCGGCCCAGCCCATCGAGACGTGGTCCTCCTGCATGGCCGACGACGGGATCGAGTCGACCGACGCCGGCACCGCGAGGCGCTTGAGCTCCGACACGATGCCCGCGGCCGTGTACTGCGCGATCATCAGCCCGGAGTCGACGCCCACCTCGTGCGCGAGGAACGGCGGCAGTCCCTGGTTGCGGGCCCGGTCGAGGAAGCGGTCGGTGCGGCGCTCGCTCATGGAGGCGACATCCGCCACCGCGATGGCGAGGAAGTCGAGCACGTACCCGACGGGGGCGCCGTGGAAGTTGCCGTTCGACTCGACGCGCCCGTCGGGCGTGAGCACCGGATTGTCGATGGCGCTCGCGAGCTCGGCCTCGGCGACGGATGCCGCGTGCGCGAGGGTGTCGCGCGCCGCGCCGTGCACCTGCGGGGCGCAGCGCAGCGAGTAGGCGTCCTGCACGCGCGTGCACTCGGGGCCCTGGTGGCTCGCGACGATGGGGGAGCCCGCGAGCAGCCGCCGGAGGTTCGCGGCCGACACGGCCTGGCCGCGCTGCGGGCGCAGCTCGTGCAGGTCCGCGGCGAACACGGCGTCGGTGCCGAGCAGGCCCTCGACGCTCATGGCGGCCGCGACGTCGGCCGTGGTCAGCAGCGTGCGGAGGTCGTGGATGGCGAGCGCGAGCATGCCGAGCATGCCGTCCGTGCCGTTGATGAGGGCGAGGCCCTCCTTCTCGCCGAGGCGCACGGGCGCGATGCCGGCGGCGGCGAGGGCGGACGCGGCATCCGTGGTCTCGGGATGCTCGCCGGCGCTCGCGCCTCGACCACCGGCGGGGTCGACGCGCACCTCGCCCTCGCCCATGGCGACGAGTGCGCAGTGGGCGAGCGGCGCGAGGTCGCCCGAGCAGCCGAGCGAGCCGTACTCGCGCACCACCGGGGTGATGCCCGCGTTGAGGATGGCGGCGTACGTCTCGGCCGTCTCGCGGCGCACGCCCGTGCGCCCGGTCATGAGCGTCGACAGGCGCAGCAGCATGAGGGCGCGCACGACCTCGCGCTCGACCTCGGCCCCCGAGCCGGCGGCGTGCGAGCGGACGAGGCTCGCCTGCAGCTGCGCGCGGCGGTCCTCGGCGATGAAGGTGGTCGCGAGCGCGCCGAACCCGGTCGAGATGCCGTAGTGCGGTTCGGGGTCGGCGGCGAGGCCCTCGATGATCGCGCGGCTCGCGGCGACCTCCTCGAGCGCGGCGGGGTCGAGCACGACGCGCGCGTCGTGGCGGGCGACGGCGACCACCTCGTCGATGGTGAGCGGTCCGGTGCCGACGGTGACGGCGTCGACGGATGCCGCGGTGCGGGCGTTCTCGGGCGCGATGGTGCTCATGTCACCGATTCCACACCGGGGCGGTGCGCGCCGGAACGCCCCGGAGTACGCTGGCGTCCGGGATCCCGGACGAGGAGGTGCGATGGCGGAGCCGAAGGCGCCGGCGGCCGACCAGGTGCTCGCCATCCTCACGCACCTGGCCGCCCAGCGCGGCCCCGCACCGGCCGCCGCGATCGCGACGGCGCTCGGCCTGCCGCGCTCCACGACGTACCAGCTCCTCGCCGTGCTGCAGGAACGCGGCTTCGTCGTGCACCTGCCCGAGGAGCGCCGCTACGGGCTCGGCGTGGCCGCGTTCGAGCTCTCGAGCGGCTTCAGCCGCCAGCAGCCGCTCACGCGGCTCGGGCGACCGCTCGTGGCGGGCCTCGTCGACCGGCTCGGCGAGTCCGGCCACCTCGCGGTCCTCCACGGGCGCGACGTGCTGTACCTCGTCGAGGAGCGCGCCGCCAGGCGCCCGTCGCTCGTCTCCGACGTCGGCGTCCGCCTGCCCGCGCACCTCACCGCGTCCGGCCGGGCGATGCTCGCGGTGCTCCCGCCGGCCCAGCTCCGGGCGCTCTACCCCGATCGCGCCGCGTTCGCCGAGCGCGCGTCCGGCCCCGCGGATGCCGCGCCCTGGACCTACTCGCGCCTGAAGTCGGTGCTCGCCGAGGTGCGGACCGCGGGCGTCGCGGGCGAGCACGGCGAGGTGACGAGCGGCCTGGCCTCGGTCGGGGCGGCCGTGATCGACCACCTCGGCTGGCCGGCGGCCGCGATCGCCGTGACCTTCGCCGAGGGGTCGTCCGACGAGCTCGTCCGCGCGGCGGCCGGCGCGGTGACGGACGCGGCGACGACCCTGTCGCGCCGGATCCGCGGCACCCGCTGACCGCGGCTAGCGTGGAGAGCCACGACGAGGAGGCGACGATGGCGCAGTTCATCCGGTACACCGAGCACGGCGGACCCGAGGTGCTCACCCCGGTCGAGGGTCCGGTGCCCGACCCGCCCGCCGGCGGCGTCGTGGTCGAGGTGCGCGCCGCGGGCGTGAATCCCGTCGACTCGAAGATCCGCAGCGGCCGGCGGGGCACGCGCGACTTCAGCCGGCCGCAGGGCCTGGGGGCGGATGCCGCGGGCGTCGTCGTCGCCGTCGCCGACGGCGTGGACGCCGTGCGGCCGGGCGACGAGGTCATCGTGCACGGCGCCTCGGGGGCGTACGCGAGCCATGTCGTCGCGACGCCCGACCAGCTCGTGCCCAAGCCCGCCGAGCTGAGCTTCGAGCAGGGAGCGGCCCTCGGCATCCCCGCGGGGACCGCGTACCAGGTGCTGCGCTCGCTCGGCCTGCGCGAGGGCGAGACGCTGCTCCTGCACGCCGGCTCCGGCGGCGTCGGACAGGCCGCCATCCAGTTCGCGCGGACCTTCGGGGCCCGCGTCGTCGCGACCGCCTCGCCCGCGAACCACGACCGCCTGCGCGAGCTCGGCGCCGTCGCGGTGGCGTACGGGCCCGGGCTCGTCGACCGCCTGCGGGAGGCCGCCCCGGACGGCTACGACGTCGCGCTCGACGGGGCCGGCACCGACGAGGCCATCGAGGCGAGCCTCGAGCTCGTGCCCGACCGCGATCGCGTCGCGACGATCGTCCGCATGGCCGACGCGGCCGACCTCGGCATCCGGACCTGGTCCGGCGCGATCCCGTCGACCATGGGACCCGAGGAGGTCCGGCTGCGTGCGGAGGGCGTCGCCGAGGCCGCGCGACTCGCGGCCGAGGGGCGGTTCGAGGTCGAGATCTCCGGCCGGTACCCGCTCGCGGAGGCCGCCGACGCCCAGCGCGAGAGCGAGGACGGCCACGTGCGCGGCAAGCTCGTGCTCGTGCCCTGAGCCCCGCCGTCGTTCCGCGCCGTGGGGGCCGCGCTCAGCCCCGCCGTCGCGCCCGGCCGAGGCGGGATCGGACCCCCGCCGTCACGCGGCGCGGCAGCGGACGCGTGTCGGGGTGCACGCGACCCGCGGCCACCTCGGCGCGACGGTCGCCGTCCAGCACGACGAACCCCACGTGCAGCGACCCCTCGCCGAGGAACGCCGTCTCCTCCGGCGTGAGCCGCAGTTCGACGCGCCCGCGCCGGAGCTCGGCGCGCCGCCGCAGCAGCACGCCGGACGCGCGCCGCTCGAGGCGCACCAGCACGCCCGCGCCATCCGGAACGCCCTCGAGT
>NZ_LQGY01000017.1 GCF_001620055.1 Agromyces sp. NDB4Y10 | reverse complement strand
CGACGCGCCAGCCGCGTTCACGCTGCCAGGCGTGCCCGGTCGCCGCGCTGCGGCGCGCGTCGCGCTCGCGCGCGGCGCGGGCGACCGCGGCGAGCGGATCGGCCGCGGCATCCGTCGGCTCGGGGTCGGGCAGTCGATCGATGAGGTTCGTGTCGAGGTGTCCGGCGCGCACGTCGGGGTGGGCGAGCAGGCGGCGGAGGAAGGCGATGTTCGACTCGACGCCGAGCAGCACGGTGCCGGCCAGCGCGGCGTCGAGCCGGTCGAGCGCCTCGTCGCGGTCGGCGCCGTACGCGATCACCTTCGCGATCATCGGGTCGTAGTCGGCCGTGACCCGCTGCCCTTCGCGGATGCCCGCGTCGACGCGGACGCCCTCGCCGGCGGGCGGTCGCCAAGCGAGCACCTCGCCCGTCGACGGCAGGAAGCCGCGCTCGGGGCTCTCCGCATACACGCGCGCCTCGACCGCGTGGCCGGTCAGGCGCACGTCGGACTGCGCGATCGCGAGCGGCTCCCCCGCCGCGATGCGCAGCTGCTGCTCCACGAGGTCGACGCTCGTGACGAGCTCGGTCACGGGGTGCTCGACCTGCAGGCGCGTGTTCATCTCGATGAAGAAGAACTCGTCGGGCGCGGCATCCGACACCAGGAACTCGACGGTGCCGGCGCCGAGGTACTCGACGCTGCGGGCGGCGTCGCATGCCGCCTGCCCGATGCGCTCGCGCGTCGCGCCGTCGAGCAGGGGCGACGGCGCCTCCTCCACCACCTTCTGGTGTCGGCGCTGGAGCGAGCACTCGCGCTCGCCGAGGTGGATGACGTTGCCGTGCGCGTCGGCGAGGACCTGCACCTCGATGTGGCGCGGGGTGTCGATGAAGCGCTCGAGCAGCAGGGTGTCGTCGCCGAACGCGGCGCGCGCGACGCGGCGGGCCGCGGGCAGGGCGTGCTCGAGCTCGGACTGGTCGCGGGCGACCTGCATGCCCTTGCCGCCGCCGCCCGCGGACGGCTTGACGAGCAGTGGGAACCCGATGAGCGGCGCGGCGTCGAGGAGCTCGTCGTCGGTCGCGTCCGGCTCGCTGACGCCCGGCACCACGGGCACGCCGGACTCGGCGACGTGGCGCTTGGCCCGGATCTTGTCGCCCATGACCTCGAGCGCGAGCGCGCCGGGACCGACGAACACGATGCCGGCCTCGGCGCACGCGCGCCCGAAGGCGGCGTTCTCGGAGAGGAAGCCGTAGCCGGGGTGGATCGCCTGCGCGCCGGTGTCGAGGGCCGCGCGAACGATGCGCGCCGGGTCGAGGTAGCTCTCGGATGCCGCAGCCGGGCCGATGCGCACGGCCTCGTCGGCGAGCGCGACGTGCGGGGCGCCCGCGTCGGCGTCGGAGTGGACGGCGATGGCGTGGATGCCGAGGCGCTTCAGCGTGCGGATGACGCGCACGGCGATCTCGCCGCGGTTGGCGACGAGCACCCGGTCGAAGGGTCGGGCGGTGGAGGGGGACGGCTGCGTCATCCGGTCACATCCTGAACAGGCCGAAGCGGGGCTCGGGCAGCGGCGTGCGGCTGGCGAGCTCGAGGGCGAGGGCGAGCACCGTGCGGGTGTCGCCGGGGGCGATGACGCCGTCGTCCCAGAGGCGCGACGTCGAGTGGTAGGGGCTGCCCTGCGCCTCGTACTGCTCGCGCACGGGCGCCTTGAACGCGGCCTCGGCCTCGGCCGACCACTCCTGGCCGCGCACCACCATCTGGTCGCGCTTGACCGTCGAGAGCACGGATGCCGCCTGCTCGCCGCCCATCACGGAGATGCGGGCGTTCGGCCACATCCAGAGGAACCGCGGCGAGTAGGCGCGGCCGCACATCGAGTAGTTGCCGGCGCCGAACGAGCCGCCGATCACGACGGTGAACTTCGGCACGCGGGTGGTCGCGACGGCGGTGACCATCTTCGCGCCGTGCTTGGCGATGCCGCCGGCCTCGGCGTCGCGGCCCACCATGAACCCCGAGATGTTCTGCAGGAACACGAGGGGGATGCCGCGCTGGTCGCAGAGCTCGATGAAGTGCGCGCCCTTCATGGCCGACTCGGAGAAGAGCACGCCGTTGTTCGCGACGATGCCGACGGGATGCCCGTCGATCCAGGCGAAGCCGGTCACGAGCGTGTCGCCGTACTCGCGCTTGAACTCGTGGAACTCGCTGCCGTCGACGAGGCGCGCGATCACCTCGCGCACGTCGTAGGGCTGCTGCACGTCGACCGGCACGACCGAGGTGAGCGTCGCCGGGTCGACGGCGGGGTCGCGAGGCTCGCGGACCGCCCAGGCGCGGTCGGCCGGTGCCGGGAGCGTGCCGACGATGTCGCGCACGAGCTCGAGCGCGTGCTCGTCGTCCTCGGCGAGGTGGTCGGTGACGCCGGAGTGGCGCGAGTGCAGGTCGCCGCCGCCGAGCTCCTCGGGCGTGACGACCTCGCCGATGGCGGCCTTCACGAGCGGCGGGCCGCCGAGGAAGATCGTGCCCTGGTTGCGGACGATGACCGTCTCGTCGCTCATCGCGGGAACGTAGGCGCCGCCCGCGGTGCACGACCCCATGACGGCCGCGATCTGCGGGATGCGCCGCGCGGAGAGGTTCGCCTGGTTGTAGAAGATGCGGCCGAAGTGGTCGCGGTCGGGGAAGACCTCGTCCTGCTTCGGGAGGAAGGCGCCGCCGGAGTCGACGAGGTAGATGCACGGGAGCGCGTTCTCGAGCGCGACCTCCTGCGCCCGCAGGTGCTTCTTCACGGTCATCGGGTAGTACGTGCCGCCCTTGACCGTGGCGTCGTTGCACACGACCATCACGGGCCGGCCGTGCACGAGCCCCACGCCGGCGATGACGCCCGCGGCGGGCGTGTCGTCGTCGTAGAGGTCGTCGGCCGCGAGCGGCGCGAGCTCGAGGAACGCGCTGCCCTCGTCGAGCAGTCGTTCGACGCGGTCGCGAGGCAGCAGCTTGCCGCGCGCGACGTGTCGGTCGCGCGAGGCCTCGGGCCCGCCCAGGGCGGCCCGGGCGAGCTTCGCCCGCAGTTCGTCGACGAGCACCGCGTGCGCGTCGGCGTTGGCGCGGGCGGCGTCGGAGGCCGCGTCGATCGCGCTCGTGAGGGTGTGCATCCGCTTCCGCTCCGCCTCTCCGTCGTGGCGTGGACCCGAGCGCCTTCGGTGAACGCTCGCTAACCGGGATTCATGTTAGCGACCATTCACCGAAATCCGCAACACGGCTCAGCGTCGAGGGGCGGCGGCGCTGCCGGAGAGTCCGGCCAGGAGGTGCTCCAGCCCGAACTCCCACGCGCGATCGAGGTCGCCGCCGAGCCGGAACGCGCCCGCGAGCTCCATCGCGGTGAATCCGTGCATCCACGCCGTCAGGGTGCGCGCGGCATCGAGCGCGTGCTCCTCCCCCGCGAGGCGGCGGGCGACCTCCAGGACGGCTGCGCTCGCGCGGTCGAGGGCGGCGCGATCCGCGCGCTCGGACTCCGGGAGCGGCCCGAACACGAGCGCGTAGCCGTTCGGCCGCTCGTGCGCGAATCGGCGGGCGGCAGCGGCGATCGCCCGCGCCGCCGACGGCGCGTCGGTGGTCGCCGCCACCGCCGCATCGACCCGGTCGCCCAGCTCCCGCGCTACGCCGTCGGCGACGGTCCGCATGAGGTGCTCGCGATCGCGGACGTGCTTGTACAGGGACGGCGCGCGGACCCCGAGCGCGGTCGCGACGGCCTGCATGGTGAGCCCGTCCCGGCCGTCGCGTTCGAGGATCTCCGCAGCTGCCGCGTGGAGCGATTCCGTCGTGATGCGCGTCGGCGTGGGCATGGCGTCCTCCCTCTGGCTATTGACATTAGCCATCATAGCTACGTATCATAGCCGACATGGAACTCCGCACCGGACTGCGACGCATCGGAAACGAGATCGTCGCCGCCTACCTCCTCCTCGACGACCGCGGCATCACGGTCGTCGACGCCGGTCTCCCCGGCCACTACGCCGACCTCCTCTGCGAGCTCGAGGCCGCCGGGCGGTCGGTCGACGACATCCGCGCCGTGATCCTCACCCACGGCGACTCCGACCACCTCGGCTTCGCCGAGCGCCTGCGCCGCGAGCACGGGGTGCCGGCGTATGTCCACGAAGCCGACGCCGCGCGCGCCCGCGGCGGCGACAAGCCGGCGACGAGCTTGGGGCGCGGCATCCGCCCCTGGCCGATCGTGCGCTTCTTCGCGTACGCGCTCGTCAAGGGCGGCGCGAGGACCGAGTACCTCGCGGAGGTCCGCACCGTGCGCGACGGCGACCGGCTCGACCTCCCGGGCTCGCCCGTCATCATCGGCATGCCCGGCCACTCGCCGGGGAGCATCGCCGTGCACTCCCCCGACCTCGACGCCGTGTTCGTGGGCGACGCCCTGACGACGCGGCACGTGCTCACCGGCCGGCGCGGACCGCAGCCGGCGCCGTTCACCGACGAGCCCGAGGCGGCACTCGACTCCCTCGACGCGCTCGCGGCGACGGATGCCACGTGGGTGCTCCCCGGCCACGGCACGCCGTGGAACGGCGGGGCGGCCGAGGCGGTCCGTCTGGTCCGCGAGGCCGCCGCGGCATCCGCTCGCTGATCGGCCGCACGCCCGGGGCACCGCAGGTCGGCGGGGTGGCACGGTTGCCGCGAGACCGCCGGTCGGTTAGTGTGCATTCACCGAATTCCCCCGGAGGTGCACCCTGAGCGACACGCTCACCGACCGCGGCCGCGCCAAGGCGGACCGTCGCGCGGCCCTCCTCTCGGCCGCCGCGCGCCTGTTCGCCGACCGCGGCTACGCGGGCGTCACGCTCGAAGAGCTCGGCCAGGCCGCCGGCGTCTCGGGACCGGCCGTCTACCGCCACTTCCCGGGCAAGGCCGCCGTGCTCGCCGCGATCCTCGCCGACGCGAGCCGCGGCCTCCTCGACGGCGGTCGGCGCACCATCGCGGCCGCCGGTGAACCGGCCGGCGCCCTGCGCGACCTCATCCGCTTCCACGTCGACTTCGCGCTCGCGAACGCCGACGTGATCCGCGTGCAGGACCGCGACCTCGGCAGCCTCGACGAGGCCGACGCCCACGAGGTCCGGCGCCTCCAGCGCGAGTACGTCGAACTGTGGGTGGGCGTGCTCGCCCGCCTGAGGCCCGACCGGGCCGAATCGGAGTTGCGGATCCGGGCTCACGCGGCCTTCGGGCTCATCAACTCCACCCCGCACAGCGCCCGCATCCATGGGCGCCGACCCGCGGACAGGGTGGTCCGCGGCATCCTGGAGGACATGGCATGGTCGAGCCTCACGTCGTGACCCTGCGCGCGACCCGCGCCGGCGACCGCGACGAGCTGTTCCGCATCCAACTCGATCCCGAGGCGAACCGCATGGCCGCCTTCACGGCGACCGATCCGGCCGACCGTGCGGCCTACGACGCGCACGTCGCCCGGTTCTCGGCGCGCGACGACTACGACGCGCGCACCATCCGCTGCGACGGCCGCATCGTGGGCAGCGTCGCGCGCTGGATCGACGCCGACTCGGGAATGGCCGAGATCACCTACTGGATCGACCGCGAGCACTGGGGCCGCGGCATCGCGACGCGTGCCCTGCGCCTCTTCCTCGACACGCAGCCGCGCCCGATCCGGGCGCGGGCGGCCGCCGACAACGCGGCCTCCGTCGCCGTGCTGCGCAAGCTCGGCTTCGTCGAGGTCGGGCGCGATCGCGACTACGCCAACGCCCGCGGCGAGGAGATCGAGGAGATCGAGTTCGTCCTCCGGTGAACGGATGCCACGGGCGCGGCGTCGCCCCGCGTCAGCGGTTGCGGTAGAGCTCGAGCAGCGGCGCGGGGATGCGGCCGCGGTCGGACACCTGGTGGCCGTTCGCACGGAGCCACTCGCGCGCGTCCTTCGTGTCGCCGGCGGCCCCGCCACCCGACCGCCGGCGCGCGCTGCCACCGCCGCGACCCGACGACGTGCGGCGCGCGGCGTCGACGAACGGCGCGAGCGCCGCCTCGAACTTCTCGGCGTTCGCCGACGACAGGTCGATCGCGTAGCCGTCGCCGTTGATGCTGAATGCAATGGTCCGATCGGCCTCGGATCCGTCGAGATCGTCGACCAGGGTCTCGACAATTCGCTTCGCCATGTGTGCACGCCCTTTCTGCGGGGAATCGCAGTCGAATACGACAGCGGGAACGCGTGTCTGCAGACGAGCATATTCCCGCTGTGAATTCGGGCACGTGAATTGTTCGATGGTTGTGGAGAATTCCCAGTCGACGCGATCGCGGAATTCAGGCGGTCGTCGCGCCGTGCTCGTGCGCGATCACGGCGATCCGCTTCGCCAATTCCACATCGCGGTTCGTCACGCTCTCGACGTCGTGCGACACGAGATCGAATTCGATGCGGCCCCATCCGAGGCGCACGTCGGGATGGTGGTTCGCGGCATCCGCTTCAATGGCCACCGCATCGAGCAGGCGAACGGCGCTTGCGAAATCCGCCGTCCGGAATTCCGCGGTCAGCCGTTCGCCGTCGTGGCGGAATCCGGTTCCGGAGATCTCCGCCGCGACGTCCTCGCGCGAGCGGGGCGTGCGCTCGTCCATGGGCTCATCCTGCACCCGCCACGCTGCGCCCGCACCCTCCTCGGACGCGAATCGCCGGAACTCGTGTCGAGTTCCGGCGATTCGCGTCCGTGCCAGGCGGCGACGGGTCAGGACATGGTGAGCGCGAGGCCCGGTTCCCGGAGGATCCGCCCGATGTCGGCGAGGAAGCGCGAGCCCTGTTCGCCGTCCACCAGTCGGTGGTCGAACGAGAGCGAGAGCGTCATGACCTCGCGCAGCGCGATCTCGCCGCGGTGCTCCCACGGCTGGCGCCGCACGGCGCCCATCGCGAGGATCGCCGCCTCCCCCGGGTTCAGGATCGGCGTTCCCGCATCGATCCCGAAGACCCCGATGTTCGTGATCGAGATCGTGCCCCCGGCGAGGTCGGCCGGCGCCGTCCTCCCCGCGCGCGCGGTCCCGGCGAGGGCCGCGATCGCGTCGGCGAGCTCGATGAGCGTCATCCGCTCGGCGCCCTTGACGTTCGGCACGACGAGGCCGCGCTCGGTGGCCGCGGCGATGCCGAGGTTCACCCCGCCGAAGCGCACGATCTCCTGCGCCTCCTCGTCCCAGCGCGAGTTGACCTCGGGCGTGCGGACCGCGGCGATGCAGAGCGCCTTCGCCACCACGGTGAGCGGCGTCACCTTGTGTCCGGCGTAGGCGCGATCCGAGCGGATGGCGGCGAGGAGCTCCATCGTCGCGGTCACGTCGACCGTGAGGAACTCCGTCACGTGCGGCGCCGTGAAGGCGCTGCGCACCATGGCGGCGGCGGTGTGCTTGCGCACGCCCTTGATGGGGATGCGGGTCTCCGCCGGTGCCGCCGGTGCGGGCGCCGTCTCGGTGACCGTCGCCGGCGTCGCCGGCGCCTCCGGGGCGCGGGTCCCGGATGCCGCGGCCTCGACGTCGGCGCGCGTGATCAGGCCGCGCTCCCCCGTGCCGACGACCTGCTCGAGGTCGACGCCGAGGTCGCGCGCGAGCTTGCGGACCGGCGGGGTCGACCGCGGACGCTCGGGGCGCTCGTCGGCGTCGTGCAGCCCGTTCGCGCCGCCGTGGGTGACCGTGTCGGGCTCGATGCGGTCGTGCTCGGGCGGTGCGGGCACGAGGTCCTCGCGGAGCGCCGCGGGCGCGCCGAGTCGGCGGGCCCGTCGCTTGGGTCCGCGCTCGGCGCCGGCGCCGTAGCCGACGAGGGTCGGCTCGCGCACCTCGACGGGCTCGGCCGGAGCCTCCGGGGCGGTCTCGGCGGGAGCGGCCTGCGCAGCGGCCTGCGCGGCGGCAGGGGCCGGCGCCGCGGCATCCGTCACCGCGGCACCGCTCGTGTCGCACGAGAACAGCTTCTCGCCCACGTTGACGGTCTCGCCCTCGGCGGCGTGCAGCGCGGTCACGGTGCCCTCGAACGGCGAGGGCAGCTCGACGACGGCCTTGGCGGTCTCGACGTCGGCGATGATCTGGTTCAGCTCGACGTGGTCGCCGACCTTGACGCGCCAGGCGACGATCTCGGATTCCGTGAGTCCCTCGCCGAGGTCGGGCAGCGCGAAGTCGCGGATCGTGCTCACGCGTCCACCTCCGAGACGTCGGACAGCGAGTTCGGCCGGCCCATCGCGCGGTCGACGCCGTCGAGGATGCGGTCGAGGTCGGGCAGGTGGTGCTGCTCGAGCTTGGCCGGCGGATACGGGATGTCGTGGCCCGTGACCCGCACGGGCGCCGCCTCCAGGAACTCGAAGCAGCGCTCGGTGATCGACGCGGCGATCTCGGCGCCGACGCCGCCCTGCTCGCCCGCCTCGTGCGCCACGACGAGACGTCCGGTCCGGCGGACGGAGGCCTCAATGGTCGAGTAGTCGACGGGCGCGAGCGAGCGCAGGTCGATGACCTCGACGGAGACGCCCTCCTCGGCGGCGGCGGTCGCGGCATCCTTCGCGGTCTGCACGAGCGCGCCGTAGGTCACGAGCGTGACGTCGCGACCGGATGCCACGACCGTGGCCACGCCCATGGGCCGGGCGTCGGCGAGGTTCGCGTCGAGGTCGACCTCGCCCTTCACGTGGTAGCGGCGCTTGGGCTCGAGGAAGACCACCGGGTCGTCGCTCGCGATGGCCTGGCGGATCATGACGTACGCGTCGGCGGGGTTCGAGCACGCGATGACGCGCAGCCCGGCGGTGTGGGTGAAGTACGCCTCGGGCGACTCGGAGTGGTGCTCGGCCGCGCCGATGCCGCCGCCGAACGGGATCCGGATGACCATGGGCATCTTCACCGTGCCGCGCGAGCGGTAGTGCAGCTTCGCGACCTGGGCGACGATCTGGTCGAAGCCCGGGTAGACGAACCCGTCGAACTGGATCTCGACCACCGGGCGGAAGCCGCGGTACGCGAGGCCGACGGCCGTGCCCAGGATGCCGGCCTCCGACAGTGGCGTGTCGACGACGCGATCGCCGCCGAACTCCGCCTTGAGGCCGTCGGTGATGCGGAAGACGCCGCCGAGCGTGCCGATGTCCTCGCCCATGAGCACGACGGTGTCGTCGTCGGCGAGCGCGCGGCGGAGCCCCTCGTTGAGGGCCTTGCCGAGGGTCAGCGTGGTCATCGGTCGTCCTCCTCGTCGAACATCGCGAGGTAGCGGGCGTAGCGCGACTTCTGCCGCTCGAGGTGGCTGTTGGGCTCGGCGTACACGTGGTCGAACACGCTCATGGGCTCCGGGTCGGGGATGTTCGTGATGGCCGCGCGCAGGTCGGCGGCGGCGCGGTCGGCGGCGGCCTTCGCGTCGGCGTCGACGGCCGCCATGTCGGCGCCGGATGCCGCGAGCAGCGCGTGCAGGCGGGAGATCGGGTCGCGCTCGCGCCAGGCGGCGAGGTCGTCGTCGGTGCGGTACCGCTTGGGGTCGTCGGCGGTGGTGTGCGGTCCCATGCGGTAGGTGACGGCTTCGATGAACGCGGGCCCCTCGCCGCGGCGGGCGCGGTCGAGCGCCCAGCGCGTCACGGCGAGCACGGCGAGCACGTCGTTGCCGTCGACGCGGATGCCGGGCATGCCGAAGCCGTCGGCGCGACGCGCGAGCGGCTGCTTGGACTGGAGGCCGACCGGCTCGGAGATGGCCCAGCCGTTGTTCTGGCAGAAGAACACGACGGGCGCGTCGAAGCTCGCGGCGAAGACGAACGCCTCGTTGACGTCGCCCTCGCTCGTGGCGCCGTCGCCGAAGTAGCTGATGGCGACGTGCTCGTCGCCCTGCACCTTGGCGCCCATGGCCCAGCCGACGGCGTGCAGCGACTGCGCGCCGATGATGATCTGCGGCACGGCCATGCGCTTCTCATAGGGGTTCCAGCCGGATGCCGCGGTGCCGCGCCAGACGCTCAGGAGCTCGACCGGCTGCACGCCGCGGAGCCACGCCACGGCGTGCTCGCGGTAGCTGGAGAAGACGAAGTCCTCGTCGTCGAGGGCCCGGGCGGAGCCGATCTGCGCGGCCTCCTGGCCCGCGAGCGGCGGCCACAGGCCGAGCTCGCCCTGGCGCTGGAGCGCGGTGGCCTCGGCGTCGAGGCGGCGCACGACGACCATGTCGCGGTGGAGGGCGGCCAGCGCGTCGGTGTCGACGTCGGCGACCCACGGGTCGAAGTCGGGGTTCGCGTGTCGCGTGCCCGCCTGGTCGAGGAGCTGGACGAGGTCGCCGGGACGGGTCAGCAGCCCGGTCGCCTCTCGGTCGGAAGGGGTCATCGTCGAACCTCCGTGTCGGCTCCGCCGCCTTGTGGGCAGCGTCGCGCCCGGCGCCGATGCCGGATATCGGCAGCGTACGACGATCTGGCAATCGGCTCAAGCAACCCCGGACGAGTTGCGCAGATTGCATGGTGGTGACGGACTTCACGGTGCTAACGTGTGGCGCTATGAACGGCTACGACGCGGTCGACCGAGCCCTGCTCCGGGCATTGGCCGACGACCCGCGAGCCACGGCCGTCGCGCTCGCCGACCGGCTCAAGCTGAGCCGCAACACCGTCCAGGCGCGGATGGCGCGGCTCGAGGCATCCGGAGCCTTCCTCTCGTTCGAGCGCAGCATCGACCCGGCGCCGCTCGGCTATCCGCTCGAGGCGTTCGTGTCGGTCCACGCACGCCAGAAGCTGCTGTCCGACGTCGTGCGGGAACTCTCGCGGATCCCCGAGGTGATCCAGGCCCACGGGCTGTCGGGCCAGGTGGACCTGCTCGTCCGGGTGGTCTGCCGTGACGCGCACGACCTGTTCCGCATCGACGAGGAGATCCTCGCGATCGAGGGCGTCGAACGCACGGAGACCTCCCTCGCGATGGGCGAGCTCATCCCCTACCGCCTGTCGCCGCTGCTCGCCCGCTGAGCCGCGCCCACCCGCTGCGCCGCGCTCACCCGCTGCGCCCGCGCTCACCCGCCGCGCTCACCGAGCCGCGCGGCCCGCCCGGGCACCGCCGCTGCGGTCATCCTCGCGAGCTCTGCGAGAGTTGCAAAGAACCTCTTGCAAAGAATTCTTTGCAACGCTATCTTTGCACCATGGACGACACCGACCTGAACGCCTGGCCCAGCAGCTCCCGGCACCCCGGGATCGACCACGTCCTGCCCTCGGAGAGCCTGAAGAGCCTCGCGCACCCCCTCCGGGTGCGCATCTACGACGAGCTCTCGTCCTACGGCCCGTTCACGGCCAGCATGCTCGCCGAGCGCCTCGGCGAATCCAGCGGGGCCACCAGCTATCACCTGCGCCAGCTCGCTCGCGCCGGCCTGGTGCGCGAGGACCCCTCGCGCGGCAAGGGCCGCGAGCGCTGGTGGGAACGAAGCCCCGGATCCATCGCGATCCCCGATGCCCGCAAGCTGCCGCCCGGCAGCGCGGAACGCCTCGCGGTGAAGCTCGTGGAGGACGAGTGGTTCCGCGCCCGCGAGCAGAACTTCCACGAGTTCCTCGCCGAGGGCGAGCTGGTGTTCGACTCCGACTGGCTCGACATCGCCACCTCGGACACGATCAACCTCCGCCTCACGCCCGAACAGCTCCACGGCCTGGTGACCGACATCGACGCCGTCCTGCAGCGCTACATCAGCGCCTACAAGCGCACGCCGTCGCCCGGCTCACGTCCCGTCCAGATCCACGTCAACGCATTCCCGCTCGTGCGCGGCGAACCGACCGCCGACCCCGCGAAGGAGGACCGATGAGCTCCCTCACCCTCTCCCCCGGCTCCGGCCGGCTCGGCGACTGGGCCGTCCGCGCCGGGCTCGCCCTGGCCCGCTGGGGCCGGCGCCGCTCGGCGCGGCGCACCGACCGCGACCGCCTGCTCGCCCGGATGGCCGCCCGCGAGGCGGCCGAGGCCGCCGTCGCCGAGCGCGACCGCGCCATCCGCTCGGCGACGTTCCTGCCGCTGTAGGCGACGAGACGACGATGCCCCGCCCGAACGGATCGGGCGGGGCATCGGTGCGACGGGGCGACGACTAGACGTCGGCACCCTCGGCGGGCTCCACGGGGTGCACGCGCTCGGTCTCGGCGGGGGCCGAGTCGGCCTCCTCCGCGATGACGGGCGCGAGCGAGAGCTTGCCGCGGTCGTCGATCTTCGTGATCTCGACGAGGATCTTCTGGCCGACGCCGAGGACGTCCTCGACGCTCTCGACGCGCTTGCCGCCGGCGAGCTTGCGCACCTCGGAGATGTGCAGCAGGCCGTCCTTGCCGGGCAGCAGCGAGATGAACGCACCGAACGCGGCGATCTTCACCACCGTGCCGAGGAACTGCTCGCCGACCTCGGGGTTGGTCGGGTTCGCGATCGCGTTGACCGCGGCCCGCGCCGCCTCGGCCGTCGGGCCGTCGGTCGCGCCGATGTAGACGGTGCCGTCGTCCTCGATGGAGATCTCGGCACCGGTGTCGTCCTGGATGCCGTTGATCGTCTTGCCCTTCGGGCCGATGAGCTCGCCGATCTTGTCGACCGGGATCTGCACGCTGATGACGCGCGGCGCCGTCGGGGCCATCTCGTCGGGGCCGTCGATGGCGGCGTTCAGCACCTGCAGGATCGTGGTGCGCGCCTCCTTGGCCTGGGTGAGCGCGCCGGCGAGCACCGAGGCGGGGATGCCGTCGAGCTTGGTGTCGAGCTGGATCGCCGTGACGAACTCGGACGTGCCGGCGACCTTGAAGTCCATGTCGCCGAGCGCGTCCTCCGCGCCCAGGATGTCGGTCAGCGCCGCGTAGCGGGTCTCACCGTCGACCGTGTCGGAGATGAGGCCCATCGCGATGCCCGCGACCGGCGCCTTCAGCGGCACGCCCGCGTTCAGCAGCGACAGCGTGGACGCGCAGACCGAGCCCATCGAGGTCGAGCCGTTCGAGCCGAGCGCCTCGGAGACCTGGCGGATGGCGTACGGGAACTCCTCGCGCGACGGCAGCACCGGCACGAGCGCACGCTCGGCGAGCGCGCCGTGGCCGATCTCGCGGCGCTTCGGCGAACCGACGCGCCCCGTCTCACCCGTCGAGTAGGGCGGGAAGTTGTAGTTGTGCATGTAGCGCTTCTTGGTGACCGGGCTCAGCGAGTCGATCTGCTGCTCCATCTTGAGCATGTTCAGCGTGGTGACGCCCAGGATCTGGGTCTCGCCGCGCTGGAAGATGGCGGAGCCGTGCACGCGCGGGATGACCTGCACCTCGGCGTCGAGCGGACGGATGTCGGCCAGGCCTCGGCCGTCGATGCGGACGCCCTCGGAGAGGACGCGCGAGCGCACGACGTGCTTGGTGACCGACTTGTACGCGGCCGACACCTCGCCGTTGGCCGACTCGGGGAGCTCCCCGGCCTCGACCTTGGCGGCGATGGCCTCCTTGACGCGCGCCTTGAGCGCGTCGTCGGCGTCCTGCCGCTCGACCTTGCCGGCGATCTGGTAGATGCCCTTGAGCTCCTCGAGCGCGAGCTCCTCGACGGCGGCCTTCGTCGCGTCCTGGTAGGGCGGGAAGGTCGGGTAGTCGGCGGTCGGCTTGGCGGCGGTCTTCGCCACCTCCTGCTGCGCCTCGACGAGCTGCTTGATGAACGGCTTCGACGCCTCGATGCCCTGCGCGATGACAGTCTCGTCGGGCTTGACGGCGCCGGCCTGGATCAGGTTGAAGGCGTTGTCGGTGGCCTCGGCCTCGATCATCATGATCGCGACATCCTGCGAGCCGTCGGCCTCGGTCACGACGCGACCCGCGACGACCATGCTGAACACGGCGTCCTCGAGCTGCGAGTGCTTCGGGAAGCCGACCCACTGGCCGTCGATGAGGGCGACGCGCACGCCGCCGATCGGGCCGGAGAACGGCAGGCCCGACAGCTGCGTCGAGAGCGACGCGCTGTTGATGGCGAGCACGTCGTAGAGCTCGTCGGGCTCGATCGCGAGCACGGTCACGACGACCTGGACCTCGTTGCGGAGGCCATCGACGAACGAGGGACGCAGCGGCCGGTCGATGAGGCGGCAGGTGAGGATCGCCTCCGTCGAGGGGCGGCCCTCGCGGCGGAAGAACGAGCCGGGGATGCGGCCCGCGGCGTACATGCGCTCCTCGACGTCGATCGTGAGCGGGAAGAAGTCGAAGTGCTCCTTCGGCTGCTTCGACACCGACGTGGCCGAGAGCAGCATGGTCTCGTCGTCGAGGTAGGCGACCGCCGAACCCTGCGCCTGCTGCGCGAGTCGGCCGGTCTCGAAGCGGATGGTACGGGTGCCGAAGCGACCGTTGTCGATGACGGTCTCGGCGAACGTGATTTCAGGACCTTCCAAGAGGTCTCTCTCCTTTGTTTCGACTCGCACGCCCGTGTGGCGCGCGAGGTGGACAAGGAGCAGGGAACAGGCAGATCTCAGCGGGTCATCCGACCCGCCAGCGCTGGCCACCAGTAGAAGTCCACCAAGCTCGTGCTTGGTAAGCCACCACAGGGGACCAGCTTCCTGCCGGCCTGCTCCGTTGCGCGCCCGTGGATGGGCGCGAGCTCATGTTGAGTTGAGCGGGTGCCGAACGGGCACCCTCGGCGAGCCTACCAGCCCGGCGTGTCGTGGCCTAGCGGGCGCCGCGGCGGCGGCTCACGCGGTGGTCCGGGCGCGCCGCGCGGCACGGTCGGGCGGCGGGATGTGCACCAGGTCCGCGTGCTTCGGGGAGCGCCCGTCCCCCGCGGTCCGGCCGAGCAGGCGACGGCCGGCCCACGGCACGGCATGGCGGCGCAGCCACTCGCCCGTGGGCAGCGGCGGGGCGTCGGGCTCATCGGCGTCGCCGTGCAGCGCCGCGTCGAGTGCGGCGAGCGCGGCGGCATCCGGCACCCCGAGCACCGATGCGGCGGCGTAGGCCAGCGCCCGGTGGCCGGAGGAGTTGAGGTGGACGCGGTCCTCGGCCCAGACCCCGCGGGCGGTCAGCCCGTCGTGCGCGGCCGCGTCGAGCACGAGCACGTCCGTGCCCTCGAGCCGGTGCCGCATCCGCTCGCCGAACCGCGCGAATCGGGCTCGGACGGGACCCAGGCGCTCGTGCGCCGGGACGAAGGGCGTGACGACGAGCACGTCGCACCCGGCGGCGCGCACGGCGAGCACGGCGTCGGCGAGGCGATCGGCGAGCGCCTCCGGCCGGGCGTCGATTCGGACGAGGTCGTTGCCGCCCGCGAGGACCGTCACGAGGTCGGCGCGCAGGCGCATGGCGTGCGGGAGTTGCACGTCGACGACGTCGCGCACGCGGCGGCTGCGGACGGCGAGGTTGGCGTAGCCCACCCCGCCGCCGGTCGCCGCGAGCAGCATCGCCAACCGGTCGGCCCAGCCGCGGTACTCCCCTGCGGCCATGCGGGACGAGTCGCACAGCCCCTCGGTGACCGAGTCGCCGACGGCGACGAACCGCTCCCAGCGTCGCGCGGCGGCCGGTGCGGGCGGCGTCGGCCGCACCGTCGCCGCGGGTGCCGGCTCGGCGTCCCGCCGCGCCGTGATGGCGTGGCCGGTGACGGCGGGGCTCGCGACAACGCCCGAACGGATGCGAGCGGCCAGTTCGTAGTGCGCGAGCAGCTCGTCGCCGAGTCGCTCCCAACTGCGCTCCGCGACCCCCTCGCGCGCCGCGCGGCCGAACGCGCGCCGCTTCGCGTCGTCGCCCGCGAGGTCGCGCACGCGGGCAGCGAGCTCGCCCAGGTCCCCGGGCCGGTACAGCCAGCCGTCCCGGCTCGAGTGCACCAGGTCGAGCGGCCCGCCGCGGCCGGTGGCGACCACCGGGACGCCGCTGGCCAGCGCCTCCTGGACGGTCTGGCAGAACGTCTCGCTCTCGCCCGGGTGCACGAACAGGTCGAGGCTGGCCACCGCGGTCGCGAGCTGCTCGCCGCCGAGGAACCCGGTGAAGCGGGCGCCGGGCAGCGCGGCTTCCAGCGCCACACGCGACGGCCCGTCTCCGACGACGACGAGGCGCACGCCCTCGATGCCCGTGAGCGCCCGCAGGTCCTCGACCTGCTTCTCCGGCGCGAGGCGGCCGACGTAGCCCACCAGCACCTCGTCGTCGGCCGCGAAGCGACGACGCCACGCCGGATCGCGGCGCACCGGGTGGAACCGCTCGGTGTCGACCCCTCGCGCCCAGCGCCGCATCCGCTCGACGCCGTAGCCCTCGAGCCGCGTCGCCGCCGCCGAGGACGGCGCGAGCGTCAGGGTCGCGCGACGGTGGATCCGGGCGACGTGCCGGGCGAGCACGGGCTCGGCGCCGGCCATCCCGTACCGCTCCGCGTAGGCCGGCACGTCGGTCTGGTAGACGGCGACGGATGGCACGGCCAGGCGCTCGGCCGCGAGCACGCCCTGCCACCCGAGCACGAACGGCGACGCGAGGTGCACCACGTCCGGCCGGAAGTCCCCGAGCACCCCGGTCAGCCGGCGCACCCCGGTGAGCGCCACCCGCACCTCGGGATACCCGGGCAGCGGCGCCGACCGCAGGAACTCCGCGCGGGCGCCGTGCAGCCCGTGGTCGACGGGTCCGGAGCGCGGGGCGATCACGAGCGCCTCATGGCCTCGACGCTCGAGGTGTCGAAGCACCTGCAGCAACGAGTGGGTGACCCCGTTCATGTGCGGGAGGAACGATTCGGCGAGGAGGGCGACTCTCACGGTGACAGCGTGTCCGCTCGTCCCGTCTCGCCGCGCGCCGCGACGCCGGAGGTCGACCAGGGTTCACCGAGTCGACGGACGCCGTTCCCGGGGCGGTCGCGCCCGGGTCATGCCGCGGGCCGAGGGCAGCCGGGTCGCGACATCCGTTCGCGCACCCCCTCGCGGTCGGCGCCCGAGACGCGCAAGATGGGCACGGGGGCATCGTCCGGTGCGCCCGGAACGTTCGAGGAGGAACGCCATGTCATCCGTCGCACGCGTCACCACCATCACCGCCTTCTCCGAGACGAGCTTCGAGGACGCCGTCGCGGTCGGCATCGCCCGCTCGGCCCAGACGCTCCGCAACGTCAAGGGCGCGTGGGTCAAGGAGCAGAAGGTCAAGGTCGAGGGCGAACGCATCGTCGAGTGGTCGGTGACCCTCGAGGTCACCTTCGTGCTCGACGACTGAGCGTCGGCGCGCCGGGGCGGGGAGGCGTCGCCTCTCCGACCGTCGGGCGCGGACGCGAGCTGGTCAGCCGCAGAGGGTGAGCGACTCGACCGATGCACCGAGTGCGCCGGGTCCGCCGAGCAGCAGGACCCCGAGGACGCCGCTGTCGACGATGCCGGCCGCTGCCGACGCAGGAATGCACGAACCCGGCGAGAGGTGGATCGGCGCGCCGAGCATGCCGGCGAGCGGTCCGCCGGCGAGCGCGTCCGGGAAGCCCGTGCCCGAGGCGATCAGGGCGTACTCCGTCTCGTCGAACACGGCGCCGTTCACCGCCGCGGCCGTGGCGTAGCGGTCGGGTCCCGCGAGTCGCACGACGTGATCGGAGCCACCGACGAGCGAGGCCAGCGATGCCTCGACGCCGCCGCTGACGGAACCCGGGCCCCCCGCGATGAGGACAGCGGTCACGCCGAGGTCGGAGATGAGGGCGGCGGTCGCCGCGTCGACCGACCTCGCCGCGCCGTCGACGAGGATGACCGGGCCGCGGAGGGCACCGGCCGCGGGCCCGGCGGCGAGGGCGTCGGGGAAGTTCGCCGCAGTGGCGACGAAGGCGGTGGACGCACCGTCCTGGCCGAAGGCGTCGTCGACGATCAGCCGGGCCGTGTCGTAGCGCGTCGCGCCGCCCAGCCGGTCGAGGTCGGCGGGGTCGTCGACGTACGCCGCGAGCTGGCGGAACACGGCAGCGGACACCGATCCCGTCCCGCCTGCGACGACGATCCGCTCGGGTCGGATGCGTGCGAGTTCGGCGGCGACCACGGGCGGGATCCGGTCGGCGGGAACGGTCAGCACGACGCCGCCCGCGTGCATGGCCGCCGGGCCCGCGGCGAGGGCATCGGGGAAGTTGAACGCGTTGGCGACGTACACCACCGGCGCTCGCAGACCGTCCTCGATCGCGGCCTTCGAGATCTCGACGGCGGTGGCGAATCGATCGGTGCCGCCCAGACGCCCCACGTCGAAGTACCGCGGCTCGAGCGCCACCTCTCCGAGATCCAGGTCGATGCCCTCCTCGACCACGACATCGGTCCGAGCCGCGAAGTACCTCGCGTCCTGCCAGAACTCTCCACCGATGCTCTCGTCCAGTGACGACGCGAAGTGGACGGCGTACCGACCGGGTTCGAGCACCGGCGCCGTGACGGCGCCGCGCCAGCCGGCGGGTTGGTCCAGAACCACGGGCAGGTACGCATCCTCCGTCTCGTCGTATCGCCAGATCGAGAACATGCCGCCGTCCCAGATGGGCTGACCGGCATAGGTGAGGTCGGCACGGAACGATCCGCCGCGGCGGAGCTCGATGTCGATTCCCGACACCCACTCGCCCTCGTCCACGTCCAGGAGCCCCGGCCGGATCCCGTCACCTCGCCATTCGCCCGGGAGCGCCAGCGTCGACCGGTGCGGCTCCACGCGAACCGTGTAGCTTCCGGGAGTCACCCCGTGCACCTCGAACGTGCCGGTGGGCCAGACGGACCCGGCCCGGTCGGTGTCGCCGTTCTCGCTGACGAGTCGGAGCCCTTCGCCGCTGTAGGGCTGGGAGGTGCCATCGGAGTCGATGACCGTGACCGTGCCGGCCACCGCCGGGACCGGGTCGAGCACGATGTCCAGGTCGATGACCGCCCCGAGCGTCAGCACCAGCGGTGCGCCCGTGGCGGAGGCCCACGGTTCGCCGTTGTGATCTTCGGTCGTCCAGTACGGGCCGTTGCTGAAGCCGGCTCGATACTCTCCGGGCGGAAGCGGCTTGCTGGTGAAGGTCCCGTCTTCCGCGAGATCGATGATGCGGTTCTGCGGTACCTGGCCGGTCCGGAGCGCATTGATGCTCGCCCGCGGCTTGCCGTACTTGTTGGGGCCGAAGTCTGCGGTACTCCCGGTGAGGGTCCCCCGCACGACCGCGCCGCGTTCGAGCCTGGTGTGCAGCGTCAAGGTCTCGCCGGCGACCACCTGGACGAACGGAGCGTCCGCCTCGTAGTACGCGTCCGACCAGTACTCCCCGATGAGGCCGGCGTCTCCGACGTAGCGGAACATCAGTCGGTACGACCCCGGGCTCACGTTCGCGAACGCGTAGGCCCCCGTCTCCGGGTCGACGTCGACCCACGCGACGCTGGAGTACGCATTCTGGAGCGTCACGCCCGCCCAGTCATCCGAGGAGAGCAACTCGCCGTCCGGACCCGTGACCGTGCCGGTGATGGTGCCGGTCGTCGGTTCCTCGGCATGCGCGGGCGCGAGCGCCGACGGCGCCAGGACGAACGCGATGGCTGCGGCGAGCACAGCAAGGAAGCGGGGGCGGCGAGGGCGCACGTGCGGGTCTCCGTCGATCTGCGGCGCGGTCGGGCCCGGCACGCAGGAGAGAGCATACTTCCCCGCGGCAGCCGGCAGCGTATCGACCCCACCCCGAGTGCACGGATGCCGCGGCGACCGGTTCGCCGCGGCATCCGTCGCCACCGTCTGCGCCTACTCCCCCGCGAGTCCGCCCAGCAGGTGGCCCATCGGCCGGTCGAGCGAGAACGGGTCGTTCACGCGCTCGCTGCGGTCGGTGCGCTCGACGAGCTCGGCGAACTCCCGAGCGCCGCGGAAGATCCGCTCGGGCAGCGAACGCACGCCGTCCCCGCCGCCGCCCCAGTCGCCGGTCGCGGCGAAGACGCCCGTGGTGACGGGGATCGCGTGGAGGTAGGTGAACAGCGGCCGGATGGCGTAGTCGATCGCGAGCGAGTGCCGCGGCGTGCCGCCGGTCGCGCCGATGAGCACGGGCAGGTCGGTGAGCGACTGCGGGTCGATCACGTCGATGAACGACTTGAACAGGCCCGCGTAGCTCGTCGAGAAGATCGGCGTCACGGCGATGAGACCGTCGGCCGTCGCGAGCTCGTCGAGCACCTCCTGCAGCTTCGGCGGGGCGAAGCCCGTGAGCAGGTGATTCGTGATGTCGTGCGCGAGGTCGCGGAGCTCGACGGTGCGCACCTCGGCCTCGACGCCGCGTTCGCGGAGGACGTCGACGGCGTCGGAGGTGAGCCGGTCGGCCAGCTGCCGCGTCGAGCTCGGGGTGCTGAGCCCCGAGGAGACGACGACGATGCGCTTGGCGCTCATCGGGCACCCGCCGTTCCCGCGGACGCGAGTCCGAACGCGGCGCCGCGACCGGGGGCGGTCCCGCCCTCGGCGTCCTGGTAGGGCGATCCGGCCGTCAGGTTGTCGCCGCGGTTGGCGCGCGGGGTGGCCTGGCGGGGCGCGCCGTCGCCGTACTTCGCCTTCACGAGCGACGCGTGCGTGGGCGCGTCGGGCACGTCGGCCGGACGGTTCTTCGCGAACTCGCGTCGCAGCACGGGGACGACCTCCTCGCCGAGCAGGTCGAGCTGCTCGAGCACGGTCTTCAGCGGCAGGCCGGCGTGGTCGATGAGCCAGAGCTGGCGCTGGTAGTCGCCGACGTAGTCGCGGAACCCGAGCGTCTTGTCGATGACCTCCTGGGGGCTGCCGACGGTGAGCGGGGTCTGCTGCGTGAAGTCCTCCATGCTCGGGCCGTGGCCGTAGACCGGCGCGTTGTCGAAGTACGGGCGGAACTCGTTCACGGCGTCTTGCGAGTTCTTGCGCATGAACACCTGGCCGCCGAGGCCGACGATCGCCTGCGCGGCGGTGCCGTGGCCGTGGTGCTCGAAGCGCTGGCGGTACAGCGCGATCATGCGCTGGGTGTGCGACGCGGGCCAGAAGATGTGGTTGGCGAAGAAGCCGTCGCCGTAGAAGGCCGCCTGCTCGGCGATCTCGGGCGTGCGGATGGAGCCGTGCCAGACGAACGGGGGCACGCCGTCGAGCGGCCGCGGCGTCGACGTGAAGCCCTGCAGCGGCGTGCGGAACTTGCCGGACCAGTCGACGACGTCCTCCCTCCACAGGCGGTGCAGCAGTTCGTAGCTCTCGATCGCGATCGGCAGGCCCTGTCGGATGTCCTTGCCGAACCACGGGTAGACCGGGCCGGTGTTGCCGCGGCCGATCATGAGGTCGGCGCGACCGCCCGACACGTGCTGCAGCATCGCGTAGTCCTCGGCGAGCTTGACCGGGTCGTTGGTGGTGATCAGCGTCGTCGCGGTCGACAGCTGCAGCGTGGAGGTCTGGCCGGCGATGTAGGCCAGCGTGGTGGTCGGCGAGGAGGACCAGAACGGCGGGTTGTGGTGCTCGCCGAGGGCGAAGACGTCGAGCCCGACCTCCTCGGCGTGCTTGGCGATCGTCAGCGTCGCCTGGATGCGCTCCGCCTCGCTGGGCGTGCGACCCGTGGTGGGGTCCTCCGTGATGTCACTGACGGTGAAGATTCCGAACTGCATGTCTCTCGCCCTCCTGGGCCGATCGGGTTTTGCATACATTCGCATGCAATTGATCCCAACGGATGCCACGCCCACACTATTCCCGGCCCACCCCGCCCGGTCCGCCGGGCGTCAGTCGAGGGCGAGCACCGCCTCCGCGGCATCCGCCAGCGCGACGCCGTACGACCGGCCGTGCCCCGCGGCGTGCACGGCGAGCGGATGCAGCTGGTGGAGCGGCACGCGGTCGCGCCAGCCGGCACGCAGCGGCAGCTCCCGCTCGTATCCGTCGAGCACCTCGGCGAGGAACGGGCAGCCGAAGAGGTGCAGCATCGCCAGGTCGGTCTCCCGGTGGCCGCCGTGGGCGGCGGGGTCGATGAGCACGACGCCTTCGGCCGACCACAGCACGTTCCCGTTCCAGAGGTCGCCGTGGAGGCGCGCGGGCGGGTCGCCGTCGTCGAAGGCGCCCGAGGCCACGACGGCCGCGGCCCGTCGGACGATCTCGGCCTCGGCCGGGCTCACGTTGCCCGCCCCCTCGGCGATCGGGAGGAACGCGAGCACCCGGTCCCGCGCGTAGAACCGACCCCACGACGTCTCGGCTGCCGCGGCCATGGGCCGGCGGCCGATGAAGAGCGGGCCGCTCCAGCCGTCGGGCGGCGCACCGAACGCGGAGGCTCCCGCCGCGTGGGTGCGGGCGAGCGCCGTCCCGAACTCCCGGGCGGACGCGCGGTCCGGCCGGACCTCGGGGATGCGCTCCAGTTCGATCCAGCCCGGTCCGACCCCAGCGACCCGCGCCGTGGGCGCCCCGCCGGCCGCGGCGAGCCACTCGAGCCCGGCGGCCTCGGCCTCGAAGAACCGCTCCGGAGCGTCGACGCGCCGCTTGGTGATGGTCTGCACCGGTCCAGTCTCGCCCACGAGCACGGGGCCCGCCGCTGTCGCGACGGGCCCCGCAGGTTGGATCGGTCCGGACTACTCCGTCTCGGTCGGACCGTGGTCGTGGTCGTGGTCGTGGACCAGGTCGGGGTCGAGTCCGCCGCCGTTCTCGCCGACGAAGGTTCCCTGGGGACCGGCCGGCGCGGGCAGTTCGAGTCCACCCGGAACCTTGACACCGGGAACGCCGTTCACCGACTCCGTCGAGTAGGAGTAGACCAGGACGGCGAGCGCGACTGCGTCGGCATTGACGCCCATGGCGTGCAGGTCGACGTTGTCGATCGTGTCGCAGGCCTGGTGGTAGCACGGGTCGAACGAGGCTCCGGCCGTGCCGCCCCAGATGGACTGCTGCTCTGCGGTCTTGACGACTTCGGCGCCCGTGAACAGTCCACCGGCGGGGATGTCGTTCTCGATGAACGCCTGGTAGTCGCTGCGGCCGCTGAACGCGGTGTCGTCGTACGGCTCGCCGACCATCGTGTAGTAGCGCTCGAAGAGGTCCTCGATCGCGGTGGAACCGTCGGGCACGGCGACCGGTGCCTCGAAGCTCGACTCGTTGCCGTCGTACACCATGAAGATGTAGTTGGGCGAAGCGACCATGTCGAAGTTCAGGTACAGCGCGATGCGGTCCTTCTCCTCCTGGCTGAGCTCAGCGACGTACTCCTCGGAGCCGATGAGGCCGGACTCCTCTGCACCCCACCACGCCAAACGGATGGTGTTCTGCGGCTCGAGCTTCGAGATCTTCTCGGCGAGGTCGAGCAGCGCGGCCGAGCCACTGCCGTTGTCGTTGATGCCGGGGCCGGCCTGGACCGAGTCGAGGTGCGCGCCCGCCATGACGATGTTGTCGTCGTTGACGCCCTTCTTCTCCGCGATGACGTTCTTCTGCGGACGCGACTCGGGCGCCGGGACGAACACGTTCGCGGTCGAGCCGGCCTGCGCCAGCGCGACGCCCTGATCGTAGCTGGCACCGACGACGGGGATGTCGACGACGTCGGAACCGCCGAGCGTGCCGACGATCAGACCCTTCCGGGCGTCGGTGTCGGCGTCGCCCTGGTTGAAGATGATGGCACCCGAAGCGCCGGCCGCTTCGGCGTTCAGCGCCTTGACGGCGAAGCTGCAGGTGCCGCGCTGCATGAGGGCGATCGTGCCGGCGGTGAACCCGGCGAAGTCGGCCGCCTCGCAGCCGCTGCTGCTCATGTTGCCGACCCCGAGCTGGAGGTCGACGGGGGTCACCGCTGCGGTGACATCGCCCGCGCCGCTGCCGGTGTAGGGGCCGGTCGGGTAGTCCGCGTTCACGGGCGTCAGCTGGGTCAACGTGGACGGTCCGACGTAGGTGTACGGGAACTCGTCGATCGACACCTCCCAGCCGGCGGCCTCGAGCACGTCGACGACGTAGTCGACGCTCGCCTCGTAACCCGAGGTGCCGGCGGCGCGATTGTCGTCGTTCTCGTCGGCGATCGCCTGGAACGCTTCGAGGTGCTCGAGCGCGCCTTCGGCGCTCACGCACTCCAGCAGCTTGGCGACGGTGTTGTTGTTGCGTGCGTCGCACGACTTGCCGGGTGCGGCGAGTGCAGCGCCGGCCGGCGCGAGCGCCAGGGCTCCGACCACGGATGTCGCGGTCGCGAGCACCGCGGCGCGGCGGGAAAGCCTTGCAGATCGATACATCGTCTCTCCTTCTCGGGCGCGTCCTCGTCGACACGCCTCCAGCGGGAACCCTATGCGGAGCGACTCCCGAAGAAACAGACTTGACTTTCCCTCGGTGTACCCCGTATGGGCGACACCCGAAGGGGCTGCGATTCAGCCCGGCGCGTCGGCGCCGTGCTCGCCGAGCGCTGCGGGCAACCCGCTGAGATCGAGGTCGACGCGGAAGGGCCGCGACGCGCCCTCGATGCGTGCCGGCACGCGCACGAAGCGCCGCGCCGCGCCCAACTCGTCGAGCCGGTCGCGCCACGTCGCCTCGGCGGACTCGGCGACGAACCCGGCATGGCGCGGCCGGCCGTCGCCGACGAGCTGCACGCCGATGCGGAACCGCGGCGAGAGCCACCGACGGGCGCGGGGCACGAGCACGGCGTGCTGCTCGGCGCCGCCGTGCAGCCTCGCGAGGTCGATCGCGGCCTGGTGCCGCTGCACGTCGATCACGGGCACGACCGTGCGCAGGTCGCCGCGCGCGGACGGCGCATCGAGGAGGTCGAGACCGTCGAGGGTCGTGAGGTCGCCCATGGTGTCGGGGTCGCGCGTGCGGCGCTCGCGCAGCAGCACGGCGGCGAGCCACAGCCCGGCGAGCACGATCGCCGCCAGGAGCGCCACGAACGCC
Source organism: Agromyces sp. NDB4Y10 (assembly GCF_001620055.1). GTDB lineage: Bacteria > Actinomycetota > Actinomycetes > Actinomycetales > Microbacteriaceae > Agromyces > Agromyces indicus. Next base: position 17,687 of record NZ_LQGY01000017.1, on the reverse strand, counting down.
GGCCCGGACTCCGGCCGGACGACCCCCGTGAGCACGAGCAGCACGACGAGGACGAGGAAGGGCAGCGGCTCCCAGCGGAGGGGGTGGACGTATCGGGGGGCGGACACCACGACAGGCTACCGGCGCGCGTGCGGGCCGGCGTCCGCGGCATCCGTCACCGCAGTGCGTCGAGCCGCGACCCGATCTCCTCGAGCACGGCCTCGCTCCCGGCGTAGAGCCCGTGCTCGCGCGGCCGGTGCGAGACGACGTCGGTGAAGCCGAGCTCGCGGGCACGGCCGACGGCATCCTCGAAGGCATCGACGCTCGCCATCGAGTAGCGCCGGTCGTCGTCGAGCGACAGGACGCGGTCGAGGTCGGCCGGGTCGCGTCCCTCGGCGGCGCACGCCTCGTCGAGCCGGGCGGCGAGGTCGGCCGTGCCGGCCCACCACGCGGCATCCGTCTCGGCCTGGGGACCCGTCGTCACCCACCCGGACCCGAAGCGCGCGGCGAGCCGCATCGACCGCGGCCCGTTCGCCGCCATCAGGAACGGCATGCGCGGCCACTGCGCCGGCTCGCCCACCATGCGCGCCGCGTCGGCCGAGAAGTGGTCGCCCCAGTACGAGATGCCCTCGCCGGATCCCCGCTCGAACCGGAGCAGCAGGTCGAGCGCCTCGGTGAACTCGCGGAACCGGTCGTACCGCTCGCGCGGGCTCAGCTCGCCCTGCCCGAGCACGCGCGCGTCGAAGCCCGTGCCGCCCGAACCCAGCCCGAGCACGAGGCGCCCGCCCGCGATCTGGTCGAGCGTCGCGACGTCCTTCGCGAACGGCACCGGGTGACGGTAGTTCGGGCTCGCCACGAACGTGCCGAGCCGGATGCGCTCGGTGACCATGGCGGCGGCGGTCAGGGTCGGGACGGTCGCATGCCACCGCTCCCCCGCGAGCCCGCGCCACGACAGGTGGTCGTAGGTCCAGGCGTGGTCGAAGCCGAGCCGCTCGGCGTCGCGCCAGAGCCGGGCCGCGTCGGGCCAGTCGTACTGGGGAAGGATGACGAGTCCGAAGCGCATGGCCGCAGCCTACGCGGGCTCGCCGACGCGGGCCGGACGCGGGCCGGCGGGCGGGTCCACGGGGGTGCCGTCGGGCACGGGCACGAGGTCGATGTCCAGCGCGACGGTCGCCACGGTCCGCTCGCGGCGCTCGAGGCGCACCAGCACGATGCCGCCGAGGATCAGGACGCCGCCGAGCACCTGGAGCGGCCCGAGCGACTCGCCGAGCAGCACCCAGCCGATGATCGCGGCGAAGATCACCTCGGACAGGCCGAGGAACGAGGACAGCCGCGAGCCCAGGAGGCGGATGGCGGCCACGCCCGCCGTGTACGCGAACGCGGTCGAGACCGCGCCGACCGTGAGCAGCGGCACCCACCACGGTGCCGTGCCGCCGAGGAAGGACACGTCGGTGAAGGCGGCCTCCATCGGCATGATCCCCACGAGCCCGGAGAGGCCGAGCGCGACGGCACCGACCACGAAGCCCGCGGCGAGGAGCGCCACCGGCGGCAGCTGCTCGGTCGCGCGCTCGCCCACGGCGTAGTACACGCACACGCCGACCATCGCGATGCCCGCGAAGAGGAGGCCGAGCACGTCGAGGTCGCCGCCGCCCGGGCCGATGACGAGCACGAGCCCGGCCATCGCGAGCACCGAGCCGCCGAGCACGATGAGCTGCGGCATCCGTCGCGTGCGCACCCAGGCGAAGAGCACCAGGGCGATCGGGGCGAGGTACTCGATGAGCAACGTCATCGACACCGGGATGCGCTCGAGCGATGCGTAGAAGGCGACCTGCACGGCGGCCACCGCGACGAGGCCGTAGAGCAGCACCGTCCACCGGGCGCGCCACAGCGGTCGCAGGTCGAAGCGCAGGGCGATGAGCGCGGGCACGGCGAGGAGCGCCGCGGCGATGGAGATGCGGGCGAGGACCGCCGCGCCGGGCGACCAGCCGCTCTCGAGGAGCGGCTTCACGAAGACGCCGCCGGCCCCGAACGCGAGGCCCGCGCCGAGTCCGAGCGCGATGCCGACGATGCCCCGTGATACGCGCACGAGCCCCCTCCTCCACAGATCGCCGGATCCGGCCATGTCAGGACCGAACACCGTTATGCTCGTGACGGTACTCGCACGGATGTCAGGAGTCAAATGATTTTCACCGCTGACACGTCCGCGGCCCTCGGATTCATGGCCGCGGTGGCCGACACCGTGCCCGGCGCGTCGGAATCCGGCGAGGACGAGCTCGCGACGACCGCGCAGCTGCGCACCCTCCTCGACGACTGGGGCTTCTCCGGACGACGCGACGGCGACCGCCGCGAACTCGACGAGGTGCGCGCCGTCCGCGACCGCCTGCGCGCGCTCTGGACCCTCGAGCGCGACGACCTCGTCGATGCCGTCAACGGCATCCTCGAGGAGACGAACGCCACCCCGCGCCTCATGCGGCACGACGGCCTCGACTGGCACATCCACGCCGTCTCGCAGGACTCGCCGCTCGCCGAGCGCATGCTCGTCGAAGGCGCCATGGCGCTCGTCGACGTGATCCGCGCCGACGAGACCCGGCGGCTCGCCCGCTGCGACGCCGACGACTGCACGGGCGTGTTCGTCGACCTGTCGAAGAACGCCTCCAAGCGCTACTGCAGCACCCGCTGCGGCAACCGGATGGCCGCCCGCGCCCACCGCGCGCGGACATGAGGATGCCGCGGGCAACCCCATGCCCGCGGCATCCGCTCGGTACCGGCCCGACCGATCAGGCGGTCTGCCCGGCGTGCTCTCCCTCGGCGATCTCCTCGATCGCCTTGTCGATGAAGGCCGGCAGGTCGTCGGGATTCCGGCTCGAGACCAGGCCCTGGTCGACGACGACCTCCTCGTCGACCCAGTCGGCGCCCGCGTTGCGCAGGTCGGTCTGCAGCGACGGGTAGGACGTGAGCGTCCGCCCGCGGACCACGTCGGCCTCGACGAGCGTCCACGCGCCGTGGCAGATGACCGCGACGGGCTTGTGCTGCTCGAAGAAGGCGCGTGCGAACGCGACCGACGCGTCGTCCATGCGCAGGTGGTCGGCGTTGACGACGCCGCCCGGCAGCACGAGCGCGTCGTACCCGTCGGCCGACGCCTCCGTCACGAGGCGGTCGACGTCGAACGTGTCGCCCTTGTCGATGTGGTTCATGCCGAGCACCGTGCCCTCGGTGGGCGACACGAGGTCGACCTCGGCGCCGGCGCCCTTGATGGCGTTCCACGGCTCCGTCAGCTCGACCTGCTCGAACCCGTCGGTCACCAGGAAGGCGACCTTCTTCCCGTCGAGTCGTTCTGCCATGCGCTGTTCCCCCTTCGTCGTCGGACCCGGCCGACGCTACGGGGGGCGCTGTCGGCGCTCAACCGGGTTGACAGCCGAGGCGGCGCCATCCGCTCGTGCTCCTCGGCCCCGCGGGCCTCCCCGCACATGACGAAGGCCCCCGGCGGGCTCGGGATGAGCCGGCGGGGGACCTTCGCAAGAAGTTCGCGGTGTCGTCGAGAGCCGCGCGGGAAATGCGCTTAGCGGCGCAGCCCGAGACGCTCGATCAGCGAGCGGTAGCGGTTGATGTCGACGTCGGCGAGGTAGCCGAGCAGACGACGACGCTGGCCCACGAGGAGCAGCAGGCCACGACGCGAGTGGTGGTCGTGCTTGTGCTCCTTGAGGTGCTCGGTGAGGTCCTTGATCCGCTTGGTGAGGATCGCGATCTGGACCTCGGGGGATCCAGTGTCACCGGGGTGCGTCGCGTACTCTTCGATGATCGCCTTCTTGGTATCTGCATCCAGTGCCATAGATGGGATCCCCTTCCTTCTCGTTGCGCGCTGCCCGGGGCCTTGTGCCTGGGCTCTCTTCATGCGCGGCCGGTTCACGGCAACCTCAATACTCTAGCAGAGCGGATGGCTCCCGCCCGACGTGGGCGGGCGTCCCCGGGTGCAGACTGGGCCCATGGGGTTCGCGATGAAGCGTGTGACCGTCGGGGCGGACCCGGAGGAGTGATGCCGGCGTGAGTGCGGCACGAGCACGTGACGTCGAACGGGACGGCACCCCGCCCCCCGCGGTCACCGCCGCCGTGCTCGCCGTCCTCGCCGTGCTCCTCGCCGCATGGACGGTCGCGGCGGTGGCCGAGACCGCCGCGCGGGTGTCCACGGCGAGCACCCCGGTCCAGGCCGTCGTCGTGGACGAGCGCGTCGAGGAACGCGTGGTCGGCGACCGGCGCGGCAGCCGGCCCGCGCCGTTCCGCATCGTCGTCGTCGAGCTGCCCGACGGCACGCGCGCCGACCTGCGGAGCGAGGACCTCGCGGTCGGCGCGGAGGTGACCGTGCACCGGGATGACGCGGGCCGCGTCTTCGCCCGGCCCCCGGCCGCCCCCGGGCTCCTCGAGTGGTCGCTGTGCACCGCGCTCGCCGCGTCGTCGGTCCTGCTCGCGGTCGCGTCGCTGCGGGCGGCGGTGCGAGCGCGCCGACCGTAGGACGCCGCGCGCCCTACCCGCCGGGCACGAACGGGAAGATCGCCGGCCAGCCGTTGTGCGCGTACACGATCACGGCGAACACGACCGCATCGAAGATGAGGTGCACGATGAGCACGTACGTGAGCGACTTGGTGAGCTTGAAGGTGTAGCCCTGGATGAGCGCGAACGGGATGGTGAGCAGCGGACCCCAGGCCTGGTAGCCGAGCTCCCACAGGAACGACACGAACACGAGCGACTGCAGCAGGTTCGCCTGCCAGGCCGGGAAGTGCCGCTTCAGCAGGGTGAACACCGTGCAGATGAAGAACAGCTCGTCCCACGTGCCGACCGCGTTCACGCCGACGAACAGGCGCGCGATCTCGTTCGGCGTCTCGACGACCGGCCAGTTCGTGTAGACGCCGGAGGTGATGAAGTAGAACGGCAGGATGAGCCATCCGGCGAGCGTGACGAAGATGAGGTAGAGCCACTGGGTGCGCGTCCAGCGACGGCCGGTGCGCCACGGGAAGCGGATGACGCGCTCGCGGTAGACGAAGCGTGAGATCACGTACGGCACGACGACGGCGAGCCCGAGCACCACCGCGAAGCGCACCATGGCGGCATCCGTCAACTCGGCCTTGAGCGACATCGTGGAGATGATGACCTGCCCGATCGCGATGAGGAGCAGGTCGGGCGCGAGGCGCTCGGTGCGGCCCGACCGGTCGACGAACCAGGCGATCACGAGCCCCGCCGCGAGCAGCGCGTAGCCGGGCAGCTTCTCCTGGAAGCCGAAGAGCGACACCGCGGCCACGCACACGAGGAAGGCCGGCACCAGTCCGATCGGATGCGTGCGCACGTCGGTCGGGGCGGGAGCGGTGGCGGTCACCCGACCAGCCTGCCATGCCGCGACCCGCGCGCCCGGGACTCGCAGGCGACTCGCGGTCCGGAGCACCGATGCTGTCGGCGGCGCGTGCGAGCATCGTCGCATGACCCGGATGCCGCCCTCCCCCCGCTCGCGCGACGCCCGACCGCGCGCGGGCATCGTGCCGCCGTGGCTGCTGCTGCGCGTCGCCGAGGCGACCGATCGGTTCGACGTGGCGGCGGATGCCGCGCAGCGCTCGCTCCGCCACGACGTGCCGTTGCGCGAGCTCCGCGCCGAGGGCGGGCATCCGTCGTTCGGGGCTCCGCCAGTGCCGCGCGAGCAGCCGTCGCTCCGGCCGGGCGCCGAACCGGAGCCGGACCGTCGCATCTCCGACGCCGGCGGTGCGCAGACCCTGCCCGGCCGCCTCGTGCGCCGCGAGGGCGAGCCCGCCACGGGCGACGAGGCCGTCGACCAGGCCTACGACGGCCTCGGCGAGACCTACCGCCTCTTCCAGCGCGTCTTCGGGCGCGACGCGATCGACGGCGCCGGCGCGCCCCTCGAGGCGACGGTGCACTTCGGCGACCGCTACGACAACGCCTTCTGGGACGGCGAGCGGATGGTGTTCGGCGACGGCGACGGCGAGGTGTTCCGCGGGTTCACCCAGTCGCTCAGCGTGATCGGGCACGAACTCGCGCACGGCGTCACCGAGGCCACCGCGCGGCTCCGCTACCGCGACCAGTCGGGGGCGCTCAACGAGCACGTCTCCGACGTGTTCGGCGCACTCGTCGAGCAGTACGCGATGGGGCAGGATGCCGGGGCGGCGACGTGGCTCATCGGCGAGGGGGTCTTCACCGACCTCGTCGAGGGCCGCGCCCTGCGCTCGATGATCGAGCCGGGCACCGCGTACGACGACGACGTGCTCGGCCGTGATCCGCAGCCGGCGCACTTCCGCGATTACATCCGCACCAGCGACGACAACGGCGGCGTGCACCTGAACTCCGGCATCCCCAACCGGGCGTTCGCGCTCGCCGCGGTCGAGCTGGGCGGCTTCGCGTGGGAGCACGCCGGCCGGGTCTGGTACGACACCCTGACCGCAGGCACCCTGGGGCCCGACGACGGCTTCGCGGTGTTCGCCGCCGCCACGCTCGAGTCGGCGCGCGCCCGGTTCGGCGCGACCTCGGCCGAGGTGCGGGCGGTGGCGAGCGGATGGCGCACGGTCGGCCTCGACCCGGAGTAGCCGGCGACGGGGCCCGACCCGCGGAGTACCATCGGCCTCATGGAGGTCGAGGTCATCCGCAGCGGCGGCATCGCCGGGCTCCGCCTGACGTGGAAGGTGCACGTCGAGGACCAGCCCGACCCCGAGGAGTGGGAGCTGCTCATCGAGCGCCTGCCCTGGGGCGAGACGCCGCCCGCGCCGCCCGAGCCGGATCGGTACCAGTACCGCATCCGGTGCGAGCCGCACGAGGCGACGCTCGCCGAGCGCCAGGTCACCGGTCCGTGGCGCGACCTCGTCGAACGGGTGCGCGAGCGCGCCGAGCCCGAGCGGGGTCGCCCGCCGGCGCGCGACGCCTGATCCGGGCGGCGCCGGTCGGCCGGGAGCCGAACGCAGGCCGCCCGATCTCAGGTGCTGCGGAGTTCCCCGCGCACGATCGAGTCACCCGAGTGGGCCGGGTCGCCGTCCAAGGGCTCGGCGGAGACGTCGACGAGCGTGTACTCGTCGAGGTCGATGCCCTCGGGCACCACGAACCGGCCGCTCGACCCGTCGAGCAGGCCCAGGCTCACCAGCCCGGAGGCGTCGGAGCGGATGAGCCACACCTCGCGGACCTCGCCGGCCGGGACCGTCGCGTCGAGGTCGACGACGACCGTCCTGGTGCCGTCGAGTTCCTCGACCGTGGCCGAGCCCACCGCGTCGTCCCATCCCGGGAAGGAGTCGAGCTCGGCGCTCGCGAGCACGACCGCCGGGTCGGGTCCGGCCGTCCCGCCGCCGGACCCGCTGGCCCCCAGGAGCCAGCCGAGCCCGATGCCGGCCAGGATCCCGCCCGCCGCGGCGACCACCGCGATGGGCAGCCAGGCGCTCCGCCGGCGGGTGCCGTCCGGTCCGTCGGACGCGAGCGCCGGGCGACGCGACCGGCGCCGAGGCGCGACGTGACCCGACCGCTCCCCCGATGCGGGACCGGGCTCGCGGCCCGGTGCGGCCTCGGCATCGACCGATGCCGCTCGCGCGGCCTCCGGTGCCGGAGCCACCGCCACCGCGGCCGGCGCGCGACCGACAGTGGGGTCGGCGGCCAGCTCGGGCGCGAGGTCGAGTTCGGCGTGGATCGCCGCCCACACGGAGGACGGCGGCGCTTCGAACGCGTCATCCGGGGTGCCGCGCCCCAGCGCGACGGTCCGGACGAGCGTGTCGTACTCGGCGAGGCAGTCCGGGCAGGCGTCGAGGTGGGCTCGGACGGCTGCGTCGGGCTCGCGCCCGTCGAGGGCGAGCACGGCGAGCTCTTCAGGCTCGATGTGGTCCATCATCCACCTCCCATCGCGTGCGCAGCCTGGCGAGGCTGCGTCGGACATGGCTCTTCACGGTTCCGATCGGCAGGCCGAGGGTCTCGGCGATCTGCGAGTGGCTGAGCTCGTCGTAGAACGCGAGCTGCATCACCCGGCGCGGCACGGGCTCGAGCCGTTCGAGCTCCTCCGCGACCATGACGCGCTCCGCGAGGTCGTCGTCGACCGCCTCCGGTGCGGTCGACGCCTCGGCGACCAGCGAATCCTCGAGGCGGCGGGCCCGGGCACGGGCCTCGTGGGCGTCGGCGATGCGGTGCTTGGCGATGCCCACGAGCCAGGCGCTGAGGCTCGAGCGCGTCGCGTCGAACGTGTGCCGGCCCCGCCACGCGGAGATGTAGACCTGCTGCGTGACGTCCTCCGCGTCGGTCCGGTCGCCGAGCGACCGGAGCGCGAGCCGGAACACGAGCGGCGACCATCGCGCGTACGCCTCGCGCAGGGCGCGCTCCTCCCCGGCGGCGAACTCGTCGGCCAGGGCGCGATCGTCCAGCGTGTCGAAGGCGGTCGCGCTCACGGTTCGGCGTTCACCCCTTCTTCGGATCGGGAGGAGCCGCGCGTCGGCGGCGACCCGCGGCGGCGCCGCGATCGTCGCGTGCGGCGTCGGCATCAGCATATCCATCCTCCCTTTCGCTTCGGCGGAACGCGACCTCGCGGGTCAGCGCGGTGTGGCGGTGAGCACCAGGTTGCTGAGGTACGTGCGGTTGACGTAGTCGAACTCGCCTCCGCAGGTGATCAGCGTGAGCCTCGACGCGCCCGAGCGGTCGAACGCGGCGTCCCAGTCGACGACGCCCTTCTCGATGACCTCGAGCGAGTCGACGCCGAACGAGTGCCGGGTGCCCGCGGCATCCGTCACGACCACGAGCGTGCCGGGTCGCGCGTCGCGGAGCTTCGCGAACGGGAGCACGGCGTACTCCAGCGAGTCGACGTGCGCCGCGATCACGGTGGAGCCGCTGCCGCTCGCCGGCGCCGGGCCCCACTGGTACCAGGCGGCGACGGCGGGGTCGTCGAACAGGGCCATGTTCCCCTGCGCGTCGAGCCCGACTGGCCGGACGGCCATGTCGATGCCGAGGGCCGGCACCTCGACGCGGGTCGGGGCGGGGGGTTGAGCGCGCCGCTGTTCCTCGAGCGAGGCGGACTGGCGCGGGATCTCCGGCACGCTCGCGGGCGGTGCGGCCGCCGCGGGCCGGGAGGCCGGGTCCGCCCCGGGCGACGCGGTCGCCGACGGCGCGACGGGCGCGGCGCCGCCCCCCGACGGCGCCGCGACGCACCCGGCCAGCAGGCCGAGCGCGGCGGAGACCGCGACCAGGGACCCGATCACCCTGGCCGCAGCCTCCGTGCCCTTCATGCGGATCAGCGCTCCGCCTTCGCGGTGACCGCCTTGCGGGCCGCAGCCGCGGCGAGCGCGATCGCGGCGAGGATCGCCAGGCCGGCAGTCGCCCAGATGCCGAACTGCTGCTCGGGCGCGTTCGTCGCGACGAGGCCCGCGGAGCCGGCCGGGACGCCGTCGGGGCTCGAGTGCATGCCCGAGATCGTCTGGACGGCGAGATCGAGGTTCTCGTCCTCGAGGCTGCCCCAGGCGTAGACGATGGTCAGCGTGCCCTCGGCGACGTCGACCGGTGCCGGGCCGAGGACCGGGTCGGTCGTGCCGGTCGCGGCCACCGAGGCCTCGACGGTGCCGGCGGGCAGGTTCAGCGTCTGCTCGTCCGGGTTCGCCAGGTTCGAGATCACGGCCTCGCCACCCGCCAGGATGTCCACGGGCGGCGCGGCGGCCACGTGGCGCACGGTGAGGCGACCCTCGCCCGCGGCGATGTCGGACACGTCGTTCGTGAACAGGTTCGCGGTCGGCGCGCCGTCGGCGTCGAGGTGGGCGACGGCGGTGTAGTTGCCGCCCGCCTCGAGCGGCAGGTCGATCGGCCCCAGGACCGGCTCGGACGCGTCGGTCGAGTCCGGGGCGGCGAGCACCACGGAGTACGTGCCGGCGGGCAGCTCGAGCGGGCCGGCCAGGTCACCCGGCTGGAAGTCGTCGAGCGTGAGTTCGTCGTTGACGTACACGTCGACGGGCGTGTCCGGGATGCCGTGCAGCACGGAGAGCATGGCGTTCTGCTCGGATGCGGTGGCCGGGGCGACGGCACCGAACGCGACGAGCGCTCCGGCACCGATGCCGGCGATGAGGATCTTCTTCATGATTCCCTCTCAGGTCAGCCCCGCGGGGCGGAGCGGCGTTTCTTGCCTTCACCACCTACTTCCGGCCACGCCCCCCGATCGGATGCACCTGAATGGAAAAACTTCGCCGAACATGACGAAGGCCGGCGGACCCGAGGGTCCGCCGGCCGTGAACGCCGTGGTCGTCGGCTCAGCTGACGCCGAGCAGGTCGATCACGAAGATGAGGGTCTTGCCGGAGAGCTGGTGCCCACCGCCGGCGGGACCGTAGGCCTTCTGCGGCGGCACGATGAGCTGGCGACGTCCGCCGACCTTCATGCCGGGGATGCCCTCCTGCCAGCCGGCGATGAGCGCCTGGAGGGGGAAGTTGATGGACTGCCCGCGGCTCCACGAGGAGTCGAACTCCTCGCCCGAGTCGTACTCGACGCCCAGGTAGTGCACGTCGACCGTCGAGCCGGGCGCCGCCTCGGGGCCGTCGCCCACGACGATGTCCTCGATGACCAGGTCCTCGGGGGCCGGGCCCTGGGGAGCGTCGACCTCGGGCTTGCTGTTCGTATCAGTCATCCCCCCATCAAAACGGATGCCGCGGGCCGGGGCAATCCGGGACGCCCGTCCGCGGGGGTCTTGCGCCACGGGCGAACATCTTGCAGTCTGAAGCCCTCAAGGACTCGTCGCCCCGTCGAGATGTCGGCATTGCCACATCCACAGGGCGACGAGTTCTTCCGTTCACGGATCACTCCTCCATGAGGCGCGAGCGGATGAGGAACCGCACCCCCTCGGGCGCCTCGAGCGAGAAGCCGCTCCCCCGGCCGGGAACGACGTCGACCGTCAGGTGCGTGTGCCGCCAGTACGTGAACTGCTCGGCCGACATCCAGAACGGCACGACCCGGCCGGATCCGAGATCGAGTTCCCCGAGCAGCACGTCGGCGGCGCTCGTCGCGAACTCGCCCGCCGGGTAGCACATCGGGGCGCTGCCGTCGCAGCATCCGCCGGACTGGTGGAACATGAGCGGGCCGTGCGCGGCCCAGAGCGTCGCGAGCAGGACGCTCGCCGCGGGCGTGAGCTCCACCCGCGGCGAGACGTCGCCCTCGATCGTCACGGACGCGACCACGCGGCCCGCGAGTTCGTCGATCGACATGGCTCGTGGCATCCGGATCAGAAGAACCCGAGCGGGTTCTCGCTGTAGCTGACGAGCAGGTTCTTCGTCTGCTGGTAGTGCGCGAGCGCCTGCTTGTTGTTCTCGCGGCCGATGCCGGAGGACTTGTAGCCGCCGAACGCGGCCCCCGCCGGGTAGGCGTGGTAGTTGTTCACCCACACCCGACCGGCCTGGATGTCGCGCCCCGCCCGGTACGCCTCGTTGCCGTTGCGGCTCCACACGCCGGCGCCGAGCCCGTACAGGGTGTCGTTCGCGATGCGGATCGCGTCGTCGTAGTCCCGGAAGCTCGTCACGGCGACGACGGGGCCGAAGATCTCCTCCTGGAAGAGCCGCATGCGGTTCTCGCCCTCGAAGATCGTCGGCGCGACGTAGTACCCCTCGCTGAGGTCGCCGCCGAGGTCGACGCGCTCGCCGCCGAGCAGCAGCTTCGCGCCCTCCTTCTTGCCGATGTCGATGTAGCTGAGGATCTTCTCCAGCTGGTCGTTCGAGGCCTGCGCGCCGACCTGCGTCTCGGTGTCGAGCGGGTTGCCCTGTCGCGCCTGCTTCGTGCGTTCGATCGCGTCGTCGAGGAACGTGTCGTAGATCGACCTCTGGATGAGCGAGCGGCTCGGGCAGGTGCACACCTCGCCCTGGTTGAACGCGAACAGGCTGAACCCCTCGAGCGCCTTGTCGTAGAAGGAGTCCCGCCGGTCGGCGACGGACTCGAACACGATGTTCGGGCTCTTGCCGCCGAGTTCGACGGTCGAGGGGATGATGTTGTTCGACGCGTACTGCAGGATGAGCCGGCCCGTGGTCGTTTCGCCCGTGAACGCGATCTTCCGGATGCGGTTGGAGGACGCGAGCGGCTTGCCGGCCTCGACGCCGAAGCCGTTGACGACGTTGAGCACGCCGGGCGGCAGGAGGTCGGCGATGAGCTCGACGAGCACGAGGATCGACACGGGCGTCTGCTCGGCCGGCTTCAGCACGACCGCGTTGCCCGCGGCGAGCGCCGGCGCGAGCTTCCACGTGGCCATGAGGAGCGGGAAGTTCCACGGGATGATCTGGCCGACGACGCCGAGCGGCTCGTCGAAGTGGTAGGCGACGGTGTCCTCGTCGAGCTGGGTGAAGCTGCCCTCCTGCGCGCGGATCAGGCTCGCGAAGTAGCGGAAGTGGTCGCTCGCGAGCGGGAGGTCGGCGTTCAGCGGCTCGCGGATCGACTTGCCGTTGTCCCAGGTCTCGGCGACGGCGAGCAGCTCGCGGTGCTCGTCGATGCGGTCGGCGATGGCGTTCAGGATGCCGGCGCGGTGCGCGGCGCTCGTGCGGCCCCAGGCGGGCGCGGCCCGGTGGGCGGCGTCGAGCGCGGCCTCGATGTCGGCGGCGGTGCCCCTGGCGACCTCGGTGAACGGCTTGCCGTTGACGGGCGAGATGTCCTCGAAGTAGGCGCCGCCCGCGGGCTTCACCCACTCCCCGCCGATGAAGTGCTCGTAGCGCGGCTTGAACTCGATCAGTGCGCCGGCGGTGCCGGGCGCGGCGTACACGGTCATCGTGTCTCCTCGTGACGTCGTCGTCATGCCCTCGGAGTGGGGCGGACGCCACGGTAGGCGCGCGGGCGTTGCGGACCGGTTGCCCTCGGGTTGCAACCCCGTTGCAGTCCGCGCAGCGCGGTCAGCGCAGCGCGGACTCGATGCGCTCGAGGTGGGCGACCACCGACGCGCGACGCGGGGAGCGCGGCGGCAGCACCTGGAGCAGCGCGCGCCAGAGCGCGGCGTCGTAGCGGTGTTCGTCGCGCTCCGCGAAGGCGAGCAGCAGGTCGGGTGCGGCGTCGGCGAGCATCGACTCGCGGAGGCGGCCCGCGAGCTCGTCGCGCAGCTCCACGATGCCGGGCGCGGCGGATGCGGGAAGCACCGGACCGGCGTAGTGCTCGAGCGCCTTGCGGAGCGCCCCTTGGCCGACCAGCTTCGCCACGCGGGCGGCGTCGAGGTCGAGCTCGCGGCCGAGGCGGTACGGGCGCGACTCGAGCGGCGGCTCCCCCGCCGCCTCGAGCACGCGGCGGAGGCGGGCGATCTCGGCGCGCAGCGTGACCGGCGAGGGGTCGCCCTCGTACACGAGCGCGGCGAGCCGCTCGGCGCCGAGCCCCCTCGGATGCCACGCGAGCAGGGTGAGGATCTCCGCGTGCCGCGGGCTGAGCTCGACGTCGCCGAGCCGAGGGCGCCGCTCGCCGAGCACCGTGAGCGCGGTGCGCGAGGGCGCGGGGACGGCGCGCAGGCGCGAACGGCGGATGGTGGCGTGCACGGCCGTCTCGAGGTTCGCGATGCGCAGTTCGGCCTCGACCGCCGCGACGGTCGCCGAGACGAGCGAGAGCGCGTGCGGGGCGACCGCGAGGTCGGTGCCCGTGATGTCGATCACGCCGAGCAGCGCGCCCGTCGCGGGGTCGTGCACGGGCGCGGCGGTGCAGCTCCACGGGTGCACGATCCGGTTGTAGTGCTCGGCACCGCGGATCTGGACCGGGCGATCCAGCTGCAGGGCGGTGCCCGGGGCGCTCGTGCCGACGCTCGACTCCGACCAGTCCGCGCCGGCGACGAACAGCATGTCCTCGGCGCGCCGACGCAGGTGCGGGTCGCCCTCCACCCAGAGCAGCCGCCCCTGGGCGTCGCCGACGGCGACGACGAGCCCCGCGTCATCCGCCCCCTCGACGAGCAGCCTGCGGATCACCGGCATGACCGGCGCGAGGGCGTGGCCGGCGCGGTACGCACGGAAGGCGTCGTCGTCGAGGTCGATGGTCGGCAGCGCCCGGTCGGGGTCGATGGCGCCGCGGATGGCGCGCTCCCACGAGTCGCGCACGACGGGACGGAGGCTGAGCGGCACGACGCCGGTCGCGATGGCGTCCTCCTGGGCGCGCAGCAGCCGATCGCGCAGGTCGCGCGCGTCGCGCTCCCGCGGGTCGTGGCCTGGACTGCGCACGCCGACTCCGATCGCCGTCGATTCCGGATGCGGACAGCATAGACCTCCCCGCCCGGGCGTCGGCCGGTCGCCGACGGGACGGTCAGGCGGAGATGGCGGCGCGTCCGCGGGTGACGGCGTCGAGCAGCACGCGCTCGTCCTCGAGCCGGCGCACGTCGCCGCGCCCGGTGACGAGGGCCTGGCGCGTGAACGCCAGCCGCGTGGCATCCGCGATGAACCGCTGCACCTGCGCGGTGCGCGGCGGATGCTGCGCGCGGGCCCACGCGAGCGCGGCCCGCCGGCCGGACGGCGTCGAGAGGCCGGAGACCTCGTCGGGGCTGAACCAGCCCGCGGCCGCGTACTCGGCGAGGCGGGTCCGGGTCACTCGCTGCTCCTCCCGGCGCAGCAGGATCGTCACGACGATCGCGCCGATGAAGATCGGGACCTGCACGGTGAAGTAGAGCGCCAGGGCGTCGGCGAACGCGAGCGAGCCGTTCCAGAACGCGTGGAGCAGGATCGCGGCGACCAGGCCGAGCAGGAACCATCCGATGACGCCCGCGCCGCCGCGGCGGGCGGCGATGCCGATCGCGATGCCCGTGCAGGCCGTGAAGAGCACGTGCGCGAACGGTGAGAAGATGCCGCGGACGACGAAGGTCGCCCCGAGCTCGCCCGCGCCGCCCTCGATGAGCGCCGCGCCGAAGTAGAGGATGTTCTCGGTGAAGGCGAAGCCCGCCGCGACGGTCGCGGCGTAGACCAGGCCGTCGACCGGCCCGTCGAAGTGCGACTTCGAGAACGCGTAGATGAGCAGGACGCCCACGCCCTTCGCGAGTTCCTCGACGATCGGCGCCTGCACGACCGCCTGCATGGTCGCATCGGCGCCGGCGCCGGCGGGGCTCGTCACCGCCACGAAGAGCTGCACGCCGAGGTCGACGATGAGCGCGATCGCCACCGAGACGGCCGCGCCCCAGAGGAAGGCGAACCACAATGCCCACCGCGGTTCGGGCTCCCAGCGGTCGATCCACCGGACCGCGAGGAGCACGATCGCGAGCGGCACGAGCGCGACGAGCGTGCCGACCACGAGCACCGAGATGCCGAACGAGATCGCGAGGTAGGCGAAGACGAGCAGGCCCGCGAGCACCGCGACGGCGCTCAGCACCACGATGCCGGCGCCCGCGCCCCGCCGGGGTTGTGCCGCGGCCGGCCAGACGTGCAGGTGCGGTTGGGGTCCGGGCGCTGGCGTCGGCGTGAAGCTCACGCGGTGCAGCCTACCGAGCGGTGCCCGGTGCGGGCTCGAACATCACGCCCGGGTTCAGGATGCCGGCCGGGTCGAACACCTGCTTGATCCGGCGCTGGAGCTCGACCGACGCGTCGCCGAGCTCCTCGGCCAGCCAGCGCCGCTTCAGCAGGCCGACGCCGTGCTCGCCCGTGAGGGTGCCCCCGAGCCGCACGGCCGCACGGAACATCTCGTCGGCCGCGGCCCAAACGTGCTCGGGCACCGCGTCGCCCTCGAAGACGAAGTTCGGGTGCAGGTTGCCGTCGCCCGCGTGGGCCAGGGTGGGGATCTCGACGCCGTAGCGCTCACCGATCTCGGCGATCGCGCGGAACATCTGCGGCAGGCGCGAGCGCGGCACGGCGACGTCCTCGATGAGCACCTTGCCGCGCGAGGCGAGCGCCGGGTGCATGGCCCGCCGGATGCCGAGGAGCCGTTCGCCGGTCGCGGCATCCGTCGAGCGGGTCACGCGACCGCCGGCCTCGGCGAACACGCGGGCGATCACGTCGGCCTCGGCGGCGGCGTCGCCCGCATCCGTCTGGGCGAGCAGGAACGTCTCCCCCGGTGCGAGGTCGGCGATCGGCGTGCCCGCGAGCTCGTCGGGCCCGAGGAACTCGGCGACGCGCCCGAGGCCCACGGCGTCGACGAGCTCGAGCAGCGCGGGGCGGATCCGTGCGGCGGCGACGCCCGCGGCGGCGACGCCGGCCGCCTCGACGTCGGGGAACGCGGCCGCCACGGTGTGGGTCTCGCCCGCCACGACGGGGCGGAGGCGCACGGTGGCCTCGACGATCACGCCGAGGGTGCCCTCGGAGCCGGTGAGCAGGGCGGTGAGGTCGTAGCCCGTGACGCCCTTGACGGTGCGGTGGCCCGTGCGCAGCAGCGTGCCGTCCGCGAGGACCACCGCGAGGCCCAGCACGCTCTCGCGCGTCACGCCGTACTTCGCGCAGAGCAGCCCGCCCGCGTTCGTGGCGATGTTGCCGCCGATCGACGAGATGGCGCGGCTCGCGGGGTCGGGCGCGTACCAGAGGCCGCGCTCCCGCGCGGCGCGGTCGAGGTCGCCGTTCAGCACGCCCGCCTCGACGACGGCGAGCTCGTCGACGTCGTCGAGCTCGAGGATCCGGTTCATCCGCGTGAGGTCGAGGACGATCGCGTCGCGGCTCGCGAGGGCCCCGCCGGCGAGGCCGGTGCCCGCCCCGCGCGGTACCACCGGGGTGCGCGTCTCGTGGGCCAGCCGCAGCACCTGCTGCACGTCGTCGACGGCTGCCGCGTGCACGACGGCGAGCGCCGGGTGCTCGCTCACCCAGCCGGAGCGGTCCTCCCGGACGGCGTCGAGGGCGGGGCCGCTGGTGACCACGGCGTCGCCGAGCGCGGCGGTGAGGCGGGTGAGGACGTCGTCGTACATGCCGTCAGCGTACCCAGCGCAGCCATGTCCGATTTCCGCTATCCGGCGACGGCGGGGCGTGCGAGCCTTGAGGGGTGATGACCCCGACCGCCGCCCCCGTTCGGCCCCGCGACGCCGACCCGCTCGGCGACCCGGCGTTCGCCCAGCGCTACCGCGCCATGCTCGCGCGCGACGCGAGGTTCGACGGGCAGTTCATCACGGGCGTCCACTCCACGGGCATCTACTGCCGGCCGAGCTGCCCGGCCGTGCCGCCGAAGCCCGCGAACGTGACCTTCTACCGCACGGCGGCCGCCGCCCACGAGGCGGGCCTCCGCGCGTGCAAGCGCTGCCTCCCCGATGCCGTGCCGGGCTCGCCCGAGTGGGACCTCGACGACGACCTCGCCGCGCGCGCCATGCGCCTCATCGCCGACGGCGTCGTCGAGCGCGACGGCGTCCCGGGCCTCGCCGCCCGGCTCGGGTACACGCCTCGGCACCTGACCCGGGTCCTGTCCGCCGAACTCGGAGCCGGGCCGCTCGCGCTCGCCCGCGCCCACCGCGCGCAGACGGCGCGCACCCTGCTCGTGTCGACCGCGATGCCCGTCGCCGACGTCGCGTTCGCCTCGGGCTTCGGCAGCATCCGCCAGTTCAACGACACGATCCGCGCGGTGTACGAGCGCAGCCCGCTCGAGCTCCGCGCAGCGGGTGCGCGGGCAGCGGATATCGCGACGGCCGTCGCCACGGCCGACGCCGGCGTCGTGCGCCTGCACCTGCCCGCGCGTCCGCCGTTCGACGCGGCGGGCGTCTTCGCCTGGCTCGCGGCCCGAGCCGTCGACGGCGTGGAGGTCGCCGGCCCCGACCGCTTCGAGCGCACGCTGGCGCTGCCCTCCGGTCCCGCCTCCGTCCGCCTCCGCGCCGCGGCGCGCGGCGCGG
>NZ_LQGY01000016.1 GCF_001620055.1 Agromyces sp. NDB4Y10 | reverse complement strand
CGCCGCGAGCGCCGCGACGGCTGCCGCGGCCGGCGTGCCGGCGACCTGCGCGCCCGAGCCGGCGGCGCCCCTCGTCGAGATCTGCCGGCTGCGGGCCGGCGTCGTCGACACGGGCGACGGCGCGTCGGCCCTCGCCGCCGGGGGAGCGCCGATCGCCGAGGGCGCCGCCGGACTCGGGCAGCTCCAGTCGGGCATCGCCGGACTCGCGGACGGCGCGTCGCAGCTCTCGAGCGGCTCTCCGCAGCTGCGCGACGGTGCGGACCGCCTCACCGCGGGCTTCGAGGGACTCTCCGGCGGCCTCGGCGAACTGCAGTCGGGCGCCTCGGGCGCCGCGTCAGGCACGTCGGAGCTTGCGGGCGGACTCGCGCAGCTCCGCGACGGAGCCTCGGCGTCGGCCGATGGCGCGACCAGACTCGCCGACGGCACGGGCGAGCTGGCCGACGGACTCGCGGAGGGCGCCGAGGGCTCCTCATCCCTCACCGACCTCGATCCCGAGGACACCGCCTCGGTGGTCGCCGAGCCGGTGACCGTCGCGGCGCAGCGCGACAACGCCATCGACTCGCTGGGCCAGGTCATCGCGATGCTGCTCGCACCGATCGGCCTGTGGCTCGGTGCGATGGCGCTCTTCCTCGTGTTCCGTCCGTTCGGGCGGGAGGCGCTCGCCAGCACGGCGCCGACGGGACGGCTCCTGGCTCGCACGCTCTTCCGCGGCTCGCTCGTCGGCCTCGCCCAGGCGGCGGCCGTCGTGCTGCTCATGCATACGGCGCTCGGCGTCGACTGGGCGCTGCTGCCGCAGACGCTCGCGTTCTCCGCACTGCTCGCGGTCGCGTTCACGGCGATCCACGCATTCCTCAACGCGTGGCTCGGGCGCGCCGGCACGATCGTGTCGCTCGTGCTCGTCGTGCTCCAGCTCGCGGCATCCGGTGGGCTCTACCCGCTCGAGATCGTGAGCGGGCCGTTCCAGGCGGTGAGCCCGTTCCTGCCGTTGACCTGGGCGGTGCAGGGCATGCAGCTCATCGTGAGCGGCGCCGGAGGCGGGGCCGTCGCCGGAGCCGCCGCGGTGGTCGCGCTGTTCGGGCTGCTCGGCGTCGCCGGCACCGCGGCCGTGGTGGCGCGGCGCCGCGGCATCCGCTCGGTGGGCTCGGCGCTGCCCTCGCCCGCCTGACGGCGACGTGGAGATCGCGACCCGGTGGCCCCCGTGGCTGCCGGGTCGCGTCGCGTCAGCGGCGGTGGGGGAGGATCGCGTCGATCGCCCGACGCAGCGGCGACTCGGACTGCGGCCGCTCGGGCTCGGCGGCCGGTGCGACGGCCGTGTGCTCGCGGGCGAACGCGAGCGTCTCGCGGAGGAGGTCGAGCCGCTCCGCCTCGGACTTCGCCTTGCGGGTGTTGATCTCGGCGACCACCGAGCCGTTCCACCCGCGGTCGGCCAGCCACCGCAGCGTCTCGGCGACGGGCTGGGTGCCGCGACCGGGCAGCAGGTGCTCGTCGAAGATCTGTCCCTCGCCGATCGCGCCCGTGCCGTCGCACAGGTGGACGTGGCGGAGTCGGTCGCCCAGGTCCTTCGCGTACTCGAGGCTGTCGACGCCGGAGAGCGAGGCGTGCGAGAAGTCGAGCGTGACCGCGTCGCAGTCCATCTCGCGCGGGTCCCAGCCGGGCGCGTACGCCTTCATGTTCCGGCCGGCGGCGCGCCACGGGAACATGTTCTCGACCGCGATCTCGACGCCGTGCGCGCCCGAGAACTCCCGCACCGCGGGCAGGAACTCACGCGCGTAGGTGGCCTGCCACCGGAACGGCGGGTGCACGACGACGGCCTCGGCCCCGACGGCCGCGGCCAGTTCGGCCGTGCGGTCGAGCTTGACGCGCGGGTCGCGGCCCCAGACGAAGTGGGTGAGCAGCAGCACGGGCGCGTGGATGGAGAGGATGGGCAGATCCCACCGCTCCGACATCTCGTTGAGGCCCTCGGCGACCTGGGTGGTGAGCTCCTGGGTCACCATGATCTCGATGCCGTCGAACCCGGCCTCCTTCGCGTATCGGAAGGCGTGCTCGGGCTCGAGTGGGTACACACAAGTGGTGCTCATACCGATTCGGATCATGAGGATCGCAGTCTAGCCCGGGCGGCTGGACGCAGGGTGAGGACTTGCCGCCCTGTTAGCCTGAACGCCGAGCAGTCCGAGGAGGACCCGACGCCGTGAAGCCCGATTCCCAGCCCGACGACCTGTTCCCCGATGGCGCGTACGACATGGTCGTCGTGTCCAACCGCCTGCCCGTCGACTACGTGGGCGGCGAGGGAGCCGACACGCAGTGGAAGGGCTCGCCCGGCGGTCTCGTGACGGCGCTCGAGCCCGTCATGCGCGAGAACGACGGCGCGTGGGTGGGCTGGGCGGGCGTCGCCGATCGCGAGTTCGACCCGTTCGAGCACGACGGCATCTCGATCATCCCCGTGCCGCTCTCGGCCGACGAGGTCGAGGAGTACTACGAGGGCTTCTCGAACGACACCCTGTGGCCGCTCTACCACGACGTGATCGCTCCGCCCCGCTTCCACCGCGAGTGGTGGGACGCCTACGTGCGCGTCAACCGCCGCTTCGCGGAGGCCGCCGCCCGCGCGGCTGCCGAGGGCGCGGTCGTGTGGGTGCAGGACTACCAGCTCCAGCTCGTCCCGCGCATGCTCCGCGAGAGCCGGCCCGACCTCGTGATCGGCTTCTTCAACCACATCCCCTTCCCCGCATACGGCATCTACTCGCAGCTGCCGTGGCGTCGCCAGGTCGTCGACGGCCTGCTCGGCGCCGACGTCATCGGCTTCCAGCGAGCAGCGGATGCCGGCAACTTCACGCGCGCCGTCCGGCGCCTCTACGGCTACCGCACGCGCGGTTCGGTGCTCGAGGTGCCCGGCCCCGACGGCGAGACCCGGCATGTGGTCGCCCGGCACTTCCCGATCTCGATCGACGCGGCCGCATTCGAGCGGATGGCGCGTCGCCCCGAGGTGCAGGAGCGCGCCCGGGAGATCCGCAAGAGCCTCGGCGACCCCGATGTCGTGATGCTCGGGGTCGACCGACTCGACTACACGAAGGGCATCCGCCACCGCATCAAGGCGTTCGGCGAGCTCCTGCGCGACGGGCGGCTCACCGTCGAGGAGGCCACGCTCGTGCAGGTCGCGAGTCCCTCCCGCGAACGCGTCGACACCTACCGGCAGCTGCGCGACGAGATCGAGCTGCTCGTCGGGCGGCTGAACGGCGACCACTCCACGCTGGGGCATCCGGCCATCTCGTACCTGCACCACGGCTACCCGCGCGAGGAGATGGCGGCGCTGTACCTGGCCGCCGACGTCATGCTCGTCACCGCGCTGCGCGACGGCATGAACCTCGTCGCGAAGGAGTACGTCGCCTGCCGGTTCGACGACGACGGCGTGCTGCTGCTCAGCGAGTTCACCGGTGCCTCCGACGAGCTGCGCCAGGCGATCCTCGTGAACCCCCACGACATCGAGGGCCTGAAGGACGCCATGGTCGAGGCGACCCAGATGCCCAAGCGCGAACGGGCGCGGCGCATGCGCGCGCTGCGCAAGCGCGTGAAGGACAACGACGTGGCCAACTGGTCGGCGACGTTCCTCGAGACGCTGACGGGCGTGGGCAAGATCCAGCCGGGCGTGCCGGACGCCCTGCGCAGCGCCGTCGCGCGCATCGCCGAGGTCGAGCGGCTGCTCGTCGCGCTCGACTTCGACGGCACCCTCGCGCCGTTGGTCGACCGTCCCGAGGACGCGCGGGCCACCGAACGGGCGCGCGCCGCCATCGAGCGGATGTCGCAGCACGAGGACACGCGCGTGGCCCTCGTCTCCGGCCGAGCGCTCGACAGCCTGAAGGACGTCGCCTCGCCGCCGGTCGCCGCGCTGCTCAGCGGCTCGCACGGCGTCGAGCTGCAGCTCGACGCGAGCGGCGTCACGATCGACCTGCGCGAGAACGAGCTCACGCGGCTCGAGCAGCTCATCGACATCGTCGAGAACGCGGCATCCGCCGCCGACGGCGCCTGGGTCGAGCGCAAGCCGGCCGGGATCGCCCTGCACACCCGCAAGCTCGGCGCGACCGCGGGCGCGGCGCTCCAGCGCGAGGCTCGCGAGCGCGTCGAGCAGGCGCTGCCCGGGCTGGCGACGCGGACCGGCAAGAACGTGCTGGAATTCGCGGTCCGCGCGAGCGACAAGGGCGAGGCCGTCACGCGGTTGCGCCAGCACGCCGGTGCCGACGCCGTCCTCTACGTGGGCGACGACGTGACCGACGAGGACGCGTTCGCGACGCTCGAGATCGACGACGTGGGCGTGAAGGTCGGCCAGGGGAAGTCGCTCGCGGCCTACCGGCTCCGCGGTCCCGACGACGTCGCCGAACTGCTCGAGGTGCTCGCCGACGCCCGCGACGCCGCACGGTGAAACCGGTCTCTGGCGGCATCTAGACTCGACGCATGTCGGAGATCGATCCCAAGCCCCGCAGTCGCGTCGTCACGGATGGCATCGAGGCCACCACGAGCCGAGGCATGCTGCGTGCCGTCGGCATGGGCGATGCCGATTGGGAGAAGCCCCAGGTCGGCATCGCGAGCTCGTGGAACGAGATCACCCCCTGCAACCTCTCGCTTGCCCGCCTCGCGCAGGCGGCGAAGGAGGGCGTGCACGCCGGCGGCGGCTACCCGCTGCAGTTCGGCACCGTGTCCGTCTCGGACGGCATCTCGATGGGCCACGAGGGCATGCACTTCTCCCTCGTCTCGCGCGAGGTCATCGCCGACTCGGTCGAGGTCGTCATGCAGGCCGAGCGCCTCGACGGGTCGGTGCTGCTCGCGGGCTGCGACAAGTCCATCCCGGGCATGCTCATGGCCGCCGCTCGACTGGACCTCGCATCCGTCTTCCTCTACGCCGGGTCGATCGCGCCGGGCTGGGTCCGCCTCGAGGACGGCACCGAGAAGGACATCACGATCATCGACTCGTTCGAGGCCGTCGGCGCGGTCAAGGCCGGCAAGATGAGCGAAGCGGATGCCAAGCGCATCGAGTGCGCGTTCGCTCCCGGCGAGGGTGCCTGCGGTGGCATGTACACCGCGAACACCATGGCCTCCGTCGCCGAGGCGCTCGGACTCTCGCTGCCCGGCTCGGCGTCCCCGGCGTCCGCGGACCGCCGTCGCGACTACTACGCCCACCGGTCCGGCGAGGCCGTCGTGAACCTGCTGAAGACCGGCATCACCGCCCGGCAGATCCTCACCAAGGAGGCGTTCGAGAACGCCATCGCCGTGGGCATGGCGCTCGGCGGCTCAACCAACATCGTGCTCCACCTGCTCGCCATCGCCCGCGAGGCCGAGGTCGAGCTCACCCTCGACGACTTCAACCGCATCGGGTCCAAGGTGCCCCACATCGGCGACCTCAAGCCGTTCGGCAAGTACGTCATGAACGACGTCGACCGCCGCGGCGGCCTGCCCGTGCTCATGAAGGCCCTGCTCGACGCGGGGCTCATGCACGGCGACGTGCTCACAGTCACGGGGAAGACCCTCGCCGAGAACCTCGCCGAGCTCGACGTCGCGCCGCTGGACGGCGAGGTGCTCCGCACCCTCGACAACCCCATCCACGAGACCGGCGGCCTGACGATCCTGAACGGCTCGCTCGCTCCCGACGGCGCCGTCGTGAAGACGGCCGGCTTCGACGCGGCGACCTTCGAGGGGCCCGCGCGGGTCTTCGAGCGCGAGCGGGCCGCGATGGACGCCCTGACCGCCGGCGAGATCAAGCACGGCGACGTGGTCGTCATCCGCTACGAGGGCCCCAAGGGCGGACCGGGCATGCGTGAGATGCTCGCCATCACCGCCGCCATCAAGGGCGCTGGGCTCGGAAAAGATGTACTACTCTTGACGGACGGTCGATTCTCAGGCGGCACAACCGGCCTGTGCATCGGCCACATAGCACCCGAGGCGGTCGACGCAGGTCCGATCGCCTTCGTGCGCGATGGTGATCTGATTCGGGTCGATATCGCGGCTCGTTCCATCGACCTACTGGTCGACGGGGCCGAGCTGGCAGCCCGCCGTGACGGCTGGGCGCCGCTTCCCCCGCGCTACACCCGAGGCGTCCTCGCGAAGTACTCCAAGCTCGTGCGCTCCGCAGCCGAAGGCGCGACCACGGGCTGAGGCTCTCGCCTGTCCCGAACACCACGCACCATGAACAGGAAACGAATGACCACGGAAGCCAGCCCCGTGCCATCGCCCGCCAGCCTGTCGCAGTCGCAGAGCGGTCCCGAGATGCTCACCGGAGCCCAAGCGGTCGTCCGCTCGCTCGAGCTGCTCGGCATCACCGACGTCTTCGGGCTCCCCGGCGGCGCCATCCTCCCCGTCTACGACCCGCTGCTCGACAGCCGCAAGCTCCGCCACATCCTGGTCCGCCACGAGCAGGGCGCCGGCCACGCGGCCGAGGGCTACGCCTCGTCGTCGGGCAAGCTCGGCGTCGCCATCGCGACCTCGGGCCCGGGCGCCACCAACCTGGTCACCGCCATCGCCGACGCGCACATGGACTCGGTGCCCTTCCTCGCGATCACCGGCCAGGTGTTCTCGAACCTCATGGGCACCGACGCGTTCCAGGAGGCCGACATCGTCGGCATCACGATGCCGATCACGAAGCACTCGTTCCTCGTGAAGACGGCCGAGGAGATCCCGGCCACCATCGCGTCGGCCGTGCACATCGCCACGACCGGCCGCCCCGGCCCCGTGCTCGTCGACATCACGAAGGACGCCCAGCAGGCCACCTTCCCGTTCCAGTGGCCGCCGAAGCTCGACCTGCCCGGGTACCGGCCGATCACCAAGGCGCACGGCAAGCAGGTGCTCGCCGCCGCCCAGCTCATCGCCGAGGCGAAGCGCCCGGTGCTCTACGTCGGCGGCGGCATCATCCGCGCCGGTGCCTCGGGCGAGCTGCAGGCGTTCGCCGAGGCGACGAACGCGCCGGTCGTCACGACGCTCATGGCGCGCGGCGCGTTCCCCGACTCGCACCCGCAGCACCTCGGCATGCCCGGCATGCACGGCACGGTGCCCGCCGTGCTCGCCCTCCAGGAGGCCGACCTGCTCGTCGCCCTCGGCGCCCGCTTCGACGACCGCGTCACGGGCAAGGCGGCGCTGTTCGCCCCCGAGGCCAAGGTCGTCCACGTCGACATCGACCCGGCCGAGATCGGCAAGATCCGCGCCGCCGACGTGCCCATCGTGGGCGACGCGAAGGACGTCCTCGTCGACCTCCTCGCCGCCTACCGCGAGGTCACGCGCCAGCACACGCCCGACGTCGCCGACTGGTGGTCGACGCTCGACGGCCTCCGGTCCGAGTTCCCGCTCGGCTACACCCAGCCCTCCGACGGGCTGCTCGCGCCGCAGTACGTGATCCAGCGCATCGGCGAGCTCACCGGCCCCGAGGGCGTGTACGCCGCGGGCGTCGGCCAGCACCAGATGTGGGCCGCGCAGTTCATCAAGTACGAGCGGCCCAACGCCTGGCTGAACTCCGGCGGCGCCGGCACGATGGGCTACGCGGTGCCCGCCGCCATGGGCGCCAAGGTCGCCGAGCCGGAGCGCACGGTGTGGGCGATCGACGGCGACGGCTGCTTCCAGATGACCAACCAGGAACTCGCGACCTGCACCCTGAACGACATCCCGATCAAGGTCGCGGTGATCAACAACTCCTCGCTCGGCATGGTGCGCCAGTGGCAGACGCTGTTCTACGACGGCCGGTACTCCAACACCGACCTGAACACGGGCCACGACACCGCCCGCGTCCCCGACTTCGTCAAGATGGCCGAGGCGTACGGCGCACTCGGCATCCGCGTGACGAAGGAGGAGGAGGTCGACGACGCGATCAAGCTCGCGCTCGAGACCAACGACCGCCCGGTGGTGATCGACTTCGTCGTCTCCGCCGACGCCATGGTGTGGCCGATGGTGCCGCAGGGCGTCTCCAACTCCTACATCCAGTACGCCCGCGACCACTCGCCGGCCTTCAGCCAGGAGGACTGAACATGTCGACCCACGTGCTCTCCCTCCTCGTCGAGGACAAGCCCGGCCTGCTCACCCGCGTCGCGGGACTCTTCGCCCGCCGCGGATTCAACATCGAGTCGCTCGCGGTCGGTCACTCCGAGATCGACGGGCTCTCCCGCATCACGGTCGTCGTCGACGTGGAGGACCTGCCGCTCGAGCAGGTCACCAAGCAGCTGAACAAGCTCGTCAACGTGCTGAAGATCGTCGAGCTCGACCCCGCGCAGTCGGTGCAGCGCGAGCACCTGCTGATCAAGGTCCGTGTCGACAACGCCACGCGCTCGGCGGTGCTCGAGGCCGTCAACCTGTTCCGCGCGCGCGTGGTCGACGTGTCGACCGACGCGCTGGTCATCGAGGTGACCGGCGACTCCGGCAAGACGACGGCGCTGCTCCGCGTGCTCGAGCCGTACGGCATCAAGGAGATCGCCCAGTCGGGCCTCCTCGCGATCGGCCGCGGCGGCAAGTCCATCACCGAACGCGTCTACAAGAACTGACACCGGTGGTCGAGGAGCACGCGATGCGCGCGCACCGAGACCGCCTGCCCGAACCCATCACAAGGAGAAAGACCGCACATGGCTGAGATCTACTACGACAAGGACGCCGACCTCTCGCTCATCCAGGGCAAGAAGGTGGCCGTCATCGGCTACGGCTCGCAGGGCCACGCGCACGCGCAGAACCTCCGCGACTCCGGCGTCGAGGTCGTCATCGGCCTCAAGGAGGGCTCGAAGTCGACGGCGAAGGCCGAGGAGGCCGGCTTCGAGGTCAAGAGCGTGGCGGATGCCGCGGCCTGGGCCGACGTCATCGTGATCCTCGCCCCGGACCAGTTCCAGCGCCACATCTACGCCGAGTCCGTCAAGGACAACCTCGCCGAGGGCAAGACGCTCGTCTTCGGCCACGGCTTCAACGTCCGCTTCGGGTACATCGAGGCCCCGGCGGGCGTCGACGTGATCCTCGTCGCGCCGAAGGCCCCGGGCCACACCGTGCGCCGCGAGTTCGTCGCGGGCCGCGGCATCCCCGACATCATCGCGGTCGAGCAGGACGCCTCGGGCACCGCCTGGGACCTCGCCAAGTCGTACGCGAAGGCGATCGGCGGCACCCGCGCCGGCGTCATCAAGACCACCTTCACCGAGGAGACCGAGACCGACCTGTTCGGCGAGCAGGCCGTGCTCTGCGGCGGCGTCTCGCAGCTCGTGCAGTACGGTTTCGAGACCCTCACCGAGGCGGGCTACCAGCCCGAGATCGCCTACTTCGAGGTGCTCCACGAGCTGAAGCTCATCGTCGACCTCATGTGGGAGGGCGGCATCTCGAAGCAGCGCTGGTCCGTCTCCGACACCGCCGAGTACGGCGACTACGTCTCGGGCCCGCGCGTCATCGACGAGCACGTCAAGGAGAACATGAAGGCCGTGCTCGCCGACATCCAGGACGGCACGTTCGCCAAGCGCTTCATCGACGACCAGGACAACGGCGCCAAGGAGTTCCTCGAGCTCCGCGAGAAGGGCCAGGGTCACCCCATCGAGACCACGGGCCGCGAGCTGCGCAAGCTCTTCGCGTGGACCCAGGTCGACGAGGACGACTACGTCGACGGCGAGGTCGCTCGCTGATCCTCGCGCCTTCTGCGCGTGGCGACGGCGAGGTCGCCCGCTGACGCTCTCGAACGCCTCGCACCATCCCGCACGGCGGGGCCGGTTCCGACCGGCCCCGCCGTCGGCGTTCAGCGGGCCGATGCGCAGGTGCTCCGCGGTTCGCCGAGCGGCTGCAGGTAGCGGTGCCACTCCGCCTCGGTGAGGTCGCGCCCGGCGAGGCGGCAGACGGCCGCGAACTGGCGCTCCGGGTCGAGGTCCCAGACCACGACGCCCTCTCGCGTCGAGACCGCGAGTTCGGCGCCGTCGGGGCGGATCGCGGCCGGCACGACGGCCCGCCCGCTGCTGCGGAAGGGGTCGCCGATGGGTTCGCCGCTCACCGTGTCGTAGACGATCGACGTGCCGTCGGCGAGGGTCACCACGACGGTCCGGCCGTCGGCGTCGAAGGATGGTGCGTAGCGACCGGTGGCGGCACCGGCGACGATTCCGGCACGGCGCAGCGAATCCGCCCGGTAGTGCCCGATGCCGTCGTCGCCGACGCCGACGAGTTCGTCATCCGGCGTGACGACGTGGGCCCGCAGGCCGAGGAGTCCGTCGGCGCGCAGCGCGTGATCCTGGCCCGACACGACCGCGGTGCGGATCGGGCCCTGCGGCAGCGGCTCGTCGGGACCGATCTCGCGACTGCGCACCTCCGGGAGGTAGCTGACGGCGAGCGGATCCCCGTCGGGCGCCGACGACACCCACACCGGGTACCCGTCGACGCTCCAGGCCGGGCCCTCCGCCGCCCCGGATTCCGGATCGATCGTCCGCATCCGGCCGTTGGTGCGCACCGCGAGGAGGTGCTCGCCGCCGTCGATCGGCCAGAGCGACACCACCCCCCACAGCTCCTCGCCGAGCTGCGTCCCGGTCCGCGAGTCGAACACGCGGAAGAGGTCGTCCGCGGCCGACCGGGCGTAGAGCCGCCCGTCCCGGAGCCAACCCGTCTCGACCACGGCGTCGGGGAACCGGTGCACCACCGTTCCCGACCGCGTATCCATGGCGACCGCGTCGTACGCCGGATCCCACACGTCGCGCTCGACGCGGGCGGGCGTGATGAGGAGCATCGAGTCCTCATGCGAGTACGGGCCGAGCACCTCCCAGCCGCGGGTCAGCAGCCGGTGCCCGGGGCCGTCGCCGTCGATCCGCCAGCGGGTGACGACCGGTCGGCCGACGCCGATCGCGGTGAGCATGCCGCCGTCGTCGCCCACGGCGAGCGGGCCGACGTCGTCCGATCCGCGGAATTCGTCGGACGGCAGGGGAACCCCCGACGCCAGGTCGAACACCGTCGTCACGCCGAAGCGACTGCTGCAGAACACCCGCCCGTGCGGTTCGGAGACCGCGATCCAGACGCACGGGCCGAGGTTCGCCGTCGAGAGGTCAGTCGCCCAGCGCACCTCGCCCGTCGCCGGGTCGAAGGCGGTCACGGCGCGGTCCCCGGAGGCGACCACCGTCCCCGAGGGGGCCACCGCCAGGTCGACGTGCGCCGACGACGGCGCCACGGGAATGCGGGTCACGACCGACGCCGTGCGCGGGTCGATGACGTCGACCCGGTCGTCGAGGCGGCCGACGAGCAGGCGGCCCGCGGTGTCGAACGCGATCGCCGCGGCGTACGAGTCGCGGTCGAGCGCGGTCGTGCGCTCGCCGTCGATCGAACGCATCGCGGCATCCGTCGTCGAGACCAGTTCGACGGCGCCGTCGCGTGCGTCGGCGATGGCGATGATCGAGCCGTCGCGGTTCAGCGCCAGGGCGCCGGTCCCGGTGCCGAGTCGGATCGGGCCGAGGAGGCGTTCGCCGCCCGTCAGGTCGAAGGCGACGAGCACCGAGGTCGGCGACGTGCCGTACCAGGTGACGCCGGACGGCTGCGTCCTCGACGGCCAGAGCACCGCGCCGACCCGGCCGTCGGCGCTCACCTCGACGAGCGGCCAGGGCCGCGGCGGCCCGGGTTCGAATCCGAGGTCGAGCGCTCGGACCGTGCCACCGTCGGCGAGGTCCCGCACCGCGGCGGCACCGCCGGACGTGACCACCAGGGCCTCCTCGGTACCGGGGATGAGCGAGCCGTACGCACTGCCCTCGGGTTCGAGCGCGATCGTGTCGACGAGTCCGCCCGCCGCCTGCAGCACGCTCGTGAGCCCCGAGCGGGTCCGGGCGTCGTCTGGCCAGCGACGGTAGGCCTCGGCGGCGAGCAGGGCGGAGACGTCGCGCTCCGACGTCCGCAGCGCCAGGGCCGTCGCGACGAGCGCCTCGACCGTGGCCGTGTCGCGCTGCGCGCCCGCCTCGGTCGACGTGACCACGGCGGTCGACCCGACCCCGACGAGCAGCAGGATGAGGCCCGCGGCGACGCCGAGCAGGGATCGGAGTCGACGGTTCCGCCGCCGGTCCTCCTCGGCCCGGGCGAGCAGCTCCGTCCGTTCGGCGTCGGCGCGGGCGGCCGACGCGTCCAGGAAGTCCGCCTCGATGCGCGTGAGGTCGTCGGGAGCGGCATCCCGTCGCTCGAGGGCCGCCTGCAGGCGTGCGCCACGGAACAGCTCGTCATCCGGGCGCCCGGCCACGTCCCACGACTCGGCGGCTGCGGTCACGCCCGCCAGCACGCGCGCGGCATCCGCGTCCTGCTGCAGCCAGTCGTGCAACCTCGGCCATGCCAGCGCGAGCGCCTCGTGGGCGATCGCGACCGATTCCGCCTCTGCGGTGACGAGCCGCGCGCTCGTGAGTCGTGCGAGCACGCGCGCCCGAGCGGCATCCGCACGGAGCGGCCCGGCGGCGGCGCGGCGCCGGATGGGCGCGCCGTCCGGACCGAGCTCGACGAGCCGGAGCATGAGCGATCGGCACTGGTCGCGTTCCCGGGCGTCGAGCGACTCGTAGAGCTGTTCGGCCGACTGGGCGATGGCGCCCGAGATGCCGCCCGACGACTCGTAGCCGGCGACCGTGAGCGTGGCACCCTCGCGGCGGCTCCACGTCTCGACGAGGGCGTGCGCGAGGAGGGGGAGCGCGCCCGGCGCACCGGCCGCATCGCGCAGCATGAGCTCCGCGAGCCCGGGCTCCAGTCTCAGTCCGGCGCGCCGGGCCGGCTGCTCGATGGCGTCCCGGAGCGCTTCGCGACCCATCGGACCGACGAGGTGCACGCCGTCGGCCATCAGCGGACCGAGGTCGGCGAGCGCCGCGCACCGGTCGAGGAAGTCGGAGCGGACGACGAGGACGACCACGACGCCGGCCGCCGCCGCCCGGGCGATCGCCGCCGCCGTCCCGTCGGCATCCGCGCCGCGCGCGTGGAAGACCTCCTCGAACTGGTCGATCACCAGCGCGGTGCGGCCGTGGGCACCGTCGACGGCGTCGCGGATGCGGCGTTCGAGGTCGGCGCTCGGCAGCAGGACGAAGACGCGGTCGCCGCGTCGCCGGAGGACCGGCACGACCCCGGCGAGCACGAGCGAGGACTTGCCGCTGCCCGACGCCCCCGACACCGCGAGGAACGGGGCCCGAGCCAGCCGCGCCAGCGCCGCCCGCACGTCGGCGTCGCGCCCGAAGTAGTGCTCCTCGTCCTCCGCGGCGAAGGACCGGAGTCCGGGGTAGGGGCAGTCCGCGCTCGGGACCGTCACCGGCGTCGACGGGCGCAGCGACGGGTCGTGCCGGAGGATCGCGAGCTCCATGTCCTGCAGCTCCTCGCCGGGCTCGACGCCGAGCTCCTCGTCGAGCCGTTCGCGCGCAGCCCGCACCGCCGCGAGCGCATCCGCCTGGCGGTCGCTGCGGTAGAGCGCCGTCGCGAGCATCGTCCAGCGGCGTTCGCGCAGCGGAGCCTCGCGCACCATCGTCTCGGCCATCGGCACCGACTCGGTGTGCCTCCCGGCTCGCAACCACGCATCCAGGCGGACCTCCTCGAGATCCATGCGGGCCTCCTCGAGGCGAGCCGACTCCGCCGCCGCGGGCAGCCACGCGGACAGCTCCGCGAACGCGGTGCCGTGCCACAGGCCGAGGGCTCGGTCGGCCGCGTCGAGGCTGCGCACCGGGTCGCCTGCCACCAGGTGCTCGCGTGCGGCGGCCGCGAGCCGCTCGAACCGCGCCGCATCGATCTCCGCCGCGTCGATCCGCAGCTCGTACCCGTCGTCGACCGTCTCGATCGCCGAGCGCCCGACCGCCTTCCGCACGAGTCCGATCGCCGCCTGCACCTGCTTCTGCCAGGTGTGCGGGCGGTCGTCGCCCCAGACCGCCGACGCGATCTCGTCGGCGGGGACCGGCTGGCCGTTCCGGAGTACGAGGACGGCGAGCACCATGCGTTCCCGCAGGTTGAGCGCGGCGTCGTCGAGACGGAGCGGGCCGAGGACCCGGATGCCCATACCCGCAGTGTCCACCCGCGCCCGCGACGGGTCAATGCGCGGGCCGGAGCCGGCATACCGCCGGAATACCGCCGCGTGACGGGGCGGTACCCCCGTGGCGCACCGTGGCGGCATGGAACACGCACACACCGTCACTGTCCGCCTCGCCGCGTCCGCCCTCATGGTCGGGCTCGCCGCGACATTCGCCGGCTGCGCTTCGCTCGCATCCACGGTCGGCGACCAGGCCCGCGCCGGCGGGCCCGCCCGCGTGTCGACCGAGGCGCACCTGGACATGGCCCGCGACACGGCCGACGCCTACGTCTCGGGGCTGATCGCCAGGGCCCGCGCGAACGTCGTCACCGACTCGCATCGCCAGCAGCTCCAGGCGCAGGTCGAGCGCTACCTCGCCGAGCTGAAGCAACGGGCGCAGGACGCCCGCCGGGCCGATCCCGTCCGGGACGACCTCAGCCCGACCGCCCCGACCGGCTGAACCGAGCGGATGCCGCGGCGGCGACGGGGCGACGAGCGCCGTCGCCGCCGCGTTCCGTCGCGCGTGGGCGGCGCGGTCCGCCGCGCGCGGGCCCCGCGGTCGTTATCGTGAACGCATGGCCCGAAACGACGGCGACGACGAGGACGAAGCCCTTCGCTGGGACGGCGACGACGATGCGACGCTCGCGCCCGGATGGCGCGCGGTCGGCACCCCGGTGCCCGTCACTGCGCCGGGCGAGGGCACGACGGATGCCGCGGCATCCGTCGACGGCGAGCCGGACGGCGACACGGCGGATGCCGCGGACCAGCCCGGGTCGGCCGAGCTCGTGCTGCTCGGCGTCTTCGGCGGCGTCTACCTCCTCTACACGCTCGGGTGGATCCTCAGCGTGCTCCGCGTGCAGAACCCCGCGGCCGATCCGGTGGGCCAGTTCATGTTCAGCCTGGGTCTGTGGCTCGCCGTGCTCGCTCCGGCGCTGTGGTTCGGGGTGACGTTCGCGCTCACGCGCGGGCGACCGAGGGCGCGACTCGTCTGGATGCTCGTCGGGGCCGTCGTGCTCCTGCCGGTCGCGTTCGTGGCGGGGGTGACGGCATGAGCGCCGCGACGGCCGACCCGTCCGTGCGCCGCACGCCGTTCTGGCTCGAGATCGCCCTCGCGATCGCCTTCGGCCTGTTCTTCGCCTACGACGCGTGGGAGGCCGTCGGCAACCTGGTCGGCGTCGCCGATCTCGCGCGCACGCTCGACACGTCGATCAGCGGGTCGGGCTGGGTCGTGCTCATCGCGGCGATCCTGCTGCCGATCGGCCTCTTCGCCGCGGCGTTCCTGCTCGGGCGACGGCGTTCGGCCGTCGTGCAGGCGGCGCTGTACCTCACGGGACTCGCGGTGTCGGCGCTGCTCTACCTCGACATCCTGCTCATGTTCGGGGTCGGAGCGCTGCTCACCTGAGCGGTGGGCCCGCGAACGCCCGCTCGTCTGCGCGCGTCACACGATTCGGGGACGCCCCGGACGCTGAAGTAGCATGAGCGCGTCCCCGCGCCTCCGACGATGCCGGCGCACGCGTGCACGCGCACCCATCCGAATCCCGTGAAGGACCCAACGTGTCGAAGCCGGTCGTGCTGATCGCCGAAGAACTCTCGCCCGCCACCGTCGATGCCCTCGGACCCGACTTCGAGATCCGCAACGTGGACGGCACCGACCGTCCGGCGCTGCTCGAGGCGATCGCCGACGCGCACGCGATCCTCGTGCGCTCGGCCACCAAGGTCGACGCCGAGGCCATCGCCGCGGGGCGCTCGCTGAAGGTCATCGCCCGCGCGGGCGTCGGGCTCGACAACGTCGACATCAAGGCGGCCACGACCGCCGGCGTGATGGTCGTGAACGCGCCGACGTCGAACATCATCTCCGCCGCCGAACTCACCGTCGGGCACATCCTGAGCCTCGCGCGCCACATCCCGGCCGCGCACGCCGCCCTCGCGCAGGGGGAGTGGAAGCGCTCGGCGTACACGGGCGTCGAGCTCTACGAGAAGACCGTCGGCATCATCGGCCTCGGCCGCATCGGCGCGCTCATCGCGGCCCGGCTGCAGGCGTTCGGCGTCGAGGTCATCGCCTACGACCCCTACATCACCGCCGCACGCGCGCAGCAGCTCGGCGTGCAGACCGTCACGCTCGACGAGCTCCTCGAGCGCAGCGACTTCATCACCATCCACATGCCGAAGACGCCGGAGACGACCGGCATGATCGGCGCCGAGCAGCTCGCGAAGATGAAGCCCACCGCCTTCGTCGTGAACGTCGCGCGCGGCGGGCTCATCGACGAGGAGGCCCTGCACGACGCGCTCGTGGCGGGCACCATCGCCGGCGCCGGCCTCGACGTGTTCGTCCAGGAGCCGCCGAAGGAGTCGCCGCTGCTCGCCCTGCCGAACGTGGTGGTCACGCCGCACCTCGGCGCGTCGACCGACGAGGCGCAGGAGAAGGCGGGCGTCTCGGTCGCCAAGTCGGTTCGCCTCGCGCTCGCCGGCGAGCTCGTGCCCGACGCCGTGAACGTCGCCGGCGGCGTGATCGACCCGTACGTGCGCCCCGGCATCCCGCTCGTCGAGAAGCTCGGCCAGCTCTTCGCGGGTCTCGCGCAGGGACCGCTCGAGAGCCTCGACGTCGAGGTGCACGGCGAGCTCGTCGACTACGACGTGAGCGTGCTGAAGCTCGCCGCGCTGAAGGGCGTCTTCACCAACGTCGTGAGCGAGACCGTCTCGTACGTGAACGCGCCGCTGCTCGCCGAGCAGCGCGGCGTCGCGGTGCGCCTCATCGCCGACGCCGACAGCCCCGAGTACCGCAACGTCATCACGCTGCGCGGCGCGCTCGCCGACGGCACCCAGGTGTCGGTGTCGGGCACGCTCACGGGCACCAAGCAGATCGAGAAGCTCGTCGGCATCAACGGCTACGACATCGAGGTGCCGATCGCGGACCACCACATCGTGATGATCTACACCGACCGGCCGGGCATCGTGGCGGTCTATGGCAGCGAGTTCGGCGACGCCGGCATCAACATCGCGGGCATGCAGATCGCGCGTCGCGAGGCCGGGGGCCAGGCGCTGTCGGTGCTCACGGTGGACTCGCCGGTTCCGGCCGAGGTGATCGAGCGGGTGCGCACCGCGATCGACGCCGACGTCATGGTCGAGGTCGACATCACGGAGTCCTAGGTCTCGGTACGGGCGCTTCGCGTCCTACTCGACCACCGGGTCTCGATACGGGCGCTTCGCGTCCTACTCGACCACCGGGTCTCGGTACGGGCGCTTCGCGTCCAACTCGACCACCGGGACTCGATACGGGCGCTTCGCGTCCTACTCGACCACCGGGTCTCGGTACGGGCGCTTCGCGTCCAACTCGACCACCGGGTCTCGATACGGGCGCTTCGCGTCCTACTCGACCACCGGGCGCTTCGCGTCCTACTCGACCACCGGGCCGTCCGCGAGGCGCTCGAGCAGGGCGACGAGGGCGTCGAGCTCGGCGGCCGGCGGGGCGTCGACCCCGAGCTCGGGGTCCTGCCCGTGGAGCGCCGAGTCGTAGTACAGCCCGTCGCCGATGAGCGTGATCGCGAGCGCCACGGTCGGGTCCGCGACGTGCCGCCGCACCGCCTCGAGCCAGCGTTCGCGCACCGCGCGGATGGTGCGGGCGGCCGACTCGTGCCCGGCCTGGGCGAGCCGCGTCGCCGCGACGGCCGCGCGGTCGAGCGGGGATCCGACCGCCACCGACGACCGCACGTAGTAGGCGATCGCGCCTTCGGGGGCTCGCTCGAGCACGGCGATGTCGTCGTCGACGAGCCGGGCGAACCGCTCGAGGACCCCGTCGACGAGCGCCTCCCGGTTGGCGAAGTGGTAGAGCAGGCCGCCCTTGGAGACCCCGGCGGCCTTCGCGGTCGCGTCGAGCGTCGCCGCGCGCTCGCCCGCGTCGATGAGGATGCGCTCGAAGGCATCGAGGACGGCGTCGCGGGCGGCGGGTGGGCGGCTCATGGCTCCGATGGTATCGAGCGGCCCGTGTCGGCGGGATCTGATACTCTACCGTCCAGACGGTACAGTAATAGGAACCCCGAAATGACTCACGAGACCAACGGCACGAGCACCATTCCCGCGCGAACGGATGCCGCGGCATCCGTCGTCACCCGCGTCGACCCCGGCCGGCCGCGCGCGTCGCGCCGGCAGTGGCTCGCGCTCGCGGTGCTCATGCTGCCCGTCCTGCTCGTCTCGGTCGACAACACCGTCCTGAGCTTCGCGCTCCCGGCGATCGCGCGCGACCTCGGTCCCACGGGTGCCCAGCAGCTGTGGATCATCGACGCCTACCCGCTCGTGCTCGCCGCACTCCTCGTGGCCATGGGCAGTGCCGGTGACCGCTTCGGTCGCCGACGGATGCTGCTCATCGGCTCCGTCGGCTTCGCGCTGGTGTCGATCGCCGCCGCGTTCGCACCGACGGCCGAGGCGCTCATCGTCGCCCGCGCGGCGCTCGGGTTCTTCGGTGCGATGCTCATGCCCTCCACGCTCTCGCTGCTGCGCACCGTCTTCGCCGACCGCGAGCAGCGACGGCTCGCGATCGCGATCTGGGCCTCCGGCTTCGCCGCCGGCAGCGCGCTCGGACCCATCGTCGGCGGGGTGCTCCTCGAGCACTTCCACTGGGGGTCCGTGTTCCTCCTCGCCGTGCCCGTGCTCGTGCCGCTCGTCGTGCTCGTGCCCCTCCTGATCCCCGAGAGCCGCGACCCCGCGCCGGGCCCGATCGACGTGCCGAGCATCCTGCTCTCGTTCGCCGCCATGGGCGCCGTCGTCTACGGCATCAAGCACGTCGCCACCGAGGGCATCGACGTCGTCGGCGTCGCCGCCGTGCTCGCGGGCGCCGCCCTGGCGATCTGGTTCGTGCGCCGGCAGCTGCGGGCGGCGACCCCGATGCTCGACATGCGGCTGTTCCGGCAGGGCTCGTTCGGCGGGGGCGTGCTCGTCAACCTGCTGAGCGTCATCGCGCTCGTCGGCTTCCTCTTCTTCGTGTCGCAGCACCTGCAGCTCATCGCGGGCCTGTCGCCCGTGCAGGCGGGCCTCGCGCTCACCCCGGGGCTTGTCGCGATGATCGCCGCCGGGCTCTCGGTCGTGCCGATCGCCCGACGCGTGCACCCGCGCGTGCTGGTCCCGTCGGCCGTCGCGCTCTCCGCGGCGGGGTACCTCGTGATCGCCCTCACCGCCGGCGACGGCGTCGCGGGCGTCGCCATCGCGTTCGTCCTCCTCGGCATCGGCATCGGCGTGGCCGAGACGGTCTCGAACGAGCTGATCCTCTCGAGCGCGCCGCCGGCGAAGGCGGGCGCGGCATCGGCCGTGTCCGAGACCGCCTACGAGCTCGGCGCGGTGCTCGGCACCGCCGTCCTCGGCAGCATCCTCGCCGCCTGGTACCGCACCGCCATCGAGCTCCCGGCCGAACTGACGGCGGGGCAGGCGGATGCCGCGCGCGAGACGCTCGCTGGCGCGATGGCGCTCGCCGAGACGCTGCCCGCCTCCGTGGGCGCCGAGCTCGCGGCATCCGCTGCCACCGCGTTCGGCGGCGGCGTGACGGTCACCGCGTTCATCGGCATGCTGCTCATGGTCGCCGCGGGCGTCGTCGCCGCGACCACCCTGAACGAGCCGCGGGGCGCCGCCTCGGAGTGAGGTGGCGCCCCGCGGGGGTCGAGTTCGATGACCGTCAGAGCGTGGTGCCGTCGTCGGGCCGCGACGACTCGGCGCGCGTGACGCGCTCGCCGGTGGCAGGGTCGACCATCGTGCGCGACGTCGAGACGGAGCTCCGGCGCCGGGCGAGGAGGACGATGCCGAGGATGATGACCACCGCGCCGGCGATCATCAGGATGTAGCCGACCATCTGCAGGTTGATCCACTCCACGGAGACGTTGAGCGCGAACGCGAACACCGCGCCGATGGCGAAGAGGACGATTCCGAGACCGAGACTCATCTGGTAGTGCCTTTCACTCGGGCGGCGGCGAGCGCCGCACATGCGGGGGTGGGGTATACCGCTCCCTGAGGCCGAGTGTAGTGAGCGGCCACGTCGGCGGACAGTACTCTTGGAGGGCTGGCGGACGAAGGAGGCTTCATGGTAACGACGGTCAGGCTCGCGGTGATCCCGGGTGACGGCATCGGCCCCGAGGTGGTCGGTGAGGCGCTCAAGGTCCTCGACGCGGTCGCCGCCGACGCCGGCCTGGCCTTCGAGCGCACCGAGTTCTCGCTCGGTGCGGGTCGGTACCTCGAGACGGGCGACGTGCTGACCGTCGACGACCTCGAGGCGATCAAGGCGCACGACGCGATCCTGCTCGGCGCGGTCGGCGGCGTGCCCGGCGACCCGCGCCTCGCCGGCGCGAACATCGAGCGCGGCCTGCTGCTGAAGCTGCGGTTCGAGCTCGACCACTACGTCAACCTCCGTCCCTCCGTCCTGCACCCCGGCGTCGCGAGCCCGCTCGCGAACCCCGGCGACGTCGACTTCGTCGTGGTCCGCGAGGGCACCGAGGGCCCCTACGTCGGCAACGGCGGCGCCATCCGCGTCGGCACGCCGGCGGAGGTCGCGAACGAGGTGTCGGTGAACACCGCGTACGGCGTCGAGCGCGTCGTGCGGTACGCCTTCGCCGCGGCATCCGCTCGCCCCCGGAAGCGGCTCACGCTCGTGCACAAGACGAACGTGCTGGTCTTCGCGGGCTCGCTGTGGAAGCGGACCGTCGACGCCGTCGCGGCCGAGTACCCGGACGTCGCGGTGGACTACCTGCACGTCGACGCCGCGACGATCTTCCTGGTCACCGACCCTGCTAGATTCGACGTCATCGTCACGGACAACCTCTTCGGCGACATCCTCACCGATCTGGCCGGCGCGATCAGCGGCGGCATCGGACTCGCGGCCTCGGGCAACATCAACCCCGACGGCCGGTTCCCCAGCATGTTCGAGCCCGTGCACGGTTCGGCTCCGGACATCGCCGGGAAGGGCATCGCCGATCCCACCGCCGCGATCCTCTCGGTCGCGCTGCTCCTCGACCACCTCGGCCACGGGGCGGCAGCCGAGCGGGTGCGCGACGCGGTGGCCGCCGACGTCGCCGAGCGCGGCGACGCGAACCGGTC
This sequence comes from Agromyces sp. NDB4Y10, assembly GCF_001620055.1. Lineage (GTDB taxonomy): Bacteria > Actinomycetota > Actinomycetes > Actinomycetales > Microbacteriaceae > Agromyces > Agromyces indicus. The sequence goes on along the minus strand of NZ_LQGY01000016.1, from coordinate 9,331 downwards.
GACCACCGAGATCGGCGACGCCATCGCCGCCCGCCTCGGCGCCACCGTCGGCGCCCACTGACCCGCTTCGAAGGAGACCACCGTGACCACGACGAACCTCACCCTCCAGACGCCGTCCCCGGCCGGCCTGACCTGGCAGGTCACGCGCAACGAGGACGCGAAGTCCGACGCCGAGCGCGAGGCGATCCTCGCCGACCCCGGCTTCGGCAACCACTTCACCGACCACATGGTCGACCTGTGCTGGTCCGAGAAGGGCGGATGGCACCGGCCCCGCGTCTCGCCGTACGGTCCGATCCAGCTCGACCCCTCCGCCGCCGTGCTGCACTACGCGCAGGAGATCTTCGAGGGCCTCAAGGCGTACCGCCACGCCGACGGCTCGGTGTGGTCGTTCCGTCCCTACGAGAACGCCGCCCGCATGCAGCGCTCGGCGCGCCGGCTCGCCCTGCCCGAGCTGCCCACCGAGTACTTCATCGACTCGCTCAAGCAGCTCATCGCGCTGGATGCCGCGTGGGTGCCGTCCGCCCCCGAGACGAGCCTCTACCTGCGGCCCTTCATGTTCGCGAAGGAGGCGTTCCTCGGCGTGCGCCCCGCGAAGAAGGTCGCGTACTACCTCATCGCGAGCCCCGCGGGCGCGTACTTCCACGGTGGCGTGAAGCCCGTGTCGATCTGGCTGTCGACCAAGTACGCGCGGGCCGGCAAGGGCGGCACCGGCGCGGCGAAGACCGGCGGCAACTACGCCTCGAGCCTCCTGCCCCAGGCCGAGGCAGCCGAGCACGGCTGCCAGCAGGTGCTGTTCCTCGACGAGGGCACGTACCTCGAGGAGCTCGGCGGCATGAACGTCATCCTCGTGTACCGCGACGGACGGCTCGTCACCCCCGAGTCGGACTCGATCCTCGAGGGCATCACGCGCGACTCGGTGCTGCAGCTCGCGCGCGACCGCGGCCACGCGGTCGAGAGCCGTCGCGTGACCATCGACGAGTGGCGCGAGGGTGCGGCATCCGGCGAGATCGTCGGCGCCTTCGCGTGCGGCACCGCCGCGGTCATCACGCCCATCGGGCGCCTGCTCGCCGAGGACTTCGAGATCGTCCACAACGGACCCGAGGCGTCCGAGCTCGCCATGTCGCTGCGCGACGAGCTGACCGGCATCCAGTACGGACGCGTCGAGGACCGCCACGGCTGGATGCTCCGGCTCGACGCGTGACGGGCGGGCCCGCTCGGGTCCCCGCCCCGTCGGCGCCGTCCGCGCGGCGGCGCCGAATAGGCTGGGCGCATGAAGGTCGCGCGCTTCTCCCACGGTGAGTCCATCTCGTTCGGCATCGTCGACGAGGAGGAGCACGAACTCGTCGTGCTGAAGGCCGACCCGATGTTCGCCGGGTACGACCCGACGGGGGAGCGCGTGCCGCTCGCCGAGGCGAAGCTGCTCGCGCCGGTCATCCCGCGGTCGAAGGTCGTCGCGGTGGGCAAGAACTACCACGACCACGCTGCCGAGATGGGTGGCGAGGCGCCCGCCGAACCGCTGCTCTTCCTGAAGCCCAACACCGCGGTGATCGGCCCGGGCGACTCGATCGTGCTGCCGCCGGAGAGCTCGCAGGTCGAGTTCGAGGGCGAGCTGGCGGTCGTGATCGGACGGATCGCGCGTCGCGTGAGCGAGGCCGACGCGGCATCCGTCGTCTTCGGCTACACGATCGCGAACGACGTCACGGCCCGCGACCTGCAGCGCAGCGACGGCCAGTGGACGCGAGCCAAGGGCTTCGACACGTTCTGCCCGCTCGGGCCGGTGATCGACACCGACCTCGACCTCGAGCGCGGCACCATCGAGACCAGCGTCAACGGCGAACGCCGACAGGAGGCGCGCCTCGCCGACATGGTGCACTCGATCCCGGCGATCATCGCCTACGCCTCGAACGTGTTCACGCTGCTGCCGGGCGACGTGATCCTCACCGGCACCCCGGCGGGCGTCGGGCCGATCACGACGGGCGACACCGTCGAGGTGAGCATCTCCGGGCTCGGCTCGCTCGCGAACCCCGTGCGCTCGGCCTGATCGTTCAGCGGCCGAGGGCGCGTGCGGCCAGGTCGACGTCCTCGGCATCGTTCCAGAGGTGGAACGCGACGCGCGCGCGGCCGGCACGCCCGGACGCGGTGAGCCCGGCGGCGGTCAGCGCGGCGAGGTCACGGCCCTCCGCGTCCGGCCAGCTCACGATCGCGCTCGCCGACGGCGGCAGGCCGAGGCGCTCGCGGAACGCGTCGGCGAGGGACACGTCGTACCGGCGGACGGCCTCGAGGTCGAGGCCGGCGGCGAGCTCCAGCGCGGCTTCGGCCCCCGCCCACGCGTGCCATGCCGGCGAGACGTCGAACCGGCGAGCGCCCGCGGCGAGGTGCAGGTCCGGGCCGTAGCACGACGACCACGGATCCTCGCCGGAGTACCAGCCGGCGGTGATCGGTACGAGCTCGTCGAGCGCGCGATCGCTCACGGCCATGAACGCGGCCCCGCGCGGCGCCGAGAGCCACTTGTACGCGTGGCAGACGACCAGGTCGGCGTCGAGGTCGGCGGTCGGCATCCACCCCGTGGCCTGGGTGGTGTCGACGAGCACGAGCGCGCCGGCGGCGCGTGCGGCGGCGATGACGGATGCCGCGTCGGCGATCTCCCCGGTCGCGGACTGCACGAGCGAGAATGCGACGAGCCACGTCGACGGCGTGATCGCGTCGGCGAGGCGAGCGAGCGGCACCGGACGCACGTCGAGGTCGCCGCGGGCGAGGAACGGCGCGACGACCGAGCTGAAGTCGCCGTCGACGCAGGCGATGCGAGCGCCGGCCGGGGCGGACGCCGCGGCGAGGGCGACGAACGCGGACACCTGCGATCCGACCGCCACGCGGTCGGCGGCGGTGCCGAGCAGCGTCGCGGCGTGCCCGCGGGCGCGTTCGACGATCGCGCTGTACTCCGCGGCCGAGGCCTCGCCGGCGCGCCAGCGTTCGAGGTCCCGCGAGATCGCCTCCGCCGTCGCCGTCGCCGGGATGCCGAGCGTGCAGGCGGCCAGATAGCCGCGTCCGGCGGTGAATCGCGGGTCGGGGAGGCCGAGGGTGCTCGCGGTCGATGCGAGGTCGATGGAGAGGGCCATGGCCTCAGCCTCGTCCGGTGCGAGCGATACGTCGAGAGCCGGTGTTGCATCCGATGCATAAGACGTGCTTATGCTCAGTCATGGACGCGATGCCCGAGCCCGATGCCCAGCCCGGGTCGCGCACCGCACCCGGCGACGACGCCGGCCCTGCCGGCCTGCCGAGCACGGTGGACGCCACGAGCCTGCTCGTCCTCCGGGCCATCGCCGACCACGGCTCCATCACGGCCGCGGCCTCCGCACTCGGGTTCAGCCAGCCCGCGCTCAGCCAGCAGGTGCGTCGCGCGGAGGCACGCGCGGGCACCCCGCTCGTCGAGCGGACGGGACGCGGCATCCGCCTCACCCCGGCCGGGCGCGTGCTCGCCCGGCACGGCGCGGCGGTCGCCACCGCGCTCGAGGCCGCGCGCGGCGAACTCGCCGACCTGCGCGGCCTGCGCTCCGGTCGCGTCCGGCTGACCGCGTTCCCCTCGGCCTCGCCGACGCTCGTGCCCGCGTTCATGGCCGGGATGGCGGAGCGCCATCCCGGCGTGCGCGTGAGCTTCGTCGAGGCGGAGCCGCCCGAGGCGGTCGCCGCCGTGCGCGAGGACCGCGCCGACCTCGCGCTCACCTTCAGCTACCCCGGCGACCGCAGCGACCCGCACCGGGCGAGCGCGCGCGGGCTCGAGGTGGCGACGATCGGCGGCGATGCCATGCACGTCGTACTCCCGGCGCGGCATCCGCTCGCCGAGCACGAGGTCGTCGACCTCGCCGGCCTCTCGAGCGAGCCCTGGATCGCCGGCTGCCCCCGCTGCCGCGGGCACCTGCTGGAGCTCTGCGACGCCGCCGGGTTCGCGCCGCGCATCGCCGTCGAGACCGACAACTTCGTCGCCGTCGAGGAGATGGTGGCCTCCGGGCTCGGGGTCGCCGTGCTGCCGGGGCTCGCCATCCAGTCGGCGGGGACCCGGGCCGGCGTCGCCGTGCGTCGCACCGCCAACGCCGACCGGCGGACCCTGCACCTCGTGACCGCGCGAGGCGGGCTCGGCGTGCCGGCCGTGGCCGTCGCGGCGGAGCTCCTGGCGGGCCTCGTCGCGCGACGGGACGAGGGATCCCGGGCCCGTAACATTGAGGGCGATGCCTGACACGACCCACCCCACCACGACCGCGACCGGCACCGACATCCGCGTGCGGTTCTGCCCGTCGCCCACCGGAACCCCGCACGTCGGCCTCGTGCGCACGGCCCTGTTCAACTGGGCGTACGCTCGCCACACCGGGGGCACCTTCGTCTTCCGCATCGAGGACACCGACGCGGCCCGCGACAGCGAGGAGAGCTACGCGCAGATCATCGACGCGCTCACCTGGCTCGGCCTCGGGTGGGACGAGGGCATCGACGTCGGCGGCCCCCACGGCCCGTACCGGCAGTCGCAGCGCGGCGGCATCTACGCCGACGTCATCGAGCGACTGAAGGCGGCGGGCCACGTCTACGAGAGCTACTCGACCGCCGACGAGATCGACGCGCGCAACGAGGCCGCCGGGCGACCCAAGCAGCTCGGGTACGACAACTTCGACCGCGATCTCACCGACGAGCAGCGCGCCGCCTTCCGTGCCGAGGGCCGTGAGCCGGCGCTGCGCCTGCGCGTGCCCGACGTCGACCTCGGCTTCGACGACCTCGTGCGCGGCCGCATCGACTTCGCGGCCGGGTCCACCACCGACTTCGTCGTGGTGCGCCCGAACGGCGCCCCGCTGTACACGCTCGTGAACCCGGTCGACGACGCGCTCATGGGCATCACGCACGTGCTGCGCGGCGAGGACCTGCTGAGCTCGACGCCGCGCCAGATCGCGCTCTACCACGCCCTCATCGACATCGGCGTGACGACCTTCGTGCCGCGCTTCGGTCACCTGCCCTACGTCATGGGCGAGGGCAACAAGAAGCTCTCCAAGCGCGACCCCGAGTCGAACCTCTTCCACCACCGCGACCGGGGCTTCATCCCCGAGGGCCTCGTGAACTACCTGGCGCTGCTCGGCTGGGGGTTCTCGGCCGACCGCGACGTGTTCAGCCGCGACGAGCTGGTCGAGCGGTTCGACGTGGCCGACGTGAACCCCAACCCCGCGCGCTTCGACCTCAAGAAGGCCGAGGCGATCAACGGCGACCACCTGCGGCAGCTCGACGTCGCCGACTTCGCCGCGCGCACGGTGCCGTACCTGCAGGCGGCGGGCGTCGTCGAGACGCCCATCGGTCCGGCGCACGAAACGATCCTCGCCGAGGCCGCGCCGCTCGTGCAGGAGCGCATCGGCCTGCTGGGCGAGGCGCCCGCGATGCTCGGGTTCCTCTTCACGGATGCCGCGGAGCTCGAGTACGACGAGTCGGCGGTCGGGTCGCTGCCGGCCGACGCCCCGGCCGTGCTCGCCGCCGCGCGCGAGGCGCTCGAGCGCATCCCGGGGGAGTCGTGGACCCACGCCGAGATCGAGGAGGCGCTGCGCGACGCGCTCGTCGACGGGCTCGGCCTGAAGCCGCGCGTCGCGTTCGGACCGGTCCGCGTCGCGGTCTCCGGCCGGCGCGTCTCGCCGCCGCTGTTCGAGTCGATGCAGATCCTCGGCCGCGTCGAGTCGATCGAACGCATCGACCGCCTCGCGGCGCTCATCGGCTGACGCGCCCGGGCGGTCCCGCCGTTTTGGCGAGGATCGCCCCCCTAGGCTAGAGTTACATGTCGGCCCGGGAACCTCGGTTCACCGGCCTTGGGGTATGGTGTAATTGGCAACACGGCTGATTCTGGTTCAGTTGTTCTTGGTTCGAGTCCAGGTACCCCAGCAGTGAGACCCGCGAGAGATCGCGGGTCTTTTCGCATCTACGGGCGCCGCCGCTCGCTCCGCAGGTCACGGGATGCCAACGCCGTGGCGACAGCCCTTTACATCGCGAACCCACTGAGGTTCCATTGACCCAGGCCGCTCGGCCCGGGACCGAACACCGGAGCATCCGAGGCGGTCCACCGGGAGATCGGGGGGTTCGTCGGTGGTGCATCGCAACCTGCGGAATCGCGACTTCGCCGAGACGCGCACGCCTCTCGGGGTCGTGGGGGGCCTGGCCGGCCTCGTCGCCGGCAGCGCCGCCGCCGCGATGCTCGTGACGGTCGCGGTGACGCCGGGGCTCGCCGCCGCCGGCGTGGCCGCGTCGAGCACGATCTCGATGTTCGAGAACCTGCCGAGCTACCTCGAGATCGGCGAGCTCAGCGAGAAGAGCAACATCTACGCCAAGCGCGCCAACGGCGACCGCGTCCTCCTCGCCTCCTTCTACGACCAGAACCGCGTGGAGGTGGGATGGGACCAGGTCAGCCAGTACGTGAAGGACGCCGCGATCGCCGGTGAGGACCCGCGGTTCTACGACCACAACGGCGTCGACCTCCAGGGCACCATCCGCGCCGCCGCGACGACCGCGACCGGGCGCGACACGCAGGGCGGCTCCTCGATCGCGCAGCAGTACGTCAAGAACGTCCGCGTCCAGGAGTGCGAGCGGCTCGCGGCCGACCAGGAGGAGCGGGACGGCTGCTACGACGCCGTCACCGAGACGACCATCGATCGGAAGCTCAAGGAGATGCGCCTCGCGATCGGCGTCGAGAAGCGCTACACCAAGAGCGAGATCCTGCTGGGCTACCTGAACATCGCCGGCTTCGGCGGAACCGTGTACGGCATCGAGGCCGCGTCGAGCTACTACTACAACACCACCGCGGCGAACGTGACCCTCGCGCAGGCCGCGTCGCTCATCGCGATCGTCAACAACCCCGGCAAGTTCCGGCTCGACCGACCCGACGATCCGGCCAACGGGGCCGAGAACGGGTACGCCGCCAACACCGCGCGGCGCGACTACATCCTGCGCGCGATGCTGGCCGAGGAGAAGATCACGCAGGAGCAGTACGACGAGGCCGTCGCCACGCCCGTCGAGCCGGTCATCACCGAACCCAGCACCGGATGCCAGACGGCGGGCGCGAGCGCCTACTTCTGCGACTACGTGAAGAACATCCTCCAGAACGACCCGATCTTCGGCGAGGACGAGGCCGAGCGGATGCTCAATTTCCGCCGGGGCGGGTACGAGGTCCACACGACGCTCGACCTCGACCTGCAGCTCGCGGCGTCCCAGGCGGTCACGACCCACGTGCCGGCCACGTTCCCGGGCTGGGACGTGGGCGGCGTCATCTCGTCGGTCGAGGTGGGCACCGGACGGGTGCTCGCGATGGTGCAGAACCGCACGTACAGCCAGGACCCGGCGGTGCTCGCGAAGGGACCGCAGTACACGAGCATCAACTACAACACCGACTTCGCCTACGGCGGATCGCGTGGATTCCAGCCGGGATCGTCGTACAAGGTGTTCACGCTCGCCGAGTGGCTGAGCTCGGGGCGCGGACTGGGCGAGCGCGTCGACTCGCGACCGAAGAGCAACTGGGGCACGTTCCAGGACTCCTGCCTCGGCCCGCACTTCGCCGGCGACTGGAACCCCCGGAACGACGCCAACGAGTCCGGCTCCGCGTACAGCGCCATGGAGTCGACGATCGCGTCGATCAACACGGGCTTCATCGGCATGGCCAAGCAGCTCGACCTCTGCGGCATCCGCAAGCGCGCCGAGGCCTTCGGCGTGCACCGGGCCGACGGCAACGTGCTCGACCAGGGACCCGCGTCGGTCATCGGCACCAACGAGGTCGCGCCGCTCAGCATGGCCGTGGCCTTCGCCGGCATCGCGAACAACGGCGTGACCTGCTCGCCCATCGCGATCGACCGCATCATCGGCCGAGACGGCCAGGATGTCACGCCCCCGAAGTCGGAGTGCACGCAGTCGGTGGTCCCGGAGGTCGCGGCGGCGATGCACACCGCGATGGGCGCCGTGATGACGAGCGGTACGGCCCAGGCGTCGAACAACGCCACGCAGCCGTCCGTGCCCCTCATCGGCAAGACCGGCACGACCGATGGCGCGAAGGACACCTGGATGGTCGGGGCGAGCTCCAAGGTGGCCACCGCCGCGGCCGTGGTCAGCGTCAACGGCGACGCGAACCAGCGGGGGATCTCCTTCGCGACCGGGCAGGCGGCGACGGCGCGTCACCGGATGTGGCCCGCGGTGATGTCGGTGGCCGCGGCCAAGTACGGCGGCGACCCGTTCACGCAGGCGGGCATGGGTCCGGTCGTGCCGCGCGTGGACATCCCGGGCGTCGAGCCGCCGCCGACACCCCGAGACGACTCTGGGCAGGATGCGAATGCCAATGCCTCGCCGCGACCGGCTCCGCAGCCGGAACCGGCCCAGGCGCCGCCCGCACCGGCCCCGCCGCCTCCACCGCCGGTACCCGAGCCGCAGCCGGTACCCGAGCCGCAACCGCAGCCGCCGCCGGGGTGGCCCTTCGATCCCGGGTCGGGGTGGCCGTTCGACACCGGTCCCGGCGGCTGACCTTCGCCGACCGCCGCGAACCGTCCCGCGACCCCGTCCTCAGACCGCGGCTCCGGGGAGGCGGCTGTGGCGGACGCGGTGAACCGCCCAGGCGGCCACCGCGGCGAGCGCGAGCGCCCCGAAGACCACCAGCCAGGGAAGCAGTGCGCCGGGCGCGACTCCTGCGGTCCCGGCCGCGAGCTGGGCTGACCCGGTCGCGAGGCGGGTGTTGCCGTCGCTGAGTTCGGCGGCCCCGCCGGCGAGGTCCCCGGCGCCCGAGGCGAGCACGATGCTGCCGTCGGCGAGGGTCTGCGTCCCGACCGAGAGGTCGCCCGCTCCGGTGGCGAGTTCGTCCAGCCCGGCGGCGAGGTCCATGGCGCCCTGCGAGAGGGTGCCGGTCCCGGCGGCGAGGTCGCCCGCTCCGGTCGAGACGCGCTGGGCGCCCGCTGCGAGCTCGTCCGACTTCGCGGCCAGCTCCTGCGTGCCCGACACGAGGGCGGCGACGCCGGCGTCGAGGGAGGTCGTCCCGTTGCTGACGGCGACCGCACCCGCGCTGACCTTCGCGGCGCCGCCGGAGACCTGCGCCGCGCCCTGTGCGACCCGGTCCGTGCCCTCGGCGAGGCGGGCGTTGGCGGTGGCGACCTGTCCGGCGCCGCCGGCGAGCTGCGTCGTGCCGTCGGCGAGGCGTGCCGACCCGGCGGACACGGCGGCGGCCCCCTGGGCGAGTGCCGCTGCGCCGTCGGCGAGGGAGCGGGATCCGCTCGCGGCGGAGCTGATGCCGCCCGCGAGGTTCGCCATGCCCGCGCGGGTCGCCTCGGCACCGTCGGACACTCCGGCC
>NZ_LQGY01000015.1 GCF_001620055.1 Agromyces sp. NDB4Y10 | reverse complement strand
CGCTCGGCCGGGCCGAGCTCCGGGTCGCCGGCGCCCGCCCCGCCGGCGCCCGAACTCGCGCCCCCGGCGATGCCGCCCGCATCCCCGGCGATGCCGCCGGTGCCGCCGCCCATGCCGCCCGCGCCGCCGGCCGCGCCCCGCGAGATCGACGCCGACTGGCGACGCGTCTCGCCCAAGCACGTCGTCGTCGAGGTCGTGGGATCGGTGATCGGCTCGGGCATCACCGTCGCCGTGCTCCTCGTCGCGGGAACCTGGCTCGACCTGCCCGTCCTCTGGTGGGCCGCCGCCGCGATCGGTGCGATCGCGCTCGTCGCCATCGCGCTCGAACCGCGCCGGGTGCGCTCGATCGGGTACCGGCTCCGCGCCGACGACCTCGTCTTCCGGCGCGGCATCATGTTCCAGCGGCAGGTGGCGGTGCCCTACGGCCGCATGCAGCTCGTCGACATCACGCGCGGTCCGGTCTCGCGCGCGCTGGGCCTCGCCGACCTGAAGTTCGTCACGGCCGCCGCCGCGACCGCGGTCACGCTGCCCGGCCTGCCGCTCGAGGAGGCGGAGCGGCTGCGCGACGAACTCGTCGCCCTCGCCGAGACGCGCCGGGCGGGGCTGTGACCGGGACCGGCCCCAGGACACCGGTGCGCGATCTCGCCGACGGCGAGTGGCACCGCCTGCATCCGGCGAGTCCGCTCCTGCGCGGCGGACTCGTCTTCCTCGCCGTGCTCGGATTCGTGATCGCCAACCTGCGCGAACGCGTCGTCGAGGTCTTCCTGCTGCTGTTCGCGCCCGTCGCGCCCGATGACCGGTTCGAGCCCTCCGCCGGATGGAGCGGCGACTGGGCCGAGGACCCGATCGGCGGGATCGTGGTCAACGGGCTCATCGGCTGGGCGCTCGTGGCCCTCGCGGTCGTCATCGTCCTCGTGATCGCCGGATTCCACCTCGCGTGGCGCATGCACACCTTCCGCGTGACCTCCGAGGCGCTCGAGGTCCGCAGCGGCATCCTGTTCCGCTCGCACCGCAGCGCCCGGCTCGACCGCGTGCAGGGCATCAACCTCAACCGACCGCTCTTCGCGCGGCTGTTCGGCACCGCGAAGCTCGACGTGTCGGTGGCCGGGCAGTCGGGCAACGTCGACCTCGCGTACCTCGGCTCGGCGCAGGCGGAACGGCTCCGGGCCGACCTGCTCCGCCTCGCCTCCGGGGCGCGGGGCGCCGGGGCGACCGGGGCCGAGCCCGCGACCGACGTCGAGGCGGAGGCGGGGGAGCCGGGCACGCTCGCAGCCCGCGCCGGCCAGCTCGTCGGCCGCCGCGTCGACGAGTTCCGCGCGCCCGAGCTCGACCCGTCGCTCGCACCGCCGGAGTCCATCGTCCGGCTGCCCCTGCCGCGCGTGATCGCGTCGGCGCTCCTCGGCGGCTCGATGATCTGGTTCGCCGTGCTCGTCGTGGTCATCACCACGGGCGTGATCAGCGGCGCGCCATGGGTGCTGTTCACGTTCGTGCCCGCGGCCATCGGCCTGATCAGCTACCTGTGGTCGCGCATCACGAAGTCGCTGCGCTACTCGATCGCCGGCACGGCCGACGGCGTGCGCATCGGCTCGGGCCTGCTGTCGACCGCGAACCAGACGATCCCGCCGGGGCGGGTGCACGCGATCGAGGCGACCCAGTGGCTGCTCTGGCGTCCGTTCGGCTGGTGGAGCATCCGCATCAACGTCGCCGGGCAGTCGCTCGCCGCCGGCAACGACGGGATCCAGCGCACCCTCGTGCTCCCCGTCGGCACGATCGACGACGTCCGCCGGGTGGTGGGCCTGTTCGTGCCCGATGCCGATCCGACGCTCGACCACCTGCTGCTCGCCGGCATGACCGGCTCCGGGCCGACCGCGGGCTTCCTCGTCGCGCCGGGACGGGCCGCCTGGATCCGTCCGTTCTCGTGGCGGCGGATCGGGCTCGCCGTGCACGGCGGGCTCGCGCTGCTCCGACGCGGACTGCTCGTCCGCAGCGCCGTGCTCGTGCCGCTCGCGCGCATGCAGTCGGTGGCGATCGCGGCGGGTCCCGTCCGGCGCGCCCTCCGCGTCGCCTCGTTGCGCATCCACACCGTGATGGGCCCCGTGACGGCCGAGGTGCCCGCGCTCGACCGGGCCGATGCGGATGCCGCGTTCGAGGCGCTCGCCGCCGAATCCGTCGCACGCGCCCTTCGGGACCGCACCGACCGCTGGGGGGTGACCGCCGATGGTCGCTGACCGACGGGCGGGCCGCCTCGGCGTCGGCACGATCGGGGCCGGCCGGGTCGGCGCGGTGCTCGCCTCGGCGCTCGCGGGCGCCGGCCACGCGCTCACCGGCATCTCCGCCGTGTCCGACGCGAGCCGCGAGCGCGCTGCGGCGATGCTGCCCGACGTCCCCGTCCTGCCCATCCCCGAGATCATCGAGCGCAGCGAACTCGTGCTGCTCGCGGTGCCCGCCGACGAACTGGCGCCCCTCGTCGAGGGCCTCGCCGCGGCGGGAGCCTGGCGCCCGGGTCAGCTCGTCCTCCACACGGCCGCGCGCTACGGCGTCGACGTGCTCGCCCCCGCGCTGCGGTCCGGGGCCATCCCGCTGGCGATCCACCCGGCCATGACGTTCACGGGCACGAGCATCGACCTCACGCGCTTGGCCGGCACGTGGTTCGCGGTGACGGCGCCGGCGCCGGTGCTGCCGATCGCCCAGGCGCTCGCGGTCGAGATGGGCGGCGAGCCGTTCGTCGTCGCCGAGGAGGATCGCGGCGCGTACGCGGACGCGGTCGACACCGCGGTCTCGTTCTCGAGCGCGATCGTCGACCAGGCGGCCGGCATCCTCGAGGGGATCGGCGTGGCGCGGGCGGGCTCCGTGCTCGCGTCGCTCGTGCGCAGCTCGGTCGAGAACGCGCTCGCGCGGCACGACCCCGGTCCGACGGTCGACGGCGGGGCGACTACGATCGACGGGGCCGACGACGCACGGCCGTCCGGAGGTGACAGGTGAGCGAGCGCAGGGTCGGTGGGGGCCGGGCGGGTGGCACGGCGGCATCCGTCGTCGTCGCACCTCGGGTGGTCGACACGGTCGCCGGGATCCGCGACGAGGTCGACGCGCACCGCGCCGCCGGGCGCCGCGTGGCGCTCGTGCCGACGATGGGCGCGCTCCACGACGGGCATCTCGCGCTCGTGCGCCGCGCCCGCGAGGTTGCCGATGTGGTCGTGGTGTCGATCTTCGTGAACCCGCTCCAGTTCGGCGCGGGGGAGGACCTCGACCGGTACCCCCGCACGCTCGAGGCCGACCTCGCCGCGCTCGGCGCGCACGGCGTCGAGCTCGTCTTCGCGCCGTCGCCCGACGAGATGTACCCCGAGGGGGCCGTCGAGACGCGCGTGACGGCCGGCCGCATCGGCGAGCTGTACGAGGGCGCCTCCCGCCCCGGGCACTTCGACGGCATGCTCACCGTCGTCGCGAAGCTGTTCAACATCGTCCGTCCCGACCACGCGGTGTTCGGGCAGAAGGACGCCCAGCAGGTGTTCCTGGTGCGCCGGATGGTGCGCGAGCTCGACGTGCCGCTCGCGATCGAGGTGGTGCCGACCGTCCGCGAGCCCGACGGGCTGGCGATGTCGAGTCGCAACCGGTACCTCGAGGGCGACCAGCGCCGCGCGGCGCTGCTGCTGTCGGAGTCGCTCGCCGCCGCCGAGGCCGTGGGCGCCGAGGGGCTCGACGAGGTGCTCGCCGAGGCGGCGGCCGCGTTCGGCGACCACGACGGCGTCGAGCTCGACTACCTGGTGGTCGTCGACCCCGAGACGTTCCTCCCCGTCGGGGAGGAGGCGCGCGGCGAGGCGCTCGTGCTCGTCGCGGCGCGCGTGGGCTCGACGCGGCTCATCGACAACGCGGTCATCTCGCTGGGCTGAACGCCGCGGCATCCGGGCACCGGTCAGGCTCGGCCGGGGGCGGCGGGCTACGCTGTTCTCTGGCGTCCGCGAACGGATGCCGCCTCCCCACGCCCCCGCCGACCGATTCCGGAGTCCACATGGCCGACGAGACCACGCACGAGCCGACCGCCGAGGAGATCTCGGAGCAGAAGGCTGTGCGTCTGGCCAAGCGCGAGCGGCTCAACGCGGCATCCGACGACCTCGGCGCGGGCGCCTACCCGGTGAGCCTGCCGATCACGTCGTCGATCCCCGAGGTGCGCGACCGGTTCGTGGGTCTCGGCGTCGACGAGCGCAGCGGCGAAACCGTGGGCGTGGCGGGGCGCGTGGTGCACCTGCGCAACACCGGCAAGCTGTGCTTCGCCGCGCTGCAGTCGGGCGACGGCAGCCGTATCCAGGCGATGGTCTCGCTCGGCGAGGTGGGCGAGGAGTCGCTCGCGGCGTGGAAGGAGCTCGTCGACCTCGGCGACCACGTGTTCGTCGCGGGCGAGGTGATCACGAGCCGCCGGGGCGAGCTGTCGATCATGGTGAGCGAGTGGCGGATGGCGGCGAAGGCCATCAACCCGCTGCCGAACCTGCACCACGAGCTCTCCGAGGAGACGCGGGTCCGCAGCCGGTACCTCGACCTGATCGCGCGCGATCAGGCGCGCCGCAACGTGCTCGACCGGGCCGCCGTCAACGCGAGCCTGCGCCGCACGTTCACCGAGCTCGGCTTCGTCGAGGTCGAGACGCCCATGCTGCAGGTCATGCACGGCGGCGCGTCGGCGCGGCCGTTCGTCACGCACTCGAACGCGTTCGACACCGAGCTGTACCTGCGCATCGCGCCCGAGCTGTACCTGAAGCGCGCGGTCGTCGGCGGCATCGAGCGCGTGTTCGAGATCAACCGCAACTTCCGCAACGAGGGCGCCGATTCGACGCACAGTCCCGAGTTCGCGATGCTCGAGGCCTACGAGGCGTACGGCGACTACCACTCGATCGCCGACCTCACCCAGCGGCTCATCCAGGACGCCGCGCACGCCGTGTCGGGATCCCACGTCGTCACGTGGGCCGACGGCACCGAGTACGACCTCGGCGGCGACTGGGAGCGGCTGTCGATGTACGACTCGCTGTCGGACGCGGTCGGCGAGCGCATCACGCCCGAGACGCCGATGTCTCGCCTGCAGGAGCTCGCCGCGGCGGTCGACATCGAGATCGACCACCCGCTGCCGGGCAAGTACGTCGAGGAGCTCTGGGAGCACCACGTGAAGCCGGGCCTCGAGCGCCCGACGTTCGTGATGGACTTCCCGCTCGACACGTCGCCGCTCGTGCGCCAGCACCGCAGCATCCCCGGCGTCGTCGAGAAGTGGGACCTCTACGTGCGCGGCTTCGAGCTCGCGACCGGCTACTCGGAGCTCGTCGACCCGGTCGTGCAGCGCGAGCGGTTCGTCGAACAGGCGCGTCTCGCCGCGGGCGGCGACCCCGAGGCGATGCGCCTCGACGAGGAGTTCCTGCGTGCGCTCGAGTTCGGCATGCCCCCGACGGGCGGCATGGGCATGGGCATCGACCGCCTCCTCATGGCCATCACCGGGCTCGGCATCCGGGAGACGATCCTGTTCCCCCTCGTGAAGTGACCGGCCCCGAATCGAACGGATGACGCGATGAACGACTACCTCCCCAAGAAGGAGCTCGAGCCCGAGCGCGACCCGCGGCAGCCCTCCTTCGCGCGCGTCGCGATCTGGGTCATCGTCGGCGCGATCGGCCTGTACCTGCTCGGTTCGGGCATCTGGGGCATCGTCACCGGAGGCTGACGCCGCGGCATCCGCTCGCCGTACCCCGAGCTGGGGCGACCCGCACCCAGCGAACCCGAGGAAACCCCCGTATTCTGGAACGGCTATGGACGAATTCTGGGCGAACGCCATCTGGTCGGTGGCTCCGACCGTGCTCATCGGACTCATGTTCTGGTTCGTGATGCGCGCGGTCGTGCGCGCCGACCGCCACGAGCGCGACGCCTACGCCCGGATCGAGGCCGAGGAGCGCGCGAAGCGCACCGGCGAGCACCGGGCCGCGTAACCGGGGATGACGCCGGCGCAGACGACGGCCCTCATCGGCGGCATCCTGCTGCTCATCGACCTCGTCGTCCGGATCATCGCGATCATCGTCGTGCCGCGCAACCGGCGCCCCACCGCGGGCATGGCGTGGTTGCTCGCCATCTTCTTCATCCCCTACATCGGCATCCTGTTCTTCCTGCTGATCGGCAACCCGAAGCTCCCGAAGTCGCGGCGCGACAAGCAGGAGCAGGTGGACCGGTTCATCCGCGAGAGCACCCACGGCGTCGAGCGCGTGAGCGACAGCTCGGCCTGGCCGGACTGGTTCGAGGGCGTCGTGCGGCTGAACCGCAACCTCGGCGCGATGCCGCTCATCGGGCAGAACGGCGCGAGGCTCATCGGCGACTACGAGGCGTCGCTCGACGCGATGGCCGACGCGGTCGACCGGGCCACCCGGTACGTGCACGCGGAGTTCTACATCTTCGCGTACGACTCGACCACGGCCCGCTTCATCGACGCGCTCGGCAACGCGGCCGCGCGCGGCGTCGAGGTCCGCGTGCTGCTCGACCACATCGCGTCCCGCCGCGTGAAGGGCTACAAGCGCACGCTGCGCCGCCTCACCGACTTCGGCATCGAGTGGCAGCTCATGCTGCCCGTGCAGCCGCTCAAGGGCCGGTACCAGCGACCCGACCTGCGCAACCACCGCAAGATCCTCGTCGTCGACGGCGAGATCGCCTACATGGGTTCGCAGAACGTCATCGACCGGAGCTACCACAAGCGCAGCAACCTCCGGCGCGGACTCAAGTGGCAGGAGCTCGTCGCCGAGGTCGAGGGGCCCATCGTGTCGGGCCTCGACGCGATCTTCGCCACCGACTGGTACCTCGAGACGGGCGAGGCGCCGTCGCGTGACGAGCTGATCCCGTTCGAGCAGGAGTCGGAGCTGCAGAACCTCGACTGCCAGGTCGTGCCGAGCGGGCCCGGCTACCAGAACGAGAACAACCTCAAGCTGTTCCTCGCGCTGCTGTACGCGGCCAGGGAGCGCATCATCATCACGAGCCCCTACTTCGTGCCCGACGAGGCGATGCTCCGGGCGATCAGCGGCGCGACGCAGCGCGGCGTGCACGTCGAGCTGTTCGTCTCCGAGATCGGCGACCAGGCCCTCGTGTACCACGCGCAACGGTCGTACTACGAGGCGCTGCTGCGGGCTGGGGTGCGCATCTACATGTACAAGGCGCCGTTCATCCTGCACGCCAAGCACTTCACGATCGACGACGACGTGGCGGTGATCGGTTCGAGCAACATGGACATCCGGTCGTTCGAGCTCAACATGGAGGTGTCGCTGCTGGTCCGCGGGGCGTCCTTCGTGCGCGAGATGCGCGCGGTCGAGGACGGCTACCGACGGGACAGCCGCGAGCTCACCCTCGACGAGTGGATGCAGCAGCCGCTGCGGTCGACCATCCTCGACAACCTCGCCCGGCTCACCTCGGCGCTGCAGTAGCGCGCGGTGCGCGTGCGCCCGCGTCCGGGACGGGGGACATGCGCCGGAAACATGCCAGCGCATAGGCTCGCTGCAACTGCGCGCCGCCCCGGCGATCCTCAGCGTGCCCGCTTCGCGCCTCCGCGCCACGATCGCGCAAGAATCTTGATCAGAACGCAACGTTCCGGTCTGGAAGACGCCGCCGCCGCATGACAAGGTGAGTGGCACCGCTTTCCCGCGCACGATCTCACCATCCGGTCGTGCGCGGCTCGCGTGCCCCCGGTGATCCCCGAGGGCCCGCGGGTCACCGAGGTCCCGCAGAAACGGAGCAGTATGTCGTTCCACCGCACCATCGCGGGCGCGAGCATCACGGCCGTCCTGGCCGCGACGCTCGTCGCCGGTTCCGTCCCGGCGGTCGCGCTCGAGGGCGCGCCCGCCGCCCCGATCGTCACGCCGGTCTCCCCGCTCGTCGCGCCGCCGACGAGCTACCCGTACCAGCCGGTGCTCGAGACGGTCGCCGACAATCCCAACGACGTCTCGATCAACCGCGGCGTCATCCCCTACGACGAGATCGCCCCGAAGCTGAACTCGCTCATGGCCGCCAGCGACCGCATCTCGGTCCAGGTGGTCGGCAAGTCGGCGCAGGGCCGCGACATCCATCTCGTGACGATCACCGAGAAGGAGAACCGCGGCCAGACGACCAAGCAGGCGCAGTTCCGCCAGATGGTCAAGGAGAACCCGGCCGCCGCCGCCAAGAACACGGCCCTGCTCAGCCAGTACAAGGTGCCGATCTGGTTCAACGCGAACATCCACGGCAACGAGTGGGAGGGCACCGACTCCGTCCTGCAGTACATCGAGCACCTCGCGACCGCGCCGTACAGCGAGGTCAAGGAGCTGCTCCAGGGCTACCGGCTCTACTTCACGGTGACCAACAACCCCGACGGCCGCGCGCTCGGCCAGCGGGCCACGGCCGACGGGTTCGACGCCAACCGCGACATGATCACGGGCGCGACCGCGGAGGCCCGCATCATCCGCGACCTCACTGGCGTCATCCAGCCGACGTTCTACGTCGACCTGCACGGGTACACGAGCGTCCTCCAGGTCGAGCCCTGCGGCCCGCCGCACGGTGAGAACTACGAGTACGACCTGTTCCTGCCGCACGCGTACTCCGCCGCGCTCGCCATCGAGCGGGCCGTCGTCGACGCGAACATCCCGGGCAACACGTACCTCGCCCCGAACGGCAGCGCGACGACCACGAACACCGGCAAGATCAAGATCCCCTACCGCGACATCCGCTCGGGTTGGGACGACTGGCCCCCGATCTTCACCCCGCAGTACATCGCGTACCAAGGTGCGATCACGAACACCGTCGAGCTGCCGCTCGGCCGCGTGGAGGCGGTCTCGAACCCGGCGAACGCCGCCGCGAACAGCGCTCGCGCCGCGGTGAACATCCAGGTGTCGAACGTCGTCGTCGAGACGTCGGTCGACTACGTGGTCGACAACCGCGAGGCGCTGCTGTCGAACCAGATCGAGATCTTCCGTCGCGGCGTGGCGGGCGAGCCGATCGAGCCGATCCCGGCCGACATCGACCCGGCCTCGGTGCCGGCGCCGAACGAGTGGGCCGAGATCTGGGACGAGACCGACGTCTACCCGACCGAGGTGCCGCGCGCGTACGTGATCCCCGTGGGTGACACGCAGCGCTCGACGACGGATGCCGCGAGGCTGGTCGACCAGCTCATCGCGAACGGCGTCAAGGTGCACCGGGCCAAGGCCGCGTTCTCGGCCGACGGCACCGACTACCCGGCCGGGTCGTACGTGGTCGACATGCACCAGCCGCTGCGCGGCATGGCGAACGTGCTCCTCGCCGACGGCAGCGACATCTCGACGCGGGTGCCCGACATGTACGACATCTCCGCGTGGAGCCTCGCGCTCCTGTGGGGTGCCGACGTCGACGCGATCGGCGACACCACCGACCCGGCACTGCGCGTGAAGCTCGAGCAGGTCTCGAAGGCGGCCCCGACGGGCTCCGTGCCCGCGACGGGCGCGTACCTCGAGCTCGCCACGAGCGGCGTCGCCGAGTACCAGGCGATCAACGCGCTGCTCGCCTCGGGCGTCGCGGTGTCGGCCTTCGAGGACGGCTCGGTGATCCTGCGAGCGGATGCCGCGGGTCGCGCCGCCGCCGCCGAGGTGGCGACGCAGTACGGCGTGGCCTTCACCGCGTCGGACGGGTCGCGCCTCACCAGTGAGGAGAGCACGGGCCTCGACCAGCTCCGCGTCGCGTACACCGGCGGCGCCGAGGAGGTCGTGACGCTCCGGCGCCTCGGCTTCCACGACGTCCTGAACGTCACGGCCGCCGGACTGCAGAGCGGCGCGGTCTCGCTCGACGGCGTCGACGTGCTGTGGATCGGCGGCACGCTGAGCTTCAGCGGCGCCCAGGCCGCCGGCCGGGCGAAGGTCCAGGCGTACCTCGACGCCGGCGGCGGCGTGGTGGGCGAGGGCACGGCGATCGCCGCGTTCGCGAACACCTTCGGCCTCGTCACGTCGACGGCGGTCTCGGGCACGAGCGGCTCGAACGGCATCCTCAACGTGGACCCGGTCGAGGGCGGCCTGCTCGGCACCTACCCGATGGAGACGTCGTTCGGGTACCCGGCCGTGTGGTTCACCAACCTCGGGGCCAACGCGGTCGTCGAGCAGCGCTACGACGCGGCCGACCCGTTCGTGTCGGGACACTGGCGCGACTCGAGCGGTCGCTCGCAGGCGAACGCCGCCGGGCAGGCGTCCGCGGTCTCGGCCGAGACCGCGGCGGGCAGCCGGGTGCTCATGTTCGGCTCGTCGATGAACTTCCGCACGCACCCGGTCGGGCTCTACAGCCAGATCGCTCGCGGTCTGTTCTGGGCGGGTAGCGAGGGCACGGAGGTGCCGGCTCCCTAACGAACTGAGCGAGGTCACGGCGCCGGTCGGAACGCGAGTTCCGCCC
The DNA here is from genome assembly GCF_001620055.1 of Agromyces sp. NDB4Y10. Lineage (GTDB taxonomy): Bacteria > Actinomycetota > Actinomycetes > Actinomycetales > Microbacteriaceae > Agromyces > Agromyces indicus. The sequence continues at coordinate 28,602 of NZ_LQGY01000015.1, read as the reverse complement.
GGCGCCGTCGCGTGTCCGCAGCTCCGAATGTCTGTTTGTGTGGGAATCTCTGCGAAACAGTTGCATTTCACGAGAATGGGGAGCTAAACTCACACAACCGCAGAGAAGCCGGCAGGATCACAGGCAAGGAGGCCACGCATGTACGCGATGGAGCGACACGAGCACATCCTCGCCGCCCTCGGCCGCACCGGCCGGGTCTCCGTCGCCGACCTCGCCGACGAACTGCGCGTCACCCCCGAGACCATCCGCCGCGACCTCGATGCCCTCGAGCGCGCCGGCCACGCGCGCCGCGTCCACGGCGGAGCGGTCAGCGCCTCCCGCGCCAGCATCGCCGAGACGACCGTGCTCGAGCGCTCGAGCCGGGCCACCGACGCGAAGCGCGCGATCGCCCGTGAGGCGCTCGCCCTGGTACCGCCCACCTTCACCGGCTCGATCCTCATCGACGCGGGCACGACGACCGGTGCGCTCGCCGACGCCCTCGCGGCCTGGCGGCCCGACCCGGGCGTCCCGCCGCTCACCGTCTACACGAACTCCATCCCCATCGCCGCCGCGCTGCACGGCAACGCGAACCTCGTCGTGCGCATCATCGGCGGCACGGTCCGCGGCATCACGAGCGCCGCCGTCGGCCCCGCGGCCGTTGCCCAGCTCGCCGAGATCCGCCCCGACATCGCGTTCCTCGGCGCCAACGGCGTGAGCGCCGACTTCGGGCTCTCGACGCCCGACGAGCTCGAGGCCCAGATCAAGCGCGTCATGGTCGACCGCGCCCGGCTGGCCGTCGTGCTCGCCGACGCGTCGAAGCACGACGACGAGGCGCTCCAGCGCTTCGCCGCCCTCGACGAGGTCGACGTGCTCATCAGCGATGCCCCGCCCGGCGGCCGGCTCGCCGCCGCGCTCGCCGACGCCGAAGTGGAGGTGCGGGTCGCATGATCGTGACGCTCACCGTCAACCCGTCGCTCGACCGCACCGTCGAGCTCGACCACGAGCTCCGCCGAGGCGAGGTGCAGCGGGTCGTGCGCGACGTCGAGGAGCCCGGCGGCAAGGGCGTCAACGTGACCCGCGCCCTCACGGCCTCCGGCGTCGACTCCGTCGCCGTGCTGCCCGGGCGTGCGGACGACCCGCTCGTGGCCGCCATCCGCGCCGCGGGCGTGCCCGTGTCGACCGTGCCCATCGCCGCCCGGCTCCGCTCGAACATCACGATCACCGAGCCCGGGGGCGTCACCACCAAGCTCAACGAGGCCGGGCCCGAGCTCACCGCGGCCGAGCAGTCCGACCTCGTCGCCGCGGTGATCGAGCAGTCGACGGATGCCGCGTGGCTGGTGCTCGCCGGCTCGCTGCCGCCCTCGCTCGCCCCCGACTTCTACGTCCGCCTCGTGCGCGAGGCCCGCGCCGCCGGCGTCACCGCCCGCGTCGCCGTCGACACCTCGGGGGCGCCGCTCGCGGCGCTGCTCGACTCCGGCGAGCCGATCGACCTCATCAAGCCGAACGGCGAGGAACTCGCCGAGCTCGCGGGCTCGCCCGACCCCGACGCCCTCGAGGCCGACCCAGCCCGGGTCGCCGAGGTCGCCGCGCGGCTCGCACCCCGCGGCATCCGTTCGTCGCTCGTCACGCTCGGCGCCGTCGGCGCCGTCCACGTGCAGGGCGAGCACGCGTGGTTCGCCCCCGCGCCCCGCATCGTGCCGCGCAGCACGGTCGGCGCCGGCGACAGCTCGCTCGCGGGCTTCCTGCTCGCCCTGACCGAGGGGGAGGGGCCCGAACGGGCGCTCGCCCAGGCGGTCGCCCACGGCGCGGCCGCCGCGTCGCTCCCCGGCTCGGCGGTGCCCCCACGGGACCTCGCCGACGCCTCCGCCATCACCGTCACCCGAATCCGGGGCGCCGTCGCCCCGGTCGTCTCCTAGGAGGAACCCCCGATGTCCGACGTCATCGAACCGCGGCTCGTCAGCCTCGACGAGCCGCTCGGCGCCGACAAGGCCGCCGTCATCCGCGCCCTCGCCGGCGCGGTCGTGGCCGCCGGCCGCGCCACCGACACCGACGCGCTCTTCGCGGACGCCTGGGCCCGGGAGGAGAAGGACTCGACCGGCGTGCCCGGCGGCATCGCCATCCCGCACGCGAAGTCCGACGCCGTGACCGTGCCGACGCTCGCCGCGGCCCGCCTGCCCGAGGGCGTCGACTTCGGCTCCTTCGACGGGCCGGCCGACCTGGTGTTCCTCATCGCGGTGCCGTCGGCGTCGACGCAGGACCACCTCGCGGTGCTCTCGACGCTCGCCCGCTCGCTCATCCGCGAGGACTTCGTCGCGTCGCTGCGCTCCGCGCCCGACACCGCGACGTTCGTCCGGCTCGTCGACGAGGCGCTGGCGCCCGAGCCCGAGGCGACGCCCGCCCCCGTGCCCGCCGCCGCCGCGGGTGCCGCCGGCGCCGCGCCGGCCGGGTCGACGGATGCCGCGGCATCCGCTCACGGCGGACGCCCGGTGCTCGTCGCCGTGACCGCCTGCCCCACCGGCATCGCGCACACCTACATGGCCGCCGACGCGCTGCGCGCCGCGGCCGACCGCGAGGGCATCGAGCTGCACGTCGAGACGCAGGGCTCGTCGGGCGCGACGCCGCTCGCGCGCGACGTGATCGAGCGTGCCGACGCCGTGGTGTTCGCGGTCGACGTCGACGTGCGGGACCGCTCCCGCTTCGCCGGCAAGCCGGTCGTGCAGGGGCCCGTCAAGCGCGGTATCGACGACCCGGCGGGCATGATCCGCGAGGCCGTCGCCGCGTCCTCCGACCCGAACGCGCGCCGCGTGGCCGCCGAGCCCGGCGCCGCGAGCGCCGCCGAGTCCCAGGCGAACGAGCACCTCGGGCAGAAGATCAAGCGCGTGCTGCTCACGGGCGTCAGCTACATGATCCCGTTCGTCGCCGGCGGCGGCCTGCTCATCGCCCTCGGCTTCCTGTTCGGCGGGTACGACATCACCGACAACGCGCAGGAGGTCGTGCTCGGCAACTCGCTGTTCAACCTGCCCGACGGCGGCTTCCTCGAGTACCTCGGCGCGGTGTTCTTCACCATCGGCGCCATCTCGATGGGCTTCCTCGTGCCGGCGCTCGCCGGCTACATCGCCTACGCGATCGCCGACCGGCCCGGCATCGCGCCCGGCTTCGTCGCGGGCGCCGTCGCGGGCCTCATGGGCGCCGGCTTCATCGGCGGCCTCGTCGGCGGCATCCTCGCGGGTGTCGTGGCGCTCTGGTTCGCCCGCCTCAACGTGCCGCGCTGGCTCGCGGGCCTCATGCCCGTCGTGATCATCCCGCTCGTCGCCTCGATCGCCGCATCCGGTCTCATGATCGTCGTGCTCGGCGGCCCGATCGCGAGCCTGTCGACCGCGCTGAACGACTGGCTGTCGGGCCTCACCGGCGCCGGGGCGATCGTGCTCGGACTGATCCTCGGTGCGATGATGGGCTTCGACCTCGGCGGACCCGTCAACAAGGTCGCCTACTCGTTCGCGGTCGCCGGTCTCGGCGCGGGCTCGATCGACAACCAGGTGCCGTGGACCATCATGGCCGCGGTCATGGCGGCCGGCATGGTGCCGCCGCTCGCGATGGCCCTCGCCACCGTGCTCGACCGCCGCCTGTTCACGCCGGTCGAGCGTGAGAACGGCAAGGCGGCGTGGCTGCTCGGCGCCGCGTTCATCTCCGAGGGCGCCATCCCGTTCGCCGCGGCCGACCTGTTCCGCGTCATCCCGGCCTCGATCCTCGGCGGCGCCGTCGCCGGCGCGATCTGCATGGGCGCTGGCGTGACCTCGCAGGCCCCGCACGGCGGCATCTTCGTGTTCTTCGCGATCGGCAACCTGCTCATGTTCGTCGTCGCGATCCTCGCCGGCATGGTGGTGGCCGCCCTCACGGTCATCGCCCTCAAGCGGTGGGTGCGCCGCCGCCCGGTCGAGGTCGAGCAGACGGTCGCGGCCCCGCAGGTCGCCGTGGCCTGAGGGCTGCTCGAGTCGACGGCCGGTACCGCCCCGCGCGGTGCCGGCCGTCGGCGCGTCAGCGCCGCGGTCGCAGGCGCACCGTCGGGAGTTCGGGCGCGGGCAGCGGGGCCCCGTCGTACCCGGGCACGGTGCCGAACGGACCGTCCGGGTCGTTCCGGTCGATCACGTCCGACTCCCAGCGCCGCCGGAACTCCACGACCTCCTCGTGCGAGCGGCCGATGAAGTTCCACCACATGACGATCTCCTCGCCGAACGGCACGCCGCCGAGCAGCACCACGCGCACCGGGTCCGCGTCGGCCCGCAGGCGCACCCGGTCGTGGCCGGGCTCGAGGTAGGCCAGCTGCGCCCAGGGGACCTCGGTGGCGGCATCCGTGCCCGGGAGCCCGATCGAGACCGGCCCCGCGTCGACGAGCACGCCGTGCTCGAACGTCGGATCGAGCGGCAGGTCGACGACGCCGCCCGCCGGCAGGTCGACCTGAGCGCCGAGCAGGGGGCTGAACACCGTGACCGGCGAGGCCGCGGCATCCGTCGTCGCGTCGGCGGCCTCGGGCCGGCCGTTCGCGAGCTCGCCCGTGAACACCCGGACGGTCGCATCCCCCACCTGGAACGGCGAGGTGTCGGCGTGCTCGAAGAACGGCGCCACGTGGCGCGAGTCCTCGGGCAGCACCGTCCAGAGCTGCACGCCGTGCAGCCGCGTCGTGCCCGGCGTCGACACCTCGGAGTGCGAGATGCCGCGCCCGGCCGTCATGAGGTTGACCCCGCCGGGACGCACGAGCTCGTGGCTGCCCGTCGAGTCGCGGTGCTCGATCTCGCCCTCGAACAGCCAGCTGACGGTCTGCAGGCCGGTGTGCGGATGCGGCGGCACCACCATGCCGCCGGTCTCGGCGACGTCGTCGGGGCCGTAGTGGTCGGCGAAGCACCACGCGCCGATCGTGGTCCGGCCCCGCTGCGGGAGCGTGCGCCGCACGGGCATCGCGCGCGGGCCGCCGAGCGGCACTTCGCGGTACTCGAGCACCTGCACCGCCGGCCCCTCGGGCGCCTCGGGCGGGCAGAGCAGTTCGACGGGATCACGCTCGAGGTTGCTCATGCTGCGAATCCTACGCTCGGGTTCCGAGGCGATTCCCGGCGTGCGGCACTGCCGACGACGGATGCCGCGGGGCTAGCATGTGCGCATGGCCGCCCCGCAGCTCGCCGTCCGCCGTCTTCCGCTCGCCGTCGTCGCGCTGGCGTCGGTGCTCCTCCTGGCCGGGTGCGCGCCCGGGTCGGGGCCCATCGAGGACTACCCGGGCCTGCCCGTCATCGAGGAGGAGACGGACGAGGGCGCCGACGTCGAGTCGGAGGACGAATCCGGCGCCGAGGGCGAGGAGGAGCCCGAGGAGGAGGTCGCCGAGCCGACCGGCGACGAGCCCTACGTGATCTGGCTGCGCGACGGCGGTCGCCTGGCGATCACGATCTGGGGCTCGTCCACGTGCCCCGTGGTGCCGACGGAGCTCCGCGTGACCGCGGAGGCGGGGGAGGGGAACGCCGTCGAGGCCGTGCTGCCCGAGCAGCCGAACCGGCCGTGCACGATGGACTTCGTGCCCCACACGACCGTGTTCTCCACGCCCATGGACGTGACGACCACCGAGCCGCTCGAGGTGACGATCGGCGACACGGTGGTCATCGTGCCCATCAAGTAGATGCGGGCCGGCCCTCGCGGCCTCGGGGTCAGTCGATCGTGAGGTCGACGAGCAGGCGCGCCGCGAGCTGCTCGAGCTCGTCGCGCACGGCCACGGGCTCGGTGCCCGTCGGCACGCGCGCGACGATGTGCGCCTCGAACAGCCGGCCGCCGGCCATGGGCGCATCGCGCCGCTCGGTGTGCATGGTCTCGATGCTGACGCCGTGCCGGGCGAGCGCCGACGACACGTCGCGCACGATCCCGGGCTGGTCGCTCCCCACGAGGTCGATGCGGAGCTCAGCCCATCCGTCGGGCGCGGACTCGCCGGCCTCCTCGACGCCCGGGTGCGCCGTGACGTCGAGGAGCCCGTCCAGTCCCGCGAGCGCCGAGCGGAGCGCCTCCTCGCGGCCGTCGGGCACCGACACGACGACGATGCCCGCGAACTGGCCCGCGAGCTCGGCCATCTGGCTCCGCTCCCAGTTGCCGCCGTGGGCGCCGATCGTCTCGGCGAGCGCCTCCACGAGGCCGGCGCGGTCGTCTCCGATGACGGTGAGCACGAGTCTGGGCATGCGTGCATCCAACCACGCGGGCTCGGGGTGCGTCGAGCCGGTCAGCCGGCGCGCACCGCGTCGACCGCCGGCCCCGCGGCATCCGCTCGGCGCAGTACGATCAGGTCGCCGATCTCGCAGTCGAGCGCCCGGCAGATCGCCTGCAGCGTCGAGAAGCGGATGGCGCGGGCGCGGTCGTTCTTCAGCACGCTGAGGTTCACGACGCTCACGCCGACCAGTTCGGCGAGCCGGGTCAGGGTCAGGCCGCGTTCGGCGAGGAGCTCGTCGAGCCGGCAGTGGACGTCGTGGACCTCGTCGACCTCGGCGGGCGCCATCAGACGAGCCCCTCGGTGTCGCGCTGCAGGCGTGCGCCGACCTGGAACGCCGCGCCGACGGCGCCGAGCGCGAGGATGGCGAAGGGGACGGCCCAGTCGGTGCTGAAGGTGATGCCCTCGTACGTGTAGTCGCTGACCGCCGAGAGTGCGCCGTTGACGGTCATGTTCGTGAGGATGCTGCCGAGCAGCCACCCCGCGGCGAGCACGCCGGCGCCCCAGAGCACGATCCGGACGTTGCCGCGCGAGAACGCCCGGCCGCGCGCCAGGTTCCAGCAGAAGAGCGCGAAGAGGGCGATGCCCGCGACGACGGTCGCGCCGTGGACGAGCGGCTCGGCCACCAACGCGAAGCCGGTCGCCGCGGCCGGTTCCGGCACGGTGACGACGGCCTGGTCGACGCCCACCGCGACGGGCGCGCCGTCGGGGCCGATCGGGAGCTCGGCGCGCTCGTCGAAGAACGGCACGAGCACGGGGACGTCTCGGAGCGGGAGGACCTCCGCGAGCCGGATCGCCACCCGCCAGATCGTGGCGATGACGGCGATGAGGGCGATGCCGACGGTCGCGTACATGCCGATCGTGTCGCTGCGGTCGAGGCGGGTCGTGGCGTCGGGGGCGGTCATGGATCCTCCGGGGTCGGGTCGAGTGGTGCTTATCGATATTCGTTGTTATCGACGATCGATATGTTACGGATGGCGCCCACCCCGGTCAAGCCACGGTGCGCCCACGGCGAACACGGGCCCGTGGCCGAGTCCCGGTGGTTACCGTTGATGTATCGACGCCCCGACCGCGTCGACGAGGAGATGATGATGTTCGAGAGATTCACGGACCGAGCCCGTCGTGTCGTCGTCCTGGCCCAAGAAGAGGCCAAGATGCTCAACCACAACTACATCGGCACCGAGCACATCCTGCTCGGCCTCATCCACGAGGGTGAGGGCGTGGCCGCGAAGGCGCTCGAGTCCCTGGGCATCTCGCTCGATGCCGTCCGCGAGCAGGTCCAGGACATCATCGGCCAGGGCCAGCAGCAGCCGACCGGGCACATCCCCTTCACGCCGCGCGCGAAGAAGGTGCTCGAGCTGTCGCTGCGCGAGGCGCTGCAGCTCGGCCACAACTACATCGGCACCGAGCACATCCTCCTCGGCCTCATCCGCGAGGGCGAGGGCGTCGCCGCCCAGGTGCTCGTGAAGCTCGGCGCCGACCTCAACCGGGTGCGCCAGCAGGTCATCCAGCTCCTCTCCGGCTACCAGGGCAAGGAGCAGGTCCAGGTCGGAGCCAACGAGCAGCAGGCGCCGCAGGGCGGCTCGCAGATCCTCGACCAGTTCGGTCGCAACCTCACGCAGGCCGCGCGCGAGTCGAAGCTCGACCCGGTGATCGGCCGCGAGAAGGAGATCGAGCGGGTCATGCAGATCCTCTCGCGCCGCTCCAAGAACAACCCCGTCCTCATCGGCGAGCCCGGCGTCGGCAAGACCGCCGTCGTCGAGGGCCTCGCGCAGGCGATCGTCAAGGGCGAGGTGCCCGAGACGCTGAAGGACAAGCAGCTCTACTCGCTCGACCTCGGCTCGCTCATCGCCGGCTCCCGCTACCGCGGCGACTTCGAGGAGCGCCTGAAGAAGGTCACCAAGGAGATCCGCACGCGCGGCGACATCATCGTCTTCATCGACGAGATCCACACCCTCGTGGGTGCGGGTGCCGCCGAGGGCGCGATCGACGCCGCGTCGATCCTCAAGCCGCTGCTCGCCCGCGGCGAGCTGCAGACGGTCGGCGCGACCACGCTCGACGAGTACCGCAAGCACTTCGAGAAGGATGCCGCGCTCGAGCGCCGCTTCCAGCCGATCCAGGTCGCCGAGCCGAGCCTGCCCCACGCGATCAACATCCTGAAGGGGCTGCGCGACCGCTACGAGGCGCACCACAAGGTGTCGATCACCGACGGCGCGATCGTCGCCGCGGCGAACCTCGCCGACCGCTACATCAGCGACCGGTTCCTGCCCGACAAGGCCATCGACCTGATCGACGAGGCCGGCGCCCGCCTGCGCCTGTCGATCCTGTCGTCGCCGCCCGAGCTGCGCGAGTTCGACGAGAAGATCGCGGTGGTCCGCGCCGCGAAGGAGACGGCGATCGAGGAGCAGGACTTCGAGAAGGCCGCGTCGCTGCGCGACGAGGAGAAGAACCTGCTCGGCGAGCGGCTCCGCCTCGAGAAGCAGTGGAAGTCGGGCGACGTCAAGACAACCGCGGTGGTCGACGAGGGCCTGATCGCCGAGGTGCTCGCCCAGGCCACCGGCATCCCCGTCTTCAAGCTCACCGAGGAGGAGAGCTCGCGACTGGTCTTCATGGAGAAGGCGCTGCACGAGCGCGTCATCGGCCAGGAGGAGGCGATCTCCGCCCTGTCGAAGACGATCCGCCGCACGCGTGCGGGGCTCAAGGACCCGAAGCGCCCATCGGGCTCGTTCATTTTCGCCGGCCCCACGGGCGTCGGCAAGACCGAGCTGGCCAAGGCGCTCGCCGAGTTCCTCTTCGACGACGAGGCCGCCATGATCTCGCTCGACATGTCGGAGTACGGCGAGAAGCACACCGTCTCGCGACTGTTCGGCGCCCCTCCCGGGTTCGTCGGCTTCGAGGAGGGCGGCCAGCTCACCGAGAAGGTCCGCCGCAAGCCGTTCAGCGTCGTGCTCTTCGACGAGATCGAGAAGGCCCACCCCGACATCTTCAACTCGCTCCTCCAGATCCTGGAGGAGGGCCGCCTCACCGACGGCCAGGGTCGCGTCGTGGACTTCAAGAACACCGTCATCATCATGACGACGAACCTCGGGACGAAGGACATCTCCGGCGGTCCCGTCGGCTTCCAGGTCGAGGGCGACACCCGCACGGGCTACGACCTCATGCGCGCGAAGGTGAACGAGGAGCTGAAGAAGCACTTCAAGCCCGAGTTCCTGAACCGCGTCGACGAGATCATCGTCTTCCCGCAGCTGTCGAAGGAGGAGCTCCTCCAGATCGTCGACCTGTTCATCAAGCGACTGGGCGAGCGCATGCTCGACCGCGACATGACCGTCGAGCTCACCACCGCGGCCAAGGAGCGGCTCATCGAGGTCGGGTTCGACCCGGCACTCGGCGCCCGCCCGCTGCGTCGCGCGGTGCAGCACGAGGTCGAGGACCGCCTGTCCGAGAAGATCCTGCACGGCGAGCTCAACTCGGGCGACCACGTGCACGTCGACTTCCGCGACGGCGAGTTCGTCTTCACGACCACGCAGCGGGCCCTGCCCGTCGGCGTCGGCGTGAACACCGGCGCCGCGATCGGCACCGGCCCGGCCACGCCCGACCTGGCGGCCGGCCAGTAGCCACGCGGTTCGAAGGGGCGGATGCCGCGGCATCCGCCCCTTCGCCGTCCCCGCGGGTGCCGAATGCGAGACGCGGGGCCCCGCGCAATACGATGAGCGGATGACGCAGCCGCCCTTCACCGTGCGCAAGGCGCGCACGCGCGACATCCCCACGATCGTCGAGCTCGTGGAGCCGCTGGTGGCGCGCCGCATCCTGCTCGGCAAGGAGCGCGTCGACCTGTACGGCGACGTGCAGGAGTTCCGCGTCGCCGAGGCCGCCGACGGGTCGGTGGTCGGGTGCGGGGCGCTCCACGTGATGTGGGAGGACCTCGGCGAGGTCCGCACGCTCGCGGTGCGCGACGACTGGCTCGGACGGGGCGTCGGGCACGCACTGCTGGACGCGCTCGAGGGCGACGCACGAGAGCTCGGCCTCAGCCGCCTGTTCTGCCTCACGTTCGAGGTCGCGTTCTTCAGCCGCCACGGCTTCGAGGACATGGGCGGCGAGTCGGTCGATCCGGCCCTGTACGCGGAGCTCGTCCGTTCCCACGACGAGGGCGTCGCCGAGTTCCTCGACCTCGCCCGCGTGAAGCAGAACACCCTCGGCAACACCCGGATGCTGAAAGTCCTCTGAGCGTTCCTCACCGCTCGTCCGGCGCGCCGGGCGACCGTCGGTCCGAGGTCGGCGGGCGGCCGTAGCCTGTGGCCATGTCCGAGAATCGCACCACGCAGGGGCGCCTGCCCGCGAGCGTCTACCGTCGCCGCCGGGCGATGGTGCTCCTCGGTCTCGTCGCGGTGATCATCGCGATCGTGCTCGTCATCGTGCGCCCGGGCGCGAGCCAGGGCGATGAGGTCGCGCAGACGACGCCCGCGTCCGCCGAGCCGTCCGCCCCGGTCGCCACGGCACCGCCGTCCGACGACCCCGCCGCCACGCCCGAGCCGGCCGTCGAGCCCGTCGACGGCGCGCCCTGCACCGACGCGCAGATCACCGTCGAGGCGGTGACGGATGCCGCGGTGTACGCCACCGGCGAGCAGCCGCAGCTGTCGGTGACGATCACCAACACGGGGCCGAACGTCTGCGTGATGAACGTCGGCACGAAGGCGCAGGCGTTCACCGTGCAGAGCGGCGACGAGGTGTACTGGTCGTCGACCGACTGCCAGGTGGAGCCGGTCGACGCGGTCGTGTCGCTCGAGCCGGGCACGCCCGTGTCGTCGAGCACGCCGCTCGTGTGGGACCGGACGCGCTCGAGCCCCGACACGTGCGACGCCGAGCGCGCCGCCGCCCCGGGCGGGGGAGCGTCGTACCACCTCGGCGTCGCGGTGGACGGGTTCGCGTCCGAGACGACCAAGCAGTTCCTGCTGTACTGATCCGCGACCGCCGCGGTGGCGGCGGCTCGCGCGGTGCGCGGTGTCCCCTGAAGTGCCGACAGGACCGGGGGCGGGGCCTTCGATAGATTCGACGTGGGTCGCGCACGCGCGGCTCCGGGAACGGCCCGGTTCCGTTTCCGGGTGGGGGCGCCGGCTCGCATCGCCCTTGCGAGCAGGAAGACACCATCAGTGCACCGTCTCCCGTCTTCGGGTGACGGGAGGCGGTGCGCTCCCTCTGCGCTTCGCGCGCCGCGGCCGGTTAGGCTCGTCGGATGGCCGGTGGAAAGCGTGCGAAGGGCGGCGAGCCCGTGGAGTTCCGTTCCCAGGCGCTCGCGGAGGCGCTCGAGCGGCAGGACATGGCGGCGGTGGCGCTCGCGCTGCGGCACGGCAACACCGTGGTGCCGCTGATGAAGCCGGGTCCGCGCGACAAGCCGCTCGACGGCGGCGAGGTGTGGACCTACCGAGATCCGCGAACGGGCGAGGTGGCGCTGCTGCTGTTCAGCGACGCGGCGAACAAGCCGGCGAACCTGCCGCCCGCGGTGGGCCTGCAGAGCCCGGCGTGGCTCCGCACGTTCCTCAAGCGCTACGAGTCGACGATCACGACGGTGTTCCTCGACATCGCCGGCCCGCACCCGATGCAGGCGTCGCCCGCCGAGCTGCTGAAGGCGCTCGAGGCGTAGGTTCGCGGGACGCCGGCTTCGCGCGGCGACTCGCGCCGCCGCGGCGCGCTCTCGGTCAGAACGCGGCGTCGAGCTCGCGCTCGCGGGCGCCGGTCGCGACCATCATGGCCCGCTCGACCGCGGCCCGGACGCTGCCCAGGTCGTCGTCGAGCAGGTCGCGGTAGCCGAGGCGACGCGCCTCGGCGCCACGCTGCTTCGCGGACGTGACGGGTCGCACCTCGCCCGCGAGGCTGATCTCGCCCACGGCGGCCAGGTCGTGCGGCACCGCCCGGTCGCGCATGGCACTCGCGATGGCGATGGCGATCGCGAGGTCGGCCGCGGGTTCGACGAGCCGCACGCCGCCGACCGTGGAGACGTACACGTCGTGCTCGCCGAGCTGGCGGAGGCCCGCGCGGCGCTCGAGCACCGCGATGATCATGGCGACCCGCGACGGGTCGACGCCGTTCACCACCCGGCGGGGCTGCGGGGCCTTCGTGCCGACGACGAGCGCCTGCACCTCGACGGGGAGCGCCCGTCGCCCCTCGAGGGCGACGGTCACGCAGGTGCCGCTCACGGCGGTGCGGGATCGGCTGAGGAACAGCGCGGACGGGTCGGGCACCTCGGCGATGCCGTCGCCGGTCATCTCGAAGCAGCCGACCTCGTCGGTGGGGCCGAAGCGGTTCTTGAGCGCCCGCACGAAGCGCAGCGCGGTCTGGCGGTCGCCCTCGAACTGGCAGACGACGTCGACGAGGTGCTCGAGCAGCCGCGGGCCCGCGATCGTGCCGTCCTTCGTGACGTGGCCGACGAGGAGCACGGGCAGCTGCCGCTCCTTGGCGACGCGGATGAGGGTCGACGCGACCTCGCGGACCTGGCTCGGCTGGCCCGGCAGGCCGTCGGAGAGCGAGCTCGACACCGTCTGCACGGAGTCGACGATGAGCAGGTCGGGCTGCACCTCGTCGACCTGGCCGAGGATGGTCGCCAGATCGGTCTCGGCGGCCAGGTAGAGCTCGTCGTGCAACGCGCCGGTGCGGCCGGCCCGCAGGCGCACCTGCGCCGTCGACTCCTCGGCGCTCACGTAGAGCACACGGCGCCCGGTCGCCGCGACCCGCGCGGCCACCTCGAGCAGGAGGGTCGACTTGCCGACGCCGGGTTCGCCCGAGAGGAGGATCGCGGCACCGGCGACGATGCCGCCGCCGAGGACCCGGTCGAACTCGCCGATGCCGCTCGGCCGGTGGGCGGTGTGCTCCGCCTCGATCTGCCCGATCGGCCGCGCGGCCCTCGCGGAGGACGGCGCGACCGGCTGCAGGCTGCGGGTGATGCCGGTCTCGGTGCCCGACTCGACGACGGTGCCCCACTGCTGGCACTCGGCGCATCGGCCGACCCACTTGACGGTGCTCCAGCCGCACTCGGTGCAACGGAACGCGGTCGTGGGCTTCGGCATGCTCGAAAGCCTAGGCGCGGCCCCCGACATCCGCGGGGACCCCGGCCGCGGCATCCGTCTCGTCGTCGCCCGCGGGGAACCGCTCGGCGAGGGTGGCGAGCACGGCCGGCCGGAACGCGTCGGCCCACACCCGGTACCCGTGGTCGTTGGGGTGGAACCAGTCGTTCGCGAAGTGGGTGAAGATGCGGCGGAAGCCGCGCAGGCGCGTCTCGCGGTGGAGGCGCACGAGCGCGAGGCCGCGCTCGTCGACGAGGCGGCGCAGGATCTCGTTCGCCACGGCGACCTTGCGCTCGTTGTGCGGGAAGTAGAAAAACGGCAGGTCGGCGACGAGCGCGTGCGGGGGCACCGCATCGAGGATCGCCCGCAGGTTCGCCTCGAACGCCTCGGGGTCCCACTTCGCGATGTCGTTGGCCCCTATCGACACGGTCATCACGTCGGGGCGGTACTTCGCGAGCTTCGGCAGCTGGTCCTGCACGGCGAGCGCCGTCGTCGCGCCCGAGACGCTGAGGTTCACCACGCGCACCGTCCGCCCGGTGGTGTCGCGGATGAGCCGCGCGAGCACGCCGACGTAGCTGTGGTCCGGCCGGCTCGCCCCGATGCCCTGCGCCGCGCTGTCGCCCATCGCCACGTAGAGGATCTCGCCGCGGACCTTGGCGTGGTCGCGCCACCACTTCGAATGCACGGGCAGCGTCTCGTTGAGGATCAGGCTGTTGCGCGTGATGCTCGCACGGAACCGCCGCCACGCGGCGCGCGCGGCGAGCACGGCACCGCCGAGCACGGCGACGGTGACGACGGCGGATGCCGCGGCGGCGCCGGGCGGACGATCGGGTTGCTGTGGCACGCGGCGACGCTATTGCCGCGGGCTGAACGACCGCTGAGCGCCGGCTGGACGCTCCGAGGGGCTACCGGCGCCGCGGCCCCCGGCCTACGCTGGCGCCATGCTGGCGGACACGGACGTCCTCGTCGTCGGCGCCGGACAGGCGGGCCTGGCGGTGAGCCACGAGCTGATGGCGGCGGGCGTCGATCACGTCGTCGTCGACCGCGAGCGCGCCGGCGCGGCGTGGTACCTGCGGTGGGACAGCTTCACGCTCGTCACGCCCAACCACGCGATCCGACTGCCCGGCGGCGCCTACGACGGCGACGATCCCGCCGGCTACCTGACCCGGGAGGGCATCATCGCCCACCTGCGCCGGTACCGCGGCTCGTTCGGCGCGCCCGTCATCGAGCACGCCGGCGTCGAAGAGCTCCGGCCGACCGATCGCGGCTTCGTCGCCGAGACCGAGGGCGGCCCCGTGCGCGCGCGACGCGTGGTCGCCTGCACGGGCGCCTACCACCGGGAGCGCCGCCCCGCGGTGGTCGACGACCTCGCGCGCCACGTGCCGGTGATCGGCTCGACGTCGTACCGCTCGCCCGAGTCGGTGCCCGACGGGCGCGTGCTGGTGATCGGCGGCGGGCAGACCGCGGGGCAGCTCACCGAGGAACTCCTCCTCGCCGGTCGCGAGGTCGTGCTGTCGGCCGGGCGCGCGCCGGCGATGCCGCGTCGCGTCGGCGACCGCGACGGCATCGACTGGCTGATCGACGCCGGCTTCTTCGAGCAGACCGCCGCCCGGCTGCCGACCTCTGCCGCCCGGCTCTCGCCGAACCCGCTCGTCACCGGACGCGCCGGCGGCCACGACCTCAACCTCCGCACGCTCGCCGCGGCAGGGGCCGAGCTGCTCGGGCACATCGTGGGCGTCGACGACGGCCGCCTCGTCGTCGCCGACGACCTCGCCGAGTCGGTCCGCGCCGGCGACGAGGGTTGGGCGGTGATCTGCGGCCTGATCGCGCAGACGGCCGAGCGGATGTCGGTGCCCGTCCCCGACCTTCCCCGGATGCCGCCGGGCAGCGTGCTCGCGGCGCCGGCCCCCCGCCTGGCGGAGTTCTCGGCCGTGGTCGTCGCCTGCGGGTTCCGGCCCGACTACCGCTGGATCGGCATCCCGGGCGTCGTCGACGAGCTCGGCCTGCCGATCCAGCACGACGGTGCGAGCACCGTCGTGCCCGGACTGTACTTCGCCGGGGTGCCGTGGATGCGGACCCGCAAGTCGCCGCTGCTGCTCGGCGTCGGCGAGGACGCGGCGGTGGTCGCCGCGCAACTCGCGGCGTAGCGGCATCCGCTCGCCCCCTCGCCCGCCGGCTCGTTTTGGACCGCGCGGACGATCCGGCTATCATCGATCCCGGTACCGTGTCCGAGCGGCCTAAGGTGCAACTCTCGAAAAGTTGTGTGGGTGAAAGCCCACCGTGGGTTCAAATCCCACCGGTACCGCCATGCGTAAGGCCCCAACTTCCCCGGAATTCCGCGGGAGTTGGGGCCTTTCTCGTGCCTGCTAGAGCGCTCGTGGCAGCGAGATGGCACCATTCGTGCGGTTGCGTGCATCGTCGAGCGCGCTCGCGACGGCATCGAGGTCGTCTTCGAAGAGGTCGCTGTAGACGTCGTTCGCCGGGACCATCGCGCGGTGGAAGGCGTCGGGGCGGACCCTGCCGGGCCTGTTCGGGCACCGGCTCGACGACCCCGACTACTACGTCGCCGGGGCTGACGACATGGGCGAGGACGACCACGGCTGGTGGGTGCGCGGCGCGTTCGACCTGGACTCGCCGAAGGGCACGCAGGTGTACCGGCTGGTCAAGGACGAGCGGCTCGCCGAGCTCAGCTTCGCGTTCGACTTCCTCGACGCCGGCGAGGTCCAGCTCGCCGATGGCACCAAGGCCAACGAGCTGCGCGAGCTCGAGGTGTATGAGTTCTCCTTCGTCCCGGTCGGCGCGAACCGCGACACCGGCGTGGCCGCGGTCAAGGCCCGGCCGGCTGACCCGACGGCCGCGGACCTGCGGCTGCGGTTGCGGCTGCTGGAGGCGTCGTGAGCGGGAACGGGCTGCGGTCCACGCGGCGGCACAAGCAGCTGCGGGTGCAGTTCCGGCAGGCGTGCGAGGCTGAGGACCGGCCGTGCTGCATCTGCGGGCTGCCGATCGCGTACGACGTGCCCGGCGCGATCGGCGACGGGTTCGCGCTGGATCACTACCATCCGGTGTCGCAGCGTCCGGACCTGGTCGACGACTGGGCGAACTTCCGGGCGTCGCACTCCCGCTGCAATCGTGCTCGTGGCGCCGGTGCCCCGCAGGCCGGGCTCGGCACGCTCAGCAGGAAGTGGCTCTGAACCCCTGCGGGCTCCGGGCCTTACCGTTGAGCTGGTCCTTCCCGGAGCCCGCAGGGGGCCGGACGCACCGCGCCCCAAGATGGGCCTACATCGGCAGGTGCGGCATCGCGAACGGCCTCGACCCCAAGGGTCGCTGGATCCGCGCCGCGGCATGGTCGCATGAATCGGTGCCCTTCCGACATAGTCGAGTTATGGAGCAATCGCGACTTCGACGGAGTCGGTCCGGGCGGGTCGGCGTGTCCGGCGGGGCGCTCACCATCGTCTTAGTCGCGGCGCTGGTCGGTTGCTCGATGACCGACAGCCCGCAACCGGACCCGACGCCCACCCCGTCATCCGATACGCCGAGCGAGCTGGCGACCTATCCGTCGTCGGGTGGGGGCATGGACGCGCTCGCGGTAGGAAAGCTCGCACTCGCCAACGGTTGCCTGGTGATCGAGGGATCAGACGAGTCGATGCTGGTACCAGTCTTCCCCTCCGACGAGGCCACTTGGAACGACGGCGTCCTCACGTGGGGAGGGAAGGAATATCGGGTTGGCGACACCATCCGCCTCGGTGGTGGTGGGTCGCCGCCGGGCTACGTCGAGGTCCCAGACGGATGCACCGGGCTGCCGACCTGGCTCGTCGCACCGGGCCAGTGAGTCCAGCCTCCTTCCGCGCGAGGCTGGGTGGGGCCGTCAGATCGCGGTTCGCGCGATCGGGGCCCACCTCCTAGGGTGGTGGTCCTCGCCCCCCGGGCCGGTTCTGCGTAGAACCGTGTTCGGGGAGCAATCAGGGAGGACTACATCGGAGGCCACGCGGCCAAGACGGCGGAGCCTGCTATTCTCCAGCCATGATGGCGACGGTGGGACTGCGTGAGGAGTACCTGGTCCCGCTCTACTCGCAAACCGAAGCGGCGCGGATCGTAGGCACGAGCACATCCTCTCTGCACCGTTGGGTCGAGGGATATCATCGCGCCGCGAGTCACAGCTGGAATGCGCCGCTGGTCACCCTCGCCCGCCACGGTCGAGGACTGACTGTGCCGTTCGTGGGACTCGCTGAGGCCTTCGTGCTGGCCTCGTTCCGGGCCGCTGGTCTTCCGATGCAACGAATCCGTCCCGCAGTCGAGGCGCTCAAGCGCGGTATGGGCGTCGAACACGCGCTTGCGAGCAAGCAACTCGTGACCGACGGTGCCGAGATCCTCTGGCGCTCCGGTGAGGGCGACCCCGACAAGCGACTCGTCGTGGTGCGGAACAATCAGGCCGTCTTCCGGGAGGTTGTAGAGGACTATCTCCGGGGCATCAACTACGAGTTTGGGTACACGTCGTCGTTCGCGCTTCCTCAGTACGAGGGCGTGGAGGTGACCGTCGATCCGCACATCAACGGGGGGCGGCCCACGATCGCTCGCCGCGGTGTGAGCGTGGCGGATGTTGTCGGCCGGGTGGACGCAGGGGAGGGCGTCCGAGATATCGCTGAGGACTATGGGCTGGCGTCCGAGGAAGTCTGGGCGCTGGTCGGCGGGCCTCCGCAGCGGTAACCGGATGCTGCAGGTTCCTCGCGTGTTCATCGACCGCGGCATGGGCTCGAGAATCGTTCCGGACGGGCTCCGGGCGGCCGGCTGGGACGTCGAGACGATGGACGAACGATATGGACCTGAGGTGAGTAAGGGCCTCTCGGACGTTAGGTGGATCGCTGAAGCAGCCACGGCGGGTGATGTCATCCTCTGCAAGGACAGGCGCGTCGCATCTAATCCGCTCGAGGCGCAAACGATCTACATGCATGACGCGCGCGTGTTCGTTCTCGCCAACCAGAACATCACCGGACCACACATGCTTCGCTGGTTGATCGCGAACGAGGACCGGATTTTTCGATGGGCGATCCGTGCCGGCCCCTATGTCGTGGCCGTTCACGAACAGCGATTGGAGCGCCTGCGGCTGAACTATCCCTAGCCGCCGTCGGTCGCTCCTATGCGTCTCCGAAGGTCCGGCCATCGCGAGATGGACCTGATGGCGGATCGGCGATACTCGGGTCCCCGGGGAAGCCAGCGAACTGGAACTGATGCCGCAGCGGCTGCCCGCCGACGCTATGCGCGGTACCAACTCGGGTGTAGCGACTGCCATCCTCAAACCGATATTCGCGGGCATCCTCGATCAGCAGGGACTCGTTGTCATGCGGCCCACCTGCGAACCACGCGATGATCTCAGCCATGCGCGCAGGCTACCGCTTGCCAACGACCTAGGGGTGGTCGTGGCAGCGAAATGGCAGCAATCTGCGGAGCACGACCGTATTCGAGCGCACCCGTACGCACCAGATTTGCCGGAGATCCGGGGACTCAGGGCAAGTGCCCGGTGCCGTCAGGCGTCGACACGCGTTCAAAACCCACCGGTACCGCCACATGACCGAAGCCCCTCCTCGCGGAGGGGCTTCCGTCGTCTCGGGGTCAGGCGCGGGTCGCGTCGTCCTCGGAGTGCAGCCCGCTCAGGGGCGGCACGACGATGGTCGCGCAGCGCGCGTTGGTCACGAGGGCGTGGCTCACCGAGCCGAGGAACATCCGCCGGACCGTGCCGAGCTGCCGGGACCCGACGAACACCGTCGCGTGCTCGCGGGCGCGACGGAGCAGCGCGGGCGCCGTCGGGCCGGAGTCGACGTGGCGTTCGACCGCGAGATCCGGGTGGTCGGCGAGCGCCGGCGCGAGCGCATGGTCGAGGACCTCGGTGTCCTGGGCGACGTCGTGCGTGCGGGCGCCGACGTGGACGGCGTGCAACGTCTCGCCGCGCTTGGCCGCGTAGTCGGCCGCGAGCCGGCAGAGCCGCTCGGCCGTCTCGCCGTGGTCGACGGCGACCATGACGCCCGAGCGCTCGAGCACGTCGCCGACCGGGATCACCGCGACCGGGCCGTCGGCGGCTCCGGCCAGGCGCGGACCGAGGCGGGAGCTGTGCCAGTACTCGTCGGTGCGCCCGTTCTCCGCGCCGACCACGACGAGGGAGTCGTCGCCCGTGCGGTCGGCGAGCACGTCGCCGGGCTCGCCGCGGACGGCGGCGGCCTCGACCTCGAGACCTGGATGCTCGGCCCGGATCCGCTCGGCGCGTTCGGCCACGTCGACCTCGGCCCGCCGCAACTCGGCGCGCGTCTCGTCGTCGTCGCCCGCGAGCCCGGTGTCGTCCACGGCCCGGACCAGGCGCAGCCGTCGTCGGCCCTCCGCCTGCATCTCGGCCCGCGCGATCGCCCACTCCAGCGCTCGCTCGGCGGTCTCGCTCGCGTCCCAACCCACCACTGTCGTCTCGTGCATCTCATCCTCCGGTTGACCGTCGTCCTTCCACCCTCTCGCATGGGAGTCCGGCGAGTCGAGGCGAACGTCCCGCGGCATCCGGTCTCGACCCGACGGGGGACCTTCGCCACTCGCGCCGGTCTCGGCGATGTGGTCGGCTGGGGGCATGGCCGACGCCCCGACACGCCGACCCGGACCCGACGTCCTCCACGACCTGCCCGATCCCGGCGTGGGGCTCCAGCCGGACGAGGCGGCGCGCCGCCTGGCGCAGTACGGCCCCAACGTGCTGGGCGTGCACCGCGCCGCGAGTCCGTGGCGGATCCTGCTGCGGCAGTTCCTCAGCCCGCTGATCTTCCTGCTGCTCGTGTCGGCGACGGTGACGGCGCTGCTGCAGCGCTGGATCGACACCGTCTCGATCCTGCTGGTGCTCATCGGCAACGCCGCCATCGGGTACTGGCAGGAGAGCAAGGCCGAACGCGAGGTCGCGGCGCTGCAGTCGCTCACCGCGCCGCGCGCCCGGGTGGTCCGGGCGGGCGTGACGTCGATGGTGGATGCCTCGGCGCTGGTGCCCGGCGACGTCGTGCTGCTCGAGAGCGGCGACAAGGTGCCCGCCGACCTCCGCCTCGTGCAGTCCACCGGGCTGCGCGTCGACGAGTCGATGCTGACCGGCGAGTCCGTCGCGGTGTCGAAGGCGGCGGGCGCGGAGGCCGGCGACCGCGAGCTCGCCTTCGGCGGCACGCTCGTGGCGACGGGACGCGCCCGCGGGTTCGTCATCGCGACCGGGGCCGCCACGCAGCTCGGCGAGATCGACCGGCTCGTGCGGAGCGTCCGCACCCAGACGCCCCTGCAGCTCATCATCGACCGGCTCGAGAAGCGCATCGGCTGGGTCGTCGGGTTCGTCGGCCTGTTCGTGCTCGTCGCCGGCCTCGTCGTCGGCCTCACGCCGGGCGACGCGCTGCTCACCTCGATCGCGCTCGCCGTCGCGACGATCCCCGAGGGCCTGCCCGTCGCGCTCACGGTCGCGATGAGCATCGGCGTGACCCGGATGGCGCGCAAGCACGCCGTCGTCCGGTCGCTGCCTGCGGTCGAGACGCTCGGCTCCACGACGGTCATCGCCTCCGACAAGACCGGTACGATCACCGAGAATCGGCTGACCGTCGAGCGGGTGTGGACCCCGGGCGGCATCAGGTCGGTCGGGGCCGATGCGCCGGACCTGCCGTCGGACGCCCGTCACGTGCTCCGCGCGGGTGCGCTGACCAACGAGGCCCACCTCGACCCCAGCGACGGGACCCTCACGGGCGACGCCGTGGACGTGGCCATCGCCCGCGCGGCCATCGACGCCGGCGCGGTCACGGCGGCCGAGTTCGCCGCGCCACCCGCCGCGCACCTGCCGTACGAGCCCGAGCTGCGCAGCTCCCAGTCCGTGCGCGTGCGCCCCGACGGGACCCGGATGCTCTACGTCAAGGGCGCACCTCGCACCATCCTGGACTGGTCGACGGCGATGGCGGCCGCGGATGGCGGGGGAGCGGCATCCGTCGACCCCCGTGCCGTCGAGGCGGCCGAGCACGCGCTCGCCGAGGCCGGCCTGCGCGTCATCGCGTGCGCCGCGCGCGAACTCGCCCGCGACGAGCCCCTGCCCGCCGAGCTCGGCGTGCCCGGCGGCCTCACCTTCCTCGGCCTCGTCGGCATGGTGGACCCGCCGCGACCCGGTGTCGCCGACGCGATCCGCCGGTGCCGGTCGGCGGGCATCGCGGTGAAGATGCTCACCGGCGACCACCCGAAGACCGCCGCATCGATCGGGGAGCGGGTCGGGATCGAGTCGTCCGGTCCGCCCATCACCGGCGCGGAGATGGCGGAGATCAGCGACCACGAACTCGTCGCACGGCTCCAGGAGACCTCGATCGTCGCCCGCGTCACCCCGCAGGACAAGCTCCGCATCGTGTCGGCACTGCAGCAGCACGGCGAGATCGTCGCCGTGACCGGCGACGGCGTCAACGACGCGCCCGCGCTGCGGCTCGCCTCGCTGGGCGTCGCGATGGGCCGATCCGGCACGGATGTCGCGCGCGAATCGGCGGACATGGTCCTCACCGACGACGACTTCGTCACCATCGTCGACGCCGTCGAGCAGGGTCGCGTGACCTTCGGCGCGATCCGCAAGGTCGCGTTCTTCCTGCTGGCGAACGCCGTCGCGGCGCCCCTCGCCGTCGCGCTCAACCTGTTCACCGACACCCCGCTGCTGTTCCTCCCCGTGCAGGTGCTCTGGTTCAACCTCGTGCTGAACGGACTCCAGGACGTCGCGATCGCGTTCGAGCCGGGCGAGGGCGGCGAACTCGAAGCGGCGCCCCGCCGCCGCGACGCGGGGCTGCTCTCGCGCGACGTGTGGACGCGGATCGTCGTCACGGGGGTGTGGATGGGCATGTGCGTGCTCGTGACCTTCCACGTCGCGCTCGACGCCGGCTACGAGATCGAGCACGCGCGCACGCTCGCGATGACGGTGTTCGCGTTCCTCAACTTCTTCCAGGCCGGCACCGCGCGCTCCGAGCGACGGTCGGTGTTCGCCCTGCGCCCGTGGGCGAACCCGCTGCTGCTCGGCGCCGCCGTGCTCGCGGTCGTGCTGCAGGCACTCGCCGTCTGGACGGTGCCCGGCCAGCAGATCCTCGGCTTCGTGCCGCTGTCGCTCCGGGACTGGCTGACGGCCTTCCTCGTCGGTGCGACGGTGCTCGTCGTGGCCGAGGTCGACAAGTGGATCCGTCGACGGCGCGCGGCGTGAGCCGGCGGCCCCGGCTCACCATCCGCTGCGGGTCGGGGTGTGTCCCTCGCGCGGACCGTCGGGCATCGGCATCTCGGCACGAAGGCCGAGCAAGCGGATGGCGCGACCGGGCTCGATCCGGTCCCCCGCGAGCTGCAGCATCCGTGCCGTCACGTCATCGCGATCGGAGCTCGCGGGGATGCGGCGCTGGTAGGTCTTCGTGACGAACGGGGCGTAGCGCACCTTGAGGGTGAGGCCGATGACGGGCCGGCCCTCGGCCGCCACGTCGTCGAGCACCCGCTCGGCGAGCTCCCGCAGCGCCGACTCGACGTCGGCGGGATCCTCGAGGTCGCGCTGGAAGGTGGTCTCCCGGCTGTGACCGCGCGCGACCCACGGCGTGTCGTCGACGACCCGGGCGCCCTCGCCGCGCCCCAGCTGCCCGTACCACGGCCCCATCCTCGGCCCGAACTCGCCCGCGAGCACGGCCTCGTCGGCCGCGGCGAGCTCGCCGACGGTCCGGATGCCGTGCGCGGCGAGGCGGCGCGACACCTTGCTCCCGACGCCCCACAGCTCGATCACCGGCCGGTCGCCCATCACGGCCGCCCAGTTGTCGGCCGTGAGCCGGAACACGCCGGCGGGCTTGCCGAACCCGGTGGCGACCTTCGCCCGCACGAGCGTGTCGCCGATGCCCACGCTGCAGTGCAGGCCGGTTCGCGCGAGCACGGCGGCCTGCAGGTCGCGCGCGTCGCGCTCGGGGTCGTCGGAGTCGAGGCCGACGAACGCCTCGTCCCAGCCGAGCACCTGCACGGTGGCGCCGGGGTGCGCTCGCAGCGTCGCCATGACCTCGGCGGATGCCGCGGCGTAGGCCTCGGCGTCGACCGGGAGGATGACCGCATCGGGCACCTTGCGCGCGGCGATGCGCAGCGGCATCCCGGACCCGACGCCGAACTCGCGCGCCTCGTACGAGGCGGTCGACACGACCGCCCGCTCGGCGGGGTCACCGCGACCGCCGACGATGACCGGGCGGCCGGCGAGCTCCGGGCGCCGGAGCACCTCGACCGCCGCGATGAACTGGTCGAGGTCGACGTGCAGGACCCACGGGCCCGGACTGCCGCTCACCTCGCCTGAATAGCGCCTCGCGACACGCGAGCGCAACCACTTGCACTCAGGAGGTTCTCAGGAGGACAGTTGGGCTCACACAAGAGAAGGAGTGTGCACATGGGTTTCCTCGCTTTCCTCCTCCTCGGCCTCATCGCCGGGGCGATCGCCAAGCTCATCCTGCCCGGAAAGCAGGGCGGCGGATGGCTCATCACCTTGCTGCTCGGCGTCGTGGGCGCCCTGCTCGGTGGCTGGCTCGGCAGCGTGCTGTTCGGTGTCGGCCTCGAGGAGTTCTGGAGCATCCAGACGTGGCTGCTCGCCATCGGCGGCGCGATCATCGTGCTGCTGATCTACGGCCTCATCGTGAACCGCAACAAGCGCACCGCCTGATCTGCGGCGCAGCTCCGGGGGCCCGGTCGACCATCGTCGGCCGGGCCTTCGGCATGTCCGGGTCGACCGACGCGGGTCGGCTCAGCCGCCGGCGAGCTCGACGAACCGGCGCAGCATCCGCTGCGGTTCGGTGACGGATGCCGCGGCGAGCCGCTCGCTCACGGCGCGGAGCTCACGCGCGGGGAAGTAGCCGTGGTGGCGGTACACCTCGGCGCGGGCGATGAAGTCGGCGGTGGACACCTCGGGGTGGAACTGCGTCGCGTAGACATTGCGCCCCACGCGGTACACCTGCACGGGGCAGCTCGCCGACCCGGCGAGGTGGACGGCGTCCGAGGGCAGCCGATCCGTGGCCTCCTTGTGGCCGACGAGGGCGTCGAAGCGCTCGGGCAGTCCGCTGAGGAGGGGATCGGCCCGACCCTCGTTGGTCAACGTGATCTCGACCGCGGCCGCCTGCTCGCCATACGTGGTGCCGACTTCGCCGCCCAGCACGAGGGTGAGCACGCCGATGCCGTAGCACGTGAACAGCACCGGGTGGTCGGTCTCGAGCGCCTGTTCCGCCAGGCGCGCGAGGTCGGCTTCGACGCGGCGCTGCACCGGATGCTTGTGCTCGTGCGGGGTGGTGACGTTGTACGGGCTGCCGCCGACGATCACGCCCGCGAACCGCCCCGGCACGGCGTCGCCCAGCGTCTCGACGTCGATCCGGTGGTGCTCGAGCCGACCCGCGTCGAGGCCCGTCGCGCGGCGCACCGACTCGTACTCGGGTCCGACGGCCTCGACCTCGGGGCGGGCCGAGATGAAGAGGAAGGGACGGCTCACCGGCGTCGACCGCCTCGCCGCTGCTGACGGCCTCCACGGCCGGTGCCGCCGGACCGGCCGCCGGAACGGCGGCCCCCCGCGGGCTGTCGACGGTCGCGCGACGCCGCGGCCGGCTTCGCGGGCGGAGCGGCGGTCTCGTCGGGCTCGTCGGCACCGCGCGAGCTCCGGGCGGTGCGGCCGCGCACCACCCCGACGAACTCCTGGATGTCGGCGTCGTCGCGTTCGACGCGCCACACCAGCGCGATGCGAGTCGGCGCGGCATCCGTCACCGGGATCGCGACGACGTCGCGGCGATGGTGCAGGCGCGCCAGGCTGTGGGGCAGGATCGCGTAGCCGGTGCCCGCGGCGACGAGCTCGAGGGTCATGGCCGGGTCGTCCTGCTCGGGTGCTCGCGGCTCGTCGGCGAGGTCGGCCAGTTCGAGGTCGTCGGCCTCGGCGAGCGGATGGTCCTTCGGCAGGGCCGCGACGGCGAGCTCCTCCCACAGCAGGATGCGATGCAGGCCGGTCTCATCGACCGGGAGCCGCACGAAGGCGAGATCGGCCTCGCCGGCGCGGAGCCGGTCGCACTGCGCGGATTCCTCGACGCGTTCGGCCTCGAGCGGCAGGTCAGGTCGCCGGTCGGCCCACGCGCGCAGCCACTTCGCCGGGCTCACGCCCGCGACGTAGTCCAGCCGCAGCGCCACGCCAGCCCCCTTCCGCCGCGCTCCGCGGCCCTCTCAGGGTAGTCGGCGCCTGCGGCCGGTGACGAAGCCGACTACCGTGGAGGCGTGAACGAGTCGAAGCCGCGCCCCTCCCAGACGATGAAGCCCGAGACGGCGGCGAAGAAGCTCGGCATCCTGCTCGACGCCGCGCCCGAGGAGTTCCGCTCCGGCGAGGTCAGCCGCGCCGAGCTCGCCGCGCTGCAGGCCGACCCGCCCGAGTGGCTCGCGACCCTCCGCCGCGAGGGCCCGCACCCGCGCAGCGTCGTGGCCGCGAAGCTCGGCGTCTCGAACTCCGGTCTCGCGCGCGCCGGCATCGACCAGCCGCTCACCACGGCCGAGATCAAGGACCTGCTCGCCGCGCCGCCGGCCTGGCTCGTCGAGGAGCGCGCGCGCCAGGCCGGCGTCCGCGCCGAGAAGCGCCGCATCGCCGAGCGCGACGCCGCCCGCCGGGAGGCCGGCGGCGGAGGCGGCGGCGCCGGCGTCTGAGACGCCCCGCCGCGGCTCAGGCCGCATAGCGCGCCGCGAGGAACGCCGTCACGTCGGCGAGTTCCCGCTCGGAGACCGAGTGGCCGAGGCCCTCGTACACGCGCTGGTCGACCTCCGCATGCCGCGGCAGCCACGCCTGCGTGTGCCGGACCGCCTCGGCGGGAATGACCTCGTCCGCCGTGCCGCGACCCCAGAAGACGGGCGGCGCGAGCTCCGACATCCGCTCGTCGCCTGCACGTTCGCCCGGTAGCGAGAAGCCCGCGAGGGACACCGCGAACGCGAACCGCTCGGGCGCGCGCCGGAGCAGTTCGATCGCCATGGCCCCGCCCTGCGAGAAGCCGAGCAGGCCGACGGATGCCGCATCCGGCGCCACGCGGTCGAGCCACTCGATCACGGCGGTCGTGGCCGCCTCGGCGTCCTCGGTCGACAGCTCGTCGTCGAGCTGCTCGGGCAGCGGGAACCACGCGTGGCCGTACCCGGTGGGGATCGGCGCGCGCAGGCTCGCGATGGCCGGCTGCAACGGCAGGTAGGGGCTGAGGCCGAACAGGTCGCCCTCGTGCGAGTTGTAGCCGTGCAGCAGCACCAGGAGGGGCCGGCCGGCCCGGTCGGCCGGCGATGCCGACCACAGCACCGCGTCGTCGTCGATCCGCATCGGGGCATCGTACCCCGGCCGCCCGTGCCGGCGAGGGGACGCGACACGCCGCCGGCCCCGCCGGGACGGCGGCGTGTCGCGTCCCCCGCGGCGCCTCCGCGGCCCTCCACGCGAGCCGGGCGCTCGTGGGGCAGAATCGAGGCATGGCCGTGCGCACACCCGACCCGGACTGGAACCCCGGCGATGAGCCGGTCGTGCAGCCGCCCGCCAACCCGGGCTGGCTGAGCGACATCGAGCTCGCCGAGGTGCGCGGTCGCCTCCCGCTGCTCTACGTCGAGGCCGTGCCCGTGCGCGTCGACGGCGTGGGCCAGGTGATCGAGGTCGGCGTGCTGCTGCGCGCCAACGCCGTCGGCGAGATGACCCGCACGCTCGTGTCGGGACGGGTCATGTACGGCGAGACCATCCGCGATGCGCTCTTCCGCCACCTCGAGAAGGACCTCGGGCCCATGGCGTTCCCGCTCCTGCCCGCGAGCCCGGTTCCCGCGGCGGTCGCCGAGTACTTCCCGCTGCCCGGGCTGTCGCCGTTCACCGACGAGCGCCAGCACGCGGTCTCGCTCGCGTACGTCGTGCCGGTCACGGGCACGTGCGAGCCGCGACAGGACGCGCTCGAGGTGACCTGGGTCACGCCCGAGGAGGCGGCGAGCGAGGCGCTCGGTGCAGAGATGGAGGGTGGCCGCGGCGTGCTCCTCCGGCGGGCGCTCGCGTCGGTGGGCGCGCTGCCGTAGTCGGCCGCGCGGGAAGCGCCGGGCCGGGCCGTCGGGCTAGCGCACCATCCGGATCTCGTGGATCGTCTCGCCGAGGAACGGCTCGTCGTGCGAGGCGCCGTCGGCCGTGAAGCCGTTGCGCTCGTAGAACGCGACCGCGTGCTCGTTCGCCGACGGCACCCACAGGTACACGGCGTCGTCGCCCACGGCCGCGTCGAACAGCTTCTGCCCGATGCCCTTGCCGTGGTGCGCGTCGAGCAGGTGGATGAAGAACAGCTCGCGTTCGCGCGGCGCGTCGGCGTCGCGGGCGGGGCCGGCACCGGCGAATCCGACGATCTCGCTGTCGACGAGCGCGGCGACGTGGATGAACTCCTCGCCCTGGTTCATCCAGTGGTTCCACAGCTCGGCCATGCGGCGCGGGGAGAGGTTCGCGAGGGTGGCGGCGTCGACCAGGGTGTCGTAGTCCTCGTGCCAGCACTGCGCGTGCACGCGGCCCAACGCCTCGACGTCGGTGTCTCGGACGGGGCGGATGACGACTTCGGCAGCGACCTCGGTGCTCATGCGCCTCAGGCTAACCCGGCCTCCCGTCACCGGCGAAATCGGCGGCGGCGCTCGGGCGGAGCCGACCGGCAGGCGCTCGGAGCCGCAGCCGCGACGCGGCATCCGCTCAGCCCACGGGCGTAACCTGCGGCCATCATGAGCCCGCCGCCGCTGCCCGGTCGCCGCACCGACCCGCCCGTGGAGTACTGCGCGACCATCGAGCTGCGCAGCCCGGCGACGCGCATCGACGCGCTCGTGGTGATCGCGCTCGCCGCCGACTCGCGCGTCGAGGGCGCCGGAACCCTGCAGGCGCGGGTCCCGCTCGCCGAGGGCGCGTGGGCCGAGGTCGAGCTGCCGCGCGTCGGGGAGCCGCCGCCGCTCGCGATCGACGTCTACAGCACGGTGAGCGACGACCACGCGCGCCTCACGGCGCTCGCGCTGCTCGCCCGACTCGAGGCGTCGACCGCCTGGAACCTGCGGCCGGACTTCGTCATCTGAGCCGCCGCCGAGACGCCGAACGGCCCCGCACCGAGAGGTGCGGAGCCGTTCGGGATCGCTCGGGGCTCAGCCCTGGGCGCGACGGTTCGTGCGCGTGGAGCGCGACGGCGAGACGAGGCTGCCGACGCGCAGCGGCGCCTTCTGACCGTGGCGAGCGGATGCCGCGCGCGGGGCGCTCGACGACTGCGCGGCGCGGCCCTGGCCGCCCGACTGCCCCGGCGCGTGCGCCTTCGCCTCGGCGGGCCGGCCCGACCGGTCGCGACGCGG
>NZ_LQGY01000014.1 GCF_001620055.1 Agromyces sp. NDB4Y10 | reverse complement strand
CGCGGCCGCCGCCGCCGCGGGCGCCGCGGTCGCGGGCCTCGCCGCGGGCGCGGGCGCCGAGGTGCTCATCGTCGCGATCGGCGTGGTGTGGATCGCCTCGGGCGCGATGCTGCTCGCCTACCCGAAGGGCGCACCGGCGATCGACGGCTCCGCCGTATCCGGCGCTACTGCGCCACGTTCGTGAAGACCACCGACTCGTACTGGAACGACGGCGCGGTCTGCATGGTCAGCGACGCGGCATCCGCGACCGACCACGCCTCGCGCCACGTGATCGACTCGCCCGGCAGGATCGCCGTCGTCGGGGGGATGCCGACCTGGCCGCCCTCGGCGCCGACGTCGAAGATCCGGGTCGCCTCGGTGCCGCCCGACGACAGCGTCGACAGCACGACGGGCTGCACGTTCTCGGTCGAGTCGTTCGTGATCGTGAGGGTGAACACGAGGTCCTCGGCCTGGTCGGCACCGGCCGACAGGTCGGAGGGCGTGTACGGCTCAGGCTCGGAGACCGTCATCGAGACGCCGTCGTCCCAGATCATCGTGTCGCCGAACGCGAGGCCGTCGACGGTGCCGGCGTCGGGTGCCTCGCCCTCGTCCTGCGTCGGGACGGGCGTGCCGAACTCCTCCTCGAGCTCGCGCTCGATCTGGTCCTGGATGACGCCGGAGTCGGCGATCTGCCCGAGCACGCCGACCGTGACGAACGCGAACACGAGCGCGCCGACGATCCCGCCGAGCACCGACACGACGAGGCCCGTGATCGCCGGCCACTTGCGCCCCTCGAGGAACAGGGCGACGAGCGAGAGCACGAAGGCGATCGGCAGCACGATCCAGGCGACGACCTGCACGAACGGAATGCAGGCGAGGATGAAGCCCACCACCGCGAGGGCGAGGGCGACGATGCCGAGGACGTTGACCTTCCGCGGCTCGGTCCCGGGCCCACCGGCGGGACCGCCGGGGGCGCCGGCGGCGCCGTACGGCGCGTACGGGTCGGCCGCGCCGGCGCCGCCGGCCGCACCCGCCCCCGCACCGGCGCCGACGGCGCCCGGCGCGATGGAGTACGGGGTGGTCGCGGCGTACGGGTCGGTCGAGCGCTGGGTCTCATACGGCAGCGTCGCCGACTGGTCCGCCGCGGCGTTCCCCGCCGCGCCCGGGTCGTAGGCGCCCGCGCTCGCGAGCGGCGCGGTGTGCTCGGTCCACTGCGTGCCGTCCCAGTAGCGACGCTGTCCGCGGCCGTCGTCGTACCAGCCGGCGGGAGGGTTCGTGGCATCCGTCATGCGCGCGATCCTCCCACCGCCCGGGCGGTGCGGTGGGGCCGAAAGGCCCTCGTGCAGCGGATGCCGCGGCATCCGCTCGACCGCGTCGGCATGCCCGGCGTTCCGACGTCTTCGGAATCCCCGGGCCGAACGGCCCAGCCGGACCCCCGGTCGGGCAGTAGCATCGAGGCGCCCGACCGGGCGCGACGAAGCGGAGGAACCATGGCCGGCGCAGCACACAGCACGCAAGGGGCCCCCGCGACGCTCCACGACGTGGCGCGCGAGGCCGGCGTCTCCCTCGCCACCGCCTCGCGATCGCTCAACGGCAGCACCCGCAAGGTCAACGAGGAGTACCGGCAGCGCGTGCTCACGGCGGCCGCGAAGCTCAACTACTCCCCGAACCTGTCGGCCCAGGCGGTCGCTCGCGGCACCACGACGACCGTCGCCCTGCTCGTCGCCGACATCGCCGACCCGATCTTCTCGCAGATCGCCGCGGGCGTCGTTCGCGAGGCCGACCGCGAACGGCTCATCGTGACCGTGGCGGCCACCGACCGCGACCCGGAGCGCGAGCTCGAACTGGTGCGCACCATGCGCGGCCAGCGACCGCGCGTGCTGATCCTGGCCGCCTCGCGCCGCGAGGACGACCCGCACAACGCGGCGCTCGAGGCCGAGCTGCGCGCCTACGAGGCCAACGGCGGGCGCGTCGCGTTCGTCAGCGCGACCGACCTCGACTTCCGCACCGTCCGGGTCGACAACCGCATCGGCGCCGAGGCGCTGGCACGTGAGCTCACCGGCCTCGGCTACCGCCGGTTCGCGGCGATCACGGGCGCCGAGGGCATCCGCACGGCCGACGAGCGCCTCGCCGGCTTCCGCGCCGGGCTCGAGGCGGGCGGCGGGACGCTCGAGCGCGTGGTGCGTCACGACTTCACCCGCGACGGCGGCTACGAGGGCATGCGCCGGCTGATCGAGCAGGGGCTCGACGGCATCGAGCTCGTCTTCGCCGCGAACGACGTCATGGCGGTCGGCGCGATGTCGGCCGTGCGCGATGCGGGGCTCACCCCCGGCACGGATGTCGCGGTCGCCGGGTTCGACGACGTGCCCATCGTGCGCGAGCTGACGCCCCCGCTCACGACGGTACGCACCCCGCTCGAGGAGGTCGGCCGCCGCGCCCTCCGCCTCGCGCTCGGCATCGCCACCGAGGAGGACGAGGCGCCCGTCCGGACGGAGGTCGTGCTGCGCGCGTCGACGCCGCGTCGCGCATCGACGCGTGACGCCGAGCAGGTGCCGACCGCCTGACGACGTCACCGGTGCCGAGCCGCGTGCCGGTGCCGAGCCGCGTGCCGGTGCCGAGCCGCGTGTCAAGGAAGGGTCGTTGCGCCTCGATCGATGCGATCATTCGTGGACACTCGCGTTCCCGATCGCCACTGAGAGAGCCATGACGCAGACCGCCCGCATCACCGTCCACCCGTCCTTCGTCGTCGGCGAGATCGACCGGCGCCTCTTCGGCTCGTTCGTCGAGCACCTCGGCCGGGCGGTGTACACCGGCGTCTTCGAGCCCGGCCACCCGACGGCCGATGCCGACGGCTTCCGCCGGGACGTCATCGACCTCACCCGTGAGCTCGGCACGAGCGTCGTGCGCTACCCGGGCGGCAACTTCGTCTCGAACTACTTCTGGGAGGACGGCGTCGGCCCGGTCGACGAGCGCCCCACCCGCATCGACCTCGCGTGGCGCACCATCGAGCCGAACACGTTCGGCACCGACGAGTTCATGCGGTGGGCCCGCACGGCGGGCGTCGAGCCGATGCTGGCCGTGAACCTCGGCACGAGGGGGGCGGATGCCGCGGCGAACCTGGTCGAGTACTGCAACGTCCCGGGCGGCACGACGTGGAGCGATCGGCGTCGCGCGAACGGCGCGGAGGAGCCCTACGGCGTGAGGCTCTGGTGCCTCGGCAACGAGATGGACGGCCCGTGGCAGATCGGCCACAAGACCGCCGAGGAGTACGGCCGGCTCGCCAGCCAGGCCGCGCAGGCGATGCGCCGCGTCGACCCGACGATCGAGTTCGTGGTGTGCGGGTCCTCGGGCCGCGAGATCGCGACCTTCGGGGAGTGGGAGCGCGTCGTGCTCGAGCACACCTTCGACGACGTCGACTACATCTCGGTGCACGCCTACTACCAGGAGCGCGACGGCGACCGCGCGTCGTTCCTCGGCTCGGCGGCGTCGTTCGAGGCGTTCCTGCGCGAGGTGATCGCGACGGCCGACGCCGTCGCCGGGCGTCGCCACTCCGACAAGCGCATCCGGCTCTCCGTGGACGAGTGGAACGTCTGGTACGTCGACGAGTTCGCCGGCGAGGAGCACCTCGACCTGCGCGAGCAGCCGCGACTCATCGAGGACGTCTACTCCGCCCTCGACGCCGTCGTCTCGGGCGACCTGCTCGCGACGCTCGTCCGCAACGCCGATCGGGTCGCGGTCGCGTGCGTCGCGCAGCTCGTCAACGTGATCGCGCCCATGCTCACCGAGCCCGGCGGCGAGGCGTGGAAGCAGACCACGTTCCACCCGATCGCGCTCACCGCAGCGCACGCGCGCGGCGTCGCGCTCGACGCGCGCATCGAGGGGCCGTCGCTCGCGACCGCGAAGCACGGCGACGTGTCCGGCGTCTCCGGCACCGTCACGTGGGATGCCGGGTCCGGTTCGCTCGTGGCGCTGCTCGTGAACCGCACCGCCGAGCCGGTCGAGGCCCGCGTCGAGCACCTCGGATTCGCCGACGTGGCCCTCGCCGAGGCATCCGTGATCGTCGCCGACGACAACGTGCGCGGGGCGTCGTCGACGGATGCCGCGGCCGATCTCGCCGCGCGCGGCGCCGCCGCCGCACCGCAGCCGCTCGAGGGCGTCACGACCGACGGCGAGGTCTCGACGGTGGTGTTGCCCGCCGAGTCGTGGTCGCTCGTACGGTTCACGGCTCGAGTCGCCTGACGTTCCGCCCGCCCGGTCCCGGCTCGATAGTCTGGATCGATGGCGTTCGAACCCCGCTCGATCCCGATCGACCCCGATGCGAAGGCGGCCCTCGCCCACCGGGGCCTCGAGTACCGCCTCATCGATCCCGGCGACACCGCCGCGCTCGACGCGTGGATCGACGCCGACCACCGCGGGTTCCACCACGCGCGACCGCGCGACGTCGGGCGGGAGTACGACCGGGCCGTCATGTCGGAGCGGCGCGTGCACGGCGTCTACGACGCCGGCATCGCCGAGCCCGACGTGCCCGTCGCGACGGTCTCGAGCTGGCCCGCCGGGCTCAGCGTCCCGGGCGGGCGCAGCGTCGACGGCTGGGCCGTGAGCTCGGTCACCGTCTCCCCCACGCATCGGCGCCGGGGCATCGCCCGGGCGCTGATGGAGGCGGAACTCGCCACCGCCAAGCGCGCGGGCGCGGCGGTCGCGATGCTGACCGTGACCGAGGCCACGATCTACGGGCGGTACGGGTACGCGCCGGCGGCGAAGTCCGCCACGGTCGAGGTGGACCGCCGCCGCGCCCGGTGGACCGGCCCCGACGCACCGGGCCGGGTGCACTTCGTCGAGCCGTCGAGCCTGCGCGACCAAACCGCCGCGATCTCACGACGCGCCGTCGCGCGCACCCCGGGCGAGATCGATCGCTGGCCGGGCGCACTCGACCGCATGCTCGGCCTCGTCGATCCCGAGTCCGACTCGTCGCGGTCGCTCCGCGCCCTCCGCTACGACGACCAGCACGGGCAGCCGCAGGGCTTCGCGACGTTCCGCGTCACGCGCGAACCGAACCAGCCCGGGTGGGCCGAGTTCGACGTGCTCGCCGCCGCGACCGACGACGCCGAGCGCGCGCTCTGGCGCGTGCTCGTGGAGCAGGACTTCGTCGCCGGCGTGCGCGGCCTGCTGCGCTCGGTCGACGAACCGCTCGAGTGGATGCTCGAGGACCCGCGCGCCGTCACCGTGCGCGACGTCGCCGACCACCTCTGGGTGCGCATCATCGACCCGGCCGCCGCCCTCACCGCACGCCGGTACGGTGCCGCGGGCGAGCTCGTGCTCGACATCGACGACCCGCTCGGCTACGCCTCCGGGCGCTACACGCTCCTCGCCTCGGCCGACGGCAAGGCCGTCGTGCACGTGCCGCGGGGCGACGCCGCGGCCCCGGAGCCGGCGGCGCCGCAGCGCGAACGCGCCCGCGCACGCGCGGCCGGCGAATCCGGCGGGCGGGCCGCGCGTGCCGCCGAGCCGCGGTCGATCCGGCTCGACGTGCGCGACCTCGCGTCGATCTACCTCGGCGGCGTACGGCCGTCGGTGCTCGCGCGGGCGGGTCGCATCACCGAGGCGTCACGCGGGGCGATCGAACTGGCCGAGCGCATGTTCGCCTCGGCGCGCACGCCGCACCTCAGCATCTGGTTCTGACCCCTACGCGGCGTCCTGCCGCGGGAACACGACCTTCTCGACGACGATGATGAGCGAGGCGGCGACGGGGATCGCCACGAGCGCGCCGAGGACCCCGCCGAGCGTGCCGCCCGCGACCGCCGCGATGACGACGAGCGCCCCGGGCACGGAGACCGCGCGGCTCATGATGCGCGGGCTCAGCACGTACGCCTCGACCTGCATGTAGATCAGGTAGTAGATCGCCGCGGCGATGCCCGTCTCGGGCGAGGCGGTGAGGCTCACGAGCGTGATGATCACCGCACCGGTGAGGGTACCGACGAGCGGTACGAGCGAGCAGAGGAAGGCGACGAACGCGAGCAGGAACGGCGCGGGCGCGCCGATGATCGACAGGAACACGAGGCTGAGCACGCCGTTCACCGACGCGAGGCTGATCTGGCCGATGACGTACCGGCCGACTGATCCGGTGATCTCCTCGGAGACCTCGGTGAAGCCGTTGCGCGAGGACGCCGGGACGAACCGCGCGGCATAGCGCTTCATGGAGTCGAGCGAGGCCAGGAAGAACAGGGTCAGGATCAGCACGATCGTCGCGCCGGTGAGCCCGCCGAGGATCCCGGCGCCGACGGCGAGCAGGCCGCCCGTGAGGTTGGCGATGTTGCCCGGGTCGCCGAGCCAGGCGCCCACCGAGGCGATGCCGTCCTCGATCCACGACGAGCCGCCGGCGAGGCCGCCGATCCAAGCGACGAGGTCGCTGTCCCGGACATCCTCGACGATCTGGTCCCAGTTCTGGACGATCTCGGTGACCTGGGCGACCACGAGCGGCACCGCGGTGGCGATGATCGCGACGAAGGCGCCGATCACCACGACGACCACGAGGAGGATCGACAGCCACCGCGGCATCCCGCGGCGCTGCAGCCAGCTGACCATCGGGTCGAGGCCGAGCGCGAGGAACAGGGCGAGCGCGATGTAGAGGATGACGGTGCTGAGCTGGGTGATGATCCCGCCGAGGAACAGCGCGAGCAGCACGCCGAGGGCCCCGACGAAACCCATCCGGAAGGCCCGCACGCGGACCTCGGGCGTGCCGGGGGGCGCCTCGGCGGTGAGCTCGGCGTGTACGGGCGCCTCGGGCTGCCGGACCACTCCGGCGACACGTCTCCACATGCCAGTGAACCTACGCGCGCGCGGAGGGCCGCGCCGATCGGCACGCCGCCGACGCGCGCGACGACCCGATCAGCCGAACGCTCCGGACGCGGCGGCGAGCCCGACGGCGATCGCCACGACCATGCCCGTGACGCCGACGGCGAGGCCGCCCACGGCGAGCAGCAGGCGGTTGCGCGAGGTCTGTTCGGCCTCGTCGCCCATGCGCACCCACGAGGGCGCGCGTCCCTTGCGCATGGCGCTCTCGGCGAGCATGATGCGGATGATGTCGCGCATCGTGCTCGCGACGTCGTGGGCCGTCGGGCGGACCGCGGGGTCGTCGGCCGTCATCGCGGCGAGCAGCGCCCGCCACTCGGGCGTGAGGTCCTCGGGGATCTCGGGCGACCGGTGGAGGCGCGCGAGCGCGGCCTCGATGGGCGTGCCCAGGTACTCCCGCTCGCCCTTGAGCGACTCGAGCAGCACGAGGCCGAGCGAGTAGATGTCGGTCGCGGGCGTGACCTCTTCGCCGCGCGCCTGCTCGGGCGAGATGTAGGCGGCGGTGCCCATGATCGTGCCGTGGCCGGTGAGCCGGGTGCCGTCGACGAACTGCGCGACGCCGAAGTCGGCGAGCCGGGTGAGCAGCGTGTAGCCGAAGGTCGGCACCTCGCTCACGAGGATGTTCTCGGGCTTGATGTCGCGGTGGATGACGCCCTGCCCGTGCACGTAGCTCAGCACGTCGGCGACCTGCGCGCCGATGTCGGCGACCTGGCGGGGCTTCAGCGGACCGTCGGCGAGCTGGTGCGCGAGTGAGAGTCCCTCGACGAGCTCCATGACGATGTAGCGCCGCTCGACTCCCGCGTGGATCAGGGTGCCCGCGTCGTAGACCGGGACGAGCCCGACGTGCGTGAGTCCGCTGAGGAGGTGGATCTCGCGTTCGCGGCGCTGCCGGTCGGCGACCGTCTCGTCGCTCTCGCGGAACAGCTTGATGGCGACATGCCGTCCGAGTTCGTTGTCGCGGGCGCGGTAGACGTCGGCCATGCCGCCCGAGCCGATGTGCTCGAGGAACTCGTACCGCGGGGTGGAGTGGTCCTCGGCGCCGTAGGGCGCGGCCTGCGCCGCGTACTCCTCGGCGGCCGTCGGGATCGGCGTCTGCGTGGGCGCCGGCACGTACGGCATCGCGCGGGGATCCGTGCGGCGGGAGGGGTCCGTCTGGAGCGACGGGTCCATCCGGGATCCATGCTCACCGCGGAGGGTGGGATCGGTTCGGACACCGACGCCGTCGATTCCTCGCGGCCCGGCGTGGCGCGGCTGACCAGGGGGTGACGCCTCGCTCATTGCGGCCTCTTCTCTTCGGCCTGCTGGGGACCGATTCCACGCCGGCGATGGTCTCGAGGCGTGTAGCTAGTTTATCTAGCTAGTTTTATTGTGGAACGACACTTCACTAGATTCTTCCGAAATCGGATACACGGGGCAAACCTGTCCGAGCGGGCTTGACTCCCGGGAACCGGTGTGCCTCGGCGAAGTGCCGTCAGGAGGCGGAGCGGGCGCTCTCGATGGGCGAGACGGTGGCGCCGGACTCGGGCTCGCGGGGCACCTCGACGGTGGCCTGCTCGCTCACGCTGTCGACGGCGTCGCGCATGCGCTCGAGGAAGTAGAGCACCGTGCCGGCCTGCTCGGCCTCGAGCCCTTCGGCCACCTCGATCATGCGGCGGTGCATCTCGCCGAGCGTCGCGCGGACCTCGTCGTCGCTCGCGATGGTGGGCGCGATGACCAGCGCACGCCGGTCGGTGGGATGGGGCCGTCGCTCGACGTGCCCCGAGCGGACGAGCCGGTCGATGAGGACGGTCGTCGAGGCCGAGGAGATGCCGAGGTGCGCGGCCAGGTCCTTGGGGCTCACGGTACGGCCCTCCCCCTCGCGCTTGAGGAGGAACCGGATGGCGAGCAGGTCGGTCTCGCCCATCCGCATCGCGGATCGGGTCCGACGGCGCATGGCGGCCTCGGCGGCGCGGTAGTCGCGCAGTGCATTCAGGACGGCCACGCCCCGGCGCGTCCGATCGTCGGAATACCAGTACCCCGAAGATCGCTCGTCAGCCATTCTTCAAGCCTACACGAACTCGCTACTAGACAGTCTAGGGATCACACCGGCGGCCCGGTGTGGTCAGAACGAGCGCTCGTACTCCCACGGCAGCCCGCGCATGACCAGGCGGTGCCGGGGGCCGTCATCCCCCGCCGCCTCGCCCGCGAACGCGGCGTCCTCGCGCCAGTAGAGCACCCGTCGGTCCTCGCCGAACCGGCCGACGTAGACCTGCTCACCGCCCTCGCGCAGCCCCGCGAGCACCGAGTCGACGGATGCCGCACCGCGGAGCCCGTGCAGCGTGACCCACGTCGGCGGGTACAGCGTCATCGTGCCCGCAGCGTGCCGGTCGAGCGCCGCCTCGGGCCGCAGCCACGCGGCGGCCACGAGCTCGTCGGCGGCGAGCACGTGCTCGCCCTCCGGGGCGCGCGCGGCGAAGAAGCGGGTCCGCAGCCGCTTGGGCACGCCCTCCGGCGGGCTCCACAGCGCGAACCCCACGAGCTCGTCGGGGTCGAGGCGGAGCCCGACCTCCTCGAGGGTCTCGCGGACGGCGGCGCGCCGTGCGGCGGGCTCGGAGTCGATCGGGTCGCCCGCGGCATCCGCTTCGTCGACCGCCCCGCCGGGGAACACCCACGCGCCCGCGAACGAGCCGCGATCGCTCGGCCGCTCGGCCAGCAGCACCTCGACGCCCTCGACGCCGTCACGGAGCAGCACGACGGTGGCGGCGGAGGCATCCATGCCGGCCAGCCTAACCCCGCGGGTACACTGCCGAGCGTGCCCGACACCGCCGACGCCACGCAGCCCGCCGACGCCCGACCGCCCGTCGAGGCGACGCTCGTCCGGGCGCCCAACCCGGGTCCGATGACGCTCGACGGCACCAACTCGTGGGTGCTCCGGGGCCCGCATGCGCGCGGGGCCGTCGTGGTCGATCCGGGGCCGACGGATGCCGCGCACCTGGAGCGCCTCGCCGAGGGCGGCGTCGAGCTCGTGCTCATCACCCACCGCCACCCGGACCACACCGAGGCGGTCGACGCGTTCGCCGAGCTCACCGGCGCGCCCGTCCGGGCGATGTCCGACGAGTGGTGCCGGGGCGCCGAACCGCTCGTCGACGGCGAGCGCCTCACGGCCGGCGGCGTCGACCTCGAGGTGCTCGCGACGCCCGGCCACACGGCCGACTCCGCGTGCTTCGCGCTGCGCAGCGGCGACGCACCCGAGCCCGTGGCGGTCCTCACCGGCGACACCGTCCTCGGCCGTGGCACGACGATCATCGCCCACCCCGACGGAGCGCTCGGCCCCTATCTCGACGCCCTCCGTCGGCTCCGCGCGATCGGCGCGGCCGGCGGCCCCGTCACGGTCCTCCCCGGGCACGGCCCGGTCCTGCCCGACCTCGCCGCGATCTGCGACGCGTACCTCGCGCACCGCGCCGAGCGACTCGACCAGGTCCGCGACGCCCTCGCCCGCCTGGGCGCCGAGGCGTCCGCCGAGGCCGTCACCGACCTCGTGTACGGCGACGTCGAC
Organism: Agromyces sp. NDB4Y10; assembly: GCF_001620055.1. Classification (GTDB taxonomy): domain Bacteria; phylum Actinomycetota; class Actinomycetes; order Actinomycetales; family Microbacteriaceae; genus Agromyces; species Agromyces indicus. The sequence goes on along the minus strand of NZ_LQGY01000014.1, from coordinate 285,613 downwards.
GCGGGCGTGCGCTTCGCCGCCGAGGCATCCGTTCGCGCGCAGCTGGCGTACCTGCGCGACGAATGAGCGAGGGGCGGATGCCACGCGGCATCCGCCCCTCGGGAACTGCTCGGCCCGATCAGCGATCGACCGGCTGGACCTCCTTGACGGTGCCGGTGTCGTCGACGTACTGCTGGTGCAGGTGCACGGGCTCGGTCGCGGCGGCCGCGGCGCGCTTGCGCTTGCGGGCGGCGGCGGCGAGGTTCAGCGCCTCGACGAAGATCGCGAACGCCATCGGCATGTAGATGAGCGCCTTGTCGATCTTGAAGCCGAAGCCGTCGGCGATGAGGAACACGCCGATGAGCAGCAGGAACGACAGCGCCAGCATCTTCACCGTCGGGTGCTTGTTGACGAACGCGAAGATGTAGCGCGCCGCGACGAGCATGATGCCGAACGACAGCACCACCACGGTGATGATCACGATCATGTTCTCGGTCATGCCCACCGCGGTGATGACCGAGTCGAGCGAGAAGACGATGTCGAGCACGAGGATCTGCGCGATGACGGCGCCGAACGTCGCGGTGCCCGCGCCGGTGGTGTGCTCCTCGGCCCCCTCGAGCTTGTGGTGGATCTCGGTGACCGCCTTGTAGACGAGGAAGAGGCCGCCCGCGATGAGGATCAGGTCGCGACCCGAGAAGCCCATGCCGAAGAGGGTGAACAGCTCCTCCTTCAGCGAGATGACCCAGCCGGCGGCGAACACCAGGCCGACGCGCATGAGCATCGCCAGGGTGAGGCCGAGGTTGCGGGCCTTCGCCTGCTGCTCGACGGGCAGCTTGGCGGCGAGGATCGAGATGAAGATGACGTTGTCGACGCCGAGCACGACCTCGAGCACGAACAGGGTGAGGAACACGGCCAGCAGATCCGGCGTGAACTCGAGTGAGAAGTCCATGGCGGACATTCTCACCCACGCGGGCCCTTCAGCGCGTATCGACCTCGCCCAGCGCGATCGGCGGGATCGCGGTGCCGAGCGGATGCCGCATCCACACGTGCCCGGTGCGGCGGTGCTCCTCCCGGGTCGCGAACGTGAACAGCTCCGTGCGGGCCCGCACCGCGCGCGGCCGCTCGCCGTCGAACGGGTCGTGGGCGAGCAGCCGCAGCGTCGCGGCATCCGCTTCGAGGAGTTTCTCGAGGAACCGGAGGAACCACACCTCGTGGAGGCGCCCGAGCGGCAGGAACCACATGAGCCAGTCGAGCCGCAGGTGGTACGGCGCGAACTGCCGCGGAACGCGCGCCGGGTCGCCGGGCTTGCCCTTGAAGCCGTACTCGCGCCACTCCGCGTCCCGGTCGCGCGGGTCGTCGACGGTGCCCTCGACGATGATCTCCACGCGCTCCTTCGTCACCGTGCCGAAGGCGCCGTAGGCGTTGACCAGCATGAAACGGTCGAAGCTCGCGTTCATCAGCTGCCGCTTCGAGAAGAGGTTCATGAGCGGATGCCGGCTGAGCCAGACGATCAGCACGGCGACCGCGAGCACGATCGTGATCCACCACGGCGGGCTCGTGGCATCCGCCGGCGTCTGGATCGCCTCGAGCGGCAGCCACGGCAGCAGCCACTGCACGGCCTCGTCGCCCACCGCGCCGAACGCGAGGACGATGGTGATCCAGTTGAGCCAAGCGAAGTTGCCCGTGACCACGAGCCAGAGCTGCGTGGCGATGATGACCGCCGCCGCGATCGTGCGGATCGGCTGCGGCGCGAACAGCAGGAACGGCACGACGAGTTGCGCGGCGTGGTTGCCGAGCACCTCCAGCCGGTGGAACCACGCCGGCAGCAGGTGGGCCCGGCGGCTCAGCGGGCCGGGCATGGGCTGGGTCTCGTGGTGGTACATGAGCGCCGTGAGATCGCGCCATTCGCGGCCGCCGCGGATCTTGATCATGCCGGCGCCGAACTCGAGGCGGAACACGAGCCACCACACGAGCACGATCGTCGGCAGCGGCGGCGGCACCTCACGCGACCCGAGGAACGCGACGAGGAACCCGGCCTCGCACAGCAGCATCTCCCAGCCGAAGCCGTAGAACGTCTGCCCGACGCTCACGATCGACAGGTACAGCGCCCACAGCGCGAGGAAGACGAGCATCGGCACCCACGGCGGGCCGAGCTGGGGCAGGCCGACGACGACGGATGCCGCGAGCACCGTGCCCGTCGCGCACACGGCGACGAGCTTCGCGTCGCTGTAGCCCCAGCGACGGAAGACCGTGGGACCGAGGTAGCCGAGTCGCCGCGTGCGCCGGAGGAACCCCACCGGCCGCCCGGCGCGCTCCTCGCGGTCGCGGGCACGCTGCTCGGCGCCGCGCACCGCCTCGAGGAGCTCGGGCACGGGAAGCAGGCCGCGTTCGCCGAGGAGCGGGCGGAACTGGTTCAGCGTCGACAGGAACGCGACGAGGAAGAGCGCCGCGATGCCGCGCTGGAGGACCTCGCGCGCCAGGTCGGCGTCGCGCGCGTCGAACCACGACAGCCAGTCGCCCCAATCCACGGCGTCACGCTATCCCGGGACCGGCGCGGGGCGCGGGCCGTTCGGCCCGCACCCCGCACGTCCTCCGGAGACCGGCCGGCTCAGGCCGGCGGGTTCTCGGGGTCGAGGGTCTCGATCGTCTCCTGCTCGACCGCATTGTCGGCCTCGAGGTCGTTCGCGTCGGTGCCGCGGTCGCTCGGCTTCGGCTCGGGTCCGGTGTCGCCGACGCCGCCCGCGGCGGTCTGCTCGGCGTCGCGCGCCTCGCGGTCGGCCGTGTCCGAATCGAGCATCGCGTCACCGTGCCCGCCGCTCATCCCGCCGATGGTTCCGCCCGTGTCGCTCATGCGTCCTCCGCTGATGGTGTTGATCGCGCCGGTGAGATCCGGCGTCTTCGCGTTGAGGTCGCCCGCGGGGCCGAGCCGATCCCGGCTCTCCCACGGGTTGAGGGGATCGTTCATCCCACTGCACCTCCTGTGTTTGCTACGGGTTCCACGCTCCTCGCGCGGGCGCGGCGCGTCAACCGGTTGACACCCCCGACACGCCGACGCGCCCCGGACCCGGCGGCTCGGGGCGCGTCGCTGCGGCGGTCGCGGGTCAGGCGACGAGCGCGACGCCCGCGTTCCAGCCCACCTTCTCCTGCACCGCGAGGGTGAGCTGCAGGAAGCCGACGGACTCGAGCTCGCGCGCTCGGGCGAGCGACCCGGCGTCGACGGCGTTCAGCCCGCCGGCGCGCACGACGTCGAGGAGGGCCCGCTTGGCGAGGTCGTCGTCGCCCGCGACGAGCACGGTGGTCGGCTGCGCGCCGCCCACGGTCTTCGCGGCGAGGGTCGCGGCGAAGTTGGTGTTGAAGGCCTTGAGGACGCGCGAGTCGGGCAAGGCTGCGGCGAGTTCGGCGGCGGCCGACGAGTCGGCGGGCACGACGAGCGAGTCGAAGGTCGCGAAGTCCAGCGGGTTGGTGATGTCGACGACGACCTTGCCCGCGAGCTGCTCGCGGCGCGCCTCGACGATCGTGGCGACCGAGGGGTAGGGCACGGCGAGGATCACGATGTCGCCGGTGACCTGCTCAACTGCGTCGCGGCCGACGTACTCGACGGTGTTGCCGCCCGCCGCCACGATGCCGCCGATGGCGGTGCCCATGTTGCCGTTTCCGATGATGCTGACCGTCGTCATGAGGTTCCTCTCCGCGCCGGATGACGCGATTACTTGTATCGACAACCAACACCGTAGCGTCGATCAGTTGTCGCGTCAACCAAGTGTGCGAGAATGAGGGCATGACGGAGGACACACGCTGGCTCAGCACCGAGGAATCGGCCGCCTGGGTTCGCCTCGTCGCGCTCACCGAACTGCTGCCCGGCGCCCTCGACGCCCAGCTGCTCCGCGACGCGCAGATCACCCACTTCGAGTACGTCGCGCTGATGGCGCTCGCCGCCGCCCCCGACCGCACCATGCGCATGACCGCGCTCGCCGCGCGCACCAACGCCACCCTCCCCCGCCTCTCCCACGTCGCGCGCCGCCTCGAGGACCGCGGGCTCATCCGCCGCTTCCCCTGCCCCGAGGACCGCCGCGCGACCAACGCGACCATCACCGACGCCGGCATGCGGCTCATCGACGACGCCGCGCCCGGCCACGTCGAGACCGTCCGCCGCAACGTGCTCGATGCGCTCACGCCCGAGCAGCTCCAGCAGCTCTACGACATCGCCGGCGCCGTCCTCACGCGCCTCGATCCCGACGAGCGGCTCACCGCGACCGCCTGCCAGTTCAGCGAAGGCCCCGCGATCGCGCGCGCCGGCTGACCCACGGCCGGCACCCCCGCCCGGTGCCTCCGCCGAGGGCAGATCTGCCCGCGGCAGCATCCGCCCCGCGGCATCCGCTCGAGGCGCAGGCTGGACCGCATGAGCGATCGAGAGACCCCACCCGTCCAGCCCATCGACGCCGAACTCACCCGGCGGCTCTTCCACGAGCGCATCATCGTGCTCGGCGACGAACTCGACCAGGCCGGCGGCAACCGCATCTGCGCCCAGCTCGTCGCGCTCGCCGCCGACGACGCGCGCCGCGACATCCGCTTCTGGATCAACTCGCCCGGCGGCTCGGTGCCGGCGATGCTCGCGATCCACGACGTGATGCGCGCCATCCCGAACGACGTCGCGACCATCGCCGTCGGCATGGCCGCGAGCGCCGGGCAGTTCCTCCTCACGGCCGGCACCCCCGGCAAGCGCGCCGCCCTGCCGCACTCGCGGATCCTGCTCCACCAGGGATCCGCGGGCATCGGCGGCACGGCGGTGGACATCGAGCTGCAGGCCGACGACCTGCGCCACACGCGTGACACCGTCCTCGGGCTCATCGCGCGCTACACCGGCCAGGCCGTCGAGCGGATCGCGCAGGACTCGCTGCGCGACCGGTGGTACACCGCCGAGCAGGCCGTCGTCTACGGGTTCATCGACCACGTCACCGAGCGGTTCGACGAGCTCTTCCCGCTCGAACCGCGCGCCGTCGCCGGACTGGGGGTGCCCGCATGACCAGCTACACGATCCCGTACGTCGTCGAGAAGCGCGGCGGCGTCGAGCGGTCGCTCGACGTGTACAGCCGGCTGCTCTCCGAGCGCATCGTCTACCTCGGCACCGAGATCGACGACGGCGTCGCGAACGTGCTCATCGCGCAGTTCCTCCACCTCGCGTCCGACTCGAGCGAAGCGCCGATCAGCCTCTACGTGAACTCCCCCGGCGGGTCGCCGAGCGCCGCGCTCGCGGTCTACGACACGATGCAGCACATCCGACCGGAGGTCGCGACCACCTGCGTCGGCCGCGCCGGCGGGCCCGCCGCTGTGCTCCTTGCAGGCGGTGCCCGGGGGCGACGCTCGATGCTGCCGCACAGCACCGTGACGCTCCACCAGCCGTCGACACAGGGCCGCGGGGCCGTGCCCGACCTGATCCTGCACGCCGACGAGGTGCTGCGCGTGCGCGGCGAGCTCGAGGCGGCGCTCGCCGGCGACACCGGCCGCTCGGTCGAGGCGATCCGCACCGACACCGACCGCGACCTGATCCTGCCCGCGCACGCCGCGGTCGACTACGGCCTCGCCGACCAGGTGCTCGCCGCCCAGGCCGTCGCCGCCCTCACCCCCCGCTGACCTCGCCCACCCCGCCCCGCCCGGGCCGCGAGATGACGCGAACGGCTGCTCGACTGGCTCGCACGGACGATTCGCGTCATCTCGCGGGCCGGCGGGCGGGGCGGGGCGGGGCGGGGCGGCGACCCGGCGGGGTCAGGCGGCGAGGAGGAAGACGTCGGCGACGCCGGCCGATAGCGTCGGCGCGGGGGCGAGGATGTCCTGCGCGGGTCCGGGGAGCGGCGCGGGGGCGAGCACGTCGCGGGCGGGCGCGGGAGCGAGCACGTCGCGGGCGGGCGCGGGAGCGAGGACGTCGTGGGCCGGCGCGGGGGCGTGGATGTCGCGGGCGGGTCCGGGGATCGGCGCGCGCACCGGTGCCGGGACCGGAGCGGACACCGGCGCGGACGAACCCGCGTCGGCCCGTGCGGGTGTGCGACTGCCGAGGCGCCCCGCGACCCGGCCGACGACGTCGGCGAGCTCAAGCCCGAGCGCGTCGGCGACGGCGCCGAGCACCTCGGACGAGGCCTCCTTGCGGCCGCGTTCGACCTCCGACAGGTACTGCGGCGACACGCCCGCCGTCGCCGCGACCTCGGTGAGGATCCGGTCCTGATCCAGGCGTTCACGGCGGAGCACCTCGCCGAGCACGTGCCGCCACAGCGGCCGCGCGGCGCGCGACGGTTCGGCCTGCGGGAACTCGATCAGCCTGCCCATGTGCCGAGGCTACGCACGCCCCGGCTCCGGCGACAGGTCGATCCGCTCACAGCAGAACGCCCGCGCCCGGCTCCGCGTGGGGTCAGCGGGGCTCGTACGTCAGGCAGTCCGCGTCGACCGCACCGGGCCCCACGCGCACGGCCGTCGCGGTGCACTCCAGCGAGTCGTTGTGCACGCACTCCGACCGCTGGCACGCGCCGACGTGGGAGATCACCTTGTCGAGCCCGCCCTTCGTGCCGAGCGGGATGAACGTGGCGCACTCGGCGTCGCCCACCGAGCCCGCGATCGTGACCGCGGCGGCGTGGCAGCTCGAGTGGTCGTTGTACGAGCACCCGGTCACCGAGCATTCGGCGACGGCGGGCAGTTCGTCGAGGGTCATGCTCATGGTGACCTCCTGAGGTGGTGTCGACCGGCAGGTGCGGGCGATGCTACTCCGCAGGGCGACGAGCGACCAGACCCGGTGCGCGCGTCGCGCCGGAATCGGGGTCACCGGTCAGAGCAGCCAGGGGTCGATGCCGAGGTCGTCGGCCCGCGGCGGGTCGGCGATCGCCGGGGGCGGCGGCATCCGTCGTCGCGCCGCGGCCGCCGCACGCCCCTGCACGACGCCCTTCGCGCCGGTCGCGCCCGCGCCGAGCCGGACGAGGTCCTTCGTGCGCGGGCCGGTGGGCAGGTCGCGCGGGAGCGCGCCCGCGGCCACGATCCACCGCGGCAGGCCGAGCAGGCCGAGCACGCGAGCCAGCCGCTCCGACTCGTAGACGCTGTCGGTGTCGAGCTCCTCGCCGAGCACCTCGGCGAGCTCCTCCGCGGCATCCGCTCGCCCCACCGCCTCGGCGAACGCCTCGGCGTGCTCGACGCCGAACGGCTCGGCGAGCACCTCGTCGTCGGCGCCGGGTTCGCGGGACGGGTCGCTCGAGTAGCGCCCGAGCTCGTCGGGGCCGCGGAACGCCGCGAGCACGAGCTGCCGGTCGAGCCGCACGCGCGCGACGACCACCACGGTGTGCAGCGCCGCCGCGAGCGCCGCTCCCACCTCGAGGACGCCGCTGCGCGCCGTCGCCACCGTGCCGTCGCCGGGATCGCCGAGCGCGACGACCCAGCCCGACTCGGCCGGGGCGACCCAGCCGGTGAAGCGGATGCCGCGGAGCGCGTCGACCACGAGCGACTCGTCGCCGATGCGCACGAGCGCGGCGCCGTACGTCTCGCCGATGGGTCCGCCCCCGTCGGGCGTGCTGCCCGGGATCGCGTACGTCACGCCGACCTCCCGTTCGCCATGTCCCGATGCTCGCACGGATGGCGCGCGACCGCAGCCGCAGGCCCGTGCCGCGGGCGTCCTGGGGGGAGGGACGTCCGCGGCACGGGCTGCACTCAGGCGGGCGTTACTCCGCGACCGGGATCGACTGGGCCTCGAGCGCCTTGATGGTCGACTCCTGGCCCTTCTCGAGGGCCTCCATCAGGGTGCTGCTGCCGGATGCGGCGGCCTTGAACCCGTCGGAGACGTCAGCGTAGGTCTGCGTCATCGTCGGACCCCAGACGAAGTCCGGGCTGACCTGCGCCGCCGCCTCGGCGAACACGTCGTAGATGGGCTGGCCGCCGTAGAACTCGACGCCCTCCTTCAGCACGGGCAGGTCGAGGCCCGCCTCGGTGGCGGGGTAGATCTGCGCGGTCTCGTTCAGCGAGGTGAGCGCCTCCTCCGAGGTGTTCAGCCACAGCGCGAACTTCGCCGCCTCGTAGAGGTGGTCGGTGCCGTTGAACACGGCGATCGACGAGCCGCCCCAGTTGCCGGCGACCGCGTCGCCCTCGTTCCACTGCGGCGCGAGCGCGACCGACCAGTTGCCCGCCGTGTCCGGCGCGCCCGACAGGATCGAGTTGGCACCCCAGACGGCCGAGTTCCAGGTCCAGACCTCGCCCGAGTTGTACGCGTTGTTCCACTCGTCGGTCCAGGCCGGGTAGGTCGAGACGAGGTCGTTCTCGATGAGGTCCTGCCAGTACTCGGCGACCGTCATCGACTCGTCGCTCGTGAGCTCGACCGTCCACGCGTCACCGTCGTTGGCGAACCACTGGCCGCCCGCCTGCCAGACGAAGCCGGCGAACTGGTTGATGTCGGTCTGCGAGAAGTTGGTGATGTAGCCGCCCTGCTCGCGGATCGTCACGGCCGCCTCGCGGTACTCCTCCCACGTGGTCGGCACCTCGATGCCGGCCTGCTCGAAGAGGTCGCTGCGGTAGAACAGGGCCATGGGGCCCTGGTCCTGCGGGATGCCGTAGACCTCGTCCTCGGTGCCGAGGGTGACCTGGCCCCAGGTCCAGTCGAGGAACTGGTCCTCGGCGGCGAGCACGTCTTCGCAGGCGCCGAGGTTCACGAGGCCGTCCTGCACGCGGAAGTTCGGCAGCGCGTCGTACTCGATCTGGCCGAGGTCGGGGGCATTGCCCGCCTCGAGCTGGTTGAAGAAGTTCTGGTAGGTGCCGGCGTTGCCCGAGGGGCCGGTCTGCACCTCGACCTGGATGTCGGGGTTCTCCTCGTTCCAGATCGCGACGGCGTCCTCGATGCCGGGGATCCAGCTGGTGAAGGTGAGCGTGACGTCCTCGCCCGCGGGCTCGCAGGATGCCGCGGCGTCGCCGCCGCCGCCCCCGGAGCTCGCGCCGCCCGCGGCGCACCCGGTCAGGGCGAGCGCGGCGGAGGTGAGCAGGGCTGCGGTGACCGCTCGTTTCGTGTGACGCATGGTTTCCTCTTCTCGGTGTGGGGTTGGTGCCCGGATGCCCCGGGCGGGCTCTACTTCAGGGCTCCGGTGCCGAGGCCCGTGCGCCAGTAGCGCTGAAGCAGCAGGAAGGTGATGATCAGGGGGATGATCGACAGCAGCGATCCGACGAGCACGTAGGTGCGCAGCTCGGGGAACTGGTTGACCGTGGAGTTCCAGGCGTAGAGGCCGTAGGTGACGGGGAACAGCTCCTCGCTGCGCAGCATGATCAGCGGCAGGAAGAAGTTGTTCCAGATGGTCACGAACTGGAACAGGAACACCGTGATGAGCGCCGGGAACATGAGGCGGATCGAGACGGTGAAGAAGGTGCGGATCTCCCCCGCGCCATCCAGCCGGCTCGCCTCGAGCAGTTCGTCGGGCACGGATGCCTCGGCGAACACGCGCGACAGGTACACGCCGAACGGGCTCACGACGCTCGGGAGGAACACCGCCCAGAACGTGTCGGTGAGCTGGACGCGGCTGAACAGCAGGAACAGCGGGAGTGCGAGCGCGGTGGCGGGCACGAGGACGCCGCCGAGCACGATGTTGAAGATCGTCTCGCGCCCGGGGAAGCGGTACTTCGCCAGGGCGTAGCCGCACATGGCCGCGAGGATCGTCGCGACGACCGCGCCGAGGCCCGCGTACAGGAGGCTGTTGAGGATCCACTTCAGGTAGACGCCGTCGCGGTGGGCGAGGAGGGCGCCGATGTTCTCGAACAGCCGGAAGTCGGCGAACCAGAGCGGGTTGGTGCTGAACAGGTCGCCGCGGCTCTTCGTCGAAGCGACGAGCAGCCACCAGATCGGCACGAGGAAGTACAGCGTGAAGACGGCCATGACGAGCATGGCGCCGGTGCGCGAGAGGATGCTCTCCCGGGGGCCGCGGCCGACCGACGGCATGTCGCCGTGGCGGTCGACGCCGCGCGGGTTGACCGCGGGCATGGCCGAGGTCGCGTCGGGGCCGATCGCGGTGCTCATGCGTCCGCTCCCTTCCGTCGGGTGAGTCGCAGGAACGTGAACGAGAGGATGAACGTGGCGAGCGCGAGCACGACCGAGAAGGCCGCGGCGAGCGAGACGTTCGGGATCGAGCTGGTCGCGTAGATCGTCATGTTCGGCGTGTACGTGCTCGTGACCGCCGAGCTGAACGACCGGAACGTCTGCGGCTCGGCGAGCAGCTGGAGCGTGCCGATGATCGACAGCACGGCCGTGAGTACGAGTGCGGGGCGGACGAGCGGGATCTTGATCGACCAGGCGATGCGCGCCTGGCCCGCGCCGTCGATCCGCGCCGCCTCGTAGATCTCCTGCGGGATGGCGAGCAGCGTCGAGTAGATGATGAGCATGTTGTAGCCGACGAACACCCAGGTGACGACGTTCGCGATCGCCCACAGCACGAAGTCGGCCGAGAGCAGGTTGACCTGGCTCGTGAGCGCCTGGAACGGCGACAGGTTCGGCGAGTACAGGAAGCCCCACATGATCGCCGCGATGACGCCGGGGACGGCGTACGGCGCGAAGAACGCCAGCCGGAAGAACTTCTTGCCGCGGATCAGCGGCGAGTCGAGCAGGAGCGCGAACAGCAGCGCGAGCGCGAGCATGACGGGCACCTGCACGATGCCGAAGAGCAGCACGCGGCCGACGGACGTCCAGAACGCCTCGTTCTGGAAGACCAGCTCGTACTGGCGGAGCCCGCCGAAGACCTCGGTCGCGGTGCCGTACGTGCCCTCGCGCTCGACGACGAGCAGCGACTGCCAGACGGCCACGCCGATGGGAATGAGGTAGAACAGCACGAACATCGCCGCGAACGGCCCGACGAAGGCGACGATCGCCCACGGGTGCTGCACGCGCCGTCGGCGCGTCGGCGTCCGGCGGCCGCGTCCCTCCTCGGCGGCCAGTCGCGCCGCGGTCGCGGGGGTGGCGGATGCGGTCATTCCGCGTCCTCCTCTCTGATCACCCGGACCGCGCCGGCGGGCACCGCGAGGCGCCCGTCCGCGACGGTTCCGGTCACGAGTTCGGTGCCGCGCGCGTCGACCTCGACGGCGTCGGCGCCGTGGTTCACGACGAAGGTGTACGCCCGGCCCTCGGCGATGCGGCGCGTGATCTCGACGTCGGCGCCGGCGGCGGGGGCGGATGCCGCGCCGGCACCCTCCACGACCCGGCCGACGAGGTCGAGCAGGTCGTCGCGCTCGAGCAGCGTGGCGAGGTACCAGGCGTCGCCCGCGCCGGAGCTGCCGGCGCGGCGGGTCACGGCGGGGCGGCCGGCGGCGGGGCCGTCGGCGAAGCGGTCGAGCACCGCGGCATCCGTCGCCTCGACCCGTTCGGCCCACAGCGAGGCGGCCGCGCCGGACTCGAGGACGAGCGGCGTGCCGGGGAGCACGGGCGTGAACTCCTCGACGCGGACGCCGAGCAGGTCGCGCCAGGCGCCGGGGTACCCGCCGGGTCGCACCCGGTCGTGCTCGTCGACGATGCCGCTGTAGAACGTGACGAGCACGTGGGTGCCGGATGCCACGGCCGCGTCGAGCGCGGCGGCGTCCTCGTCGCCGACGAGGTAGAGGCCCGGGACGACGACGAGGCGGTAGCCGCTGAGATCGGCGCCGGGGCGGACGACGTCGACGCTCACGCCGAGGTCGTGCAGCGCCCCGTAGAGCGCGTGCACCTGGTCGAGGTACTCGATGGCGTGGGTCGGCCGGGTCTCGGCGTCGGAGGCCCACCACGACTCCCACGAGAACAGGAGCGCGACGTCGGCCTGCACGCGCGTGCCTGCGACCTCGTCGAGCGCGCCGACGATGCGGCCGAGCTCGACGACCTCGCGCCAGAGGGCGGAGTCGGTGCCCGCGTGCGGCACCAGTGCGGAGTGGAACTTCTCGGAGCCCTGCAGCGAGGCCCTCCACTGGAAGAAGCAGACGCCGTCCGCACCGCGCGCGACGTGGGCGAGCGAGTTGCGCAGCAGCTGGCCGGGTTCCTTCGCGAGGTTCACGGGCTGCCAGTTGACCGATCCGGTGGAGTGCTCCATGAGCAGCCAGGGCTCGCCGCCCGCGAGGCCGCGGGTCAGGTCGGCCGCGAAGGCCAGTTCGGTGCGCGGCTCGCCGAGCCGGTGGTCGAGGTAGTGGTCGTTCGCGATGACGTCCATGTCGGGTGCCCACGACCAGTAGTCGAGGTTCCGGATGTGCGCGGTGACCATGAAGTTCGTCGTGATGGGCAGGTCGCTGCGGCGACGGATGACGGCGGCCTCCGCCCGGTAGTGGTCGAGCAGCTGCTCGGACGAGAACCGGTGGAAGTCGAGCACCTGGCCCGGGTTGCGGCTGGAGAGGGTGAGCTTGGGGGTGAGGATCTCGTCCCAGTCGGTGTACCGCTGGCTCCAGAAGCTCGTGCCCCAGGCGCGGTTCAGCTCGGCGATCGTGCCGTACCGGGCGCGGAGCCAGCGCCGGAAGGTGCGCGTGCTCTCGTCGCAGTGGCAGAGCGCGTTGTGGCAGCCGAGCTCGTTCGACACGTGCCACAGCGCGACCGCGGGGTGCCGGCCGTAGCGCTCGGCGACCGCGTCGACGAGCTTCAGCGCCGCACGGCGGAACACGGGCGAGCTCGGGCACCAGGCCTGGCGGCCGCCGGGGAACCGCGTGGTGCCGTCCGCGACGACGGGCAGGATCTCGGGGTGCCGCGTGGTGAGCCACGGGGGCGGCGAGGAGGTGCCGGTGCCGAGGTTGATGCGGATGCCGGCCTCGTGGAGGAGGTCGACGACCTCGTCGAGCGCGGAGAAGTCGAAGGCGCCGTCGGGACCCTGCAGCGCGGCCCAGCCGAAGATGTTGATGGCGACGAGGTCGACGCCGGCCTCGCGCATGAGCGCGACGTCCTCGCGCCAGACGGCCGGGTCCCACTGCTCGGGGTTGTAGTCGCAGCCGAAGGCGATGCCCTGGTGCTGGAAGCGGGGGCGGGCGGCGGCGGGTGCAGGCTCGGCCTGCTGCGGCGGGATCGGCGCCAGCGTCGTCGCGTGGTGGTCCACGGTGCTCCCGGTGATCGTCATTGAACCTGTGAACGTGCACAGTTTCGCGTGAGCGGGTCGGCCTCGCGATTTCTGTGAACGTACACAGAATGGCACCGCGCGGCATCCGTGTCAACACCCCGCCGCCGCTACAGTGAGTCGCATGACGACGAAGCGGGCCCGCGCGAAGCGCGCCACGGTGCACGACGTGGCCCTCGAGGCCGGCGTCTCCCGCGGCACCGTGAGCCGCTACGTCAACGGCGAGCGCTACGTCTCCGCCGCCGCGCGCGAGGCCATCGAGGCGGCCATCGCCAAGGTCGGCTACGTGCCGAACACGGCGGCGCGCAACCTCGTGATGCAGCGCACCCAGGCCGTCGGCTTCATCGTCCACGAGCCGCACTCGCTCTTCGTCGAGGACCCCAACATCGGCGAGATCCTGCTCGGCGCGAATGCGCGACTGTCCGAGGCCGACCACCAGATGGCCGTGCTCATCGTCGACACCGAACGCGACACCGAGCGCGTCGCCCGCTACCTCTCGGGCGGCCTCGTCGACGGCGTCGTCATCGTCTCCGCGCGCGCCGACGACCCGATCACGCGCGTCGTCGAGCGCCTGCAGCTGCCCGCGGCGTACGTCGGCCATCCGCCGGGCGCCGCCAGCACGGCGTCATTCGTGGTGATCGACAACCGCGGCGCGGCGAGCGCGATCACCGAACGACTGGCCGCCACCGGCCGCTCACGCATCGGCATGATCGCCGCCGCCCTCGACCGCGACTCGGGCGCCGACCGGCTGAGCGGCTTCCGCGCCGCCCTCGGCGACCGGTTCGACGAGACCCTCGTCGAACCCGTTCCGCTCTACTCGTACTCCGCCGGGCGCGACGGCATGCGCCGCCTGCTCGAGCGCGCGCCCGACCTCGACGGGGTGTTCGCCGCGTCCGACGCGGTGGCCGCGGGCGCGATCGAGGCGCTCAAGGAGGCGGGACGCCGGGTTCCCGAGGACGTCGGGGTGGTGGGGTTCGACGACAGCGCCTGGGCCCGTCGCACGACGCCGCCGCTCTCGACCGTGCGGCAGCCCGCGGCGGGCCTCGGGGCGGGCGCGGCCGAGCTCGTGCTCGACCGCCTCCGCGGCGAGGACACGCCGGCCGAGCGCCGCCTCGACTGCGAGATCGTCTGGCGCGACTCCGCCTGACCGGCCGTTCCGCTCCTCCTCCGTTTCTCAGGAGACACGCCCGGCCGGATCGCGCGATCCCGGAACCGACGCGCGGGTCGGGGCCGCGTTCCGCGATCCTCCGCCGGCGCTCCTGAGAAACGCATCACGGGGAGGACGGTCAGGGGCGCAGGCGGCGGCGGTACGCCGCGGGCGCCTCGCCGCAGCGCTCGCGGAAGCGCGCGTAGAACTGGCTCTGCGACCGGAACCCGGCGGCGTGGCCAACGTCGGGCACCGCGAGGTCGGTCGTGAGCAGCAGGTGCTGGGCCCGCGCCACGCGGCACTGCGCGAGGTACTCGCCGATCGTGATCCCGAGCGCCCGGCGGAACACGGTCATGGCGTGCTGCGGTGCGAGGTGCACCTGGCGTGCCACGTCGTCGACGCGCACCTCCTCGTCGGCGTGCTCCGAGATCCACGCGGCCATCGCGGCGGCGTCCGGGCGCAGCCCGCCGCCGGCCGCGACCGCCGACTCGACCGCTCGCGGCTCGGATGCGGCGAGCGCGGCCCGACCCACGAACCCCTCGATCTCAGCGGATGCCGCACGCCGGGCCTCGCCGCCCGCCGCGAGTTCCCCGGCCCACACGCCGACCCGACCCTCGAGGTCGAGCCCCGGCCCGGCGGGGACCAGCGCGAATCCGCCCGCGAGCAGGCGCGGGACCATCCCGCCGGGCAGCCGCCAGCCGAGCGCCGTCCCGAGCGGGACGGTGAGCCACGAGACGAGGCCGCGCGACGCGTCGGTCAGGAGCTGGTGCGGCCTCGCCGCCCAGAACAGCGCGAGCGTGCGCGGCGGGATGTGCACGGCGCGTCCGTCGACGAGGTAGTCGAGGCCGCCCGGCGAGAGGTTGAGCTCGAGGTCGTCGTGCCGGTGCGCAACCGTCATGGCGGCGGTCGCGCCCTGCCAGCAGGAGAGCCCGAACGACCTCGCTCCGTGTGCGCTTGCGTCGACGTCGAAGCTCATGATCCCGGAATCCTCGCACATTCGACAGGAAGACCTGCTCGATCGTGCGACCTACCGTGAGATGCGAACCCGCCGACAGGAAGGACCGACATGACCCTCGCCGAGCCCGCCGCCCGCGCCGCGGCATCCGCTGCCGACCACCACCTGACGCCCGAGCAGGTGCGCTTCTTCGACGAGCACGGCTACCTCGTGCTGCGCGGGCGCATCCCCACCGCGACGCTCGCCCGCCTGCAGGACGCCGCAGACGCGTGGATCGCCGACGGCTGCGCGCTCGACGAGAGCGACCCCGCGGCATCCGACTACCAGTGGGCCACGCGGGGCGGCGAGCGCCGCATGTTTCGCGTCGACTACCTGCACGCCAAGGGCCAGGCGGCGTCGCTGGAGCTGCTCGGCAGCCCCGCCGTGCTGGGCATCGCCGAGAGCCTCGCCGGACCGGACTTCGTGCCGACCTACGAGTCGCTCGTGTTCAAGGACGAGGGCGACGGCGCCGCGATCGACTGGCACCAGGACGCCGTGCACCCGCGCACGCACCGCATCTTCAACATCGACGTGTACCTCGACGCCTCGCGCGCGGGCGAGGGCGCGCTGCGGGTCGCGCCCGGCTCGCACCTCGCACCCGTCGACGTGTGCCAGCTCCAGGAGGAGTACGGGTGGGATGCGCCCGGCGTGATCCAGGTCGAGCTCGAGCCCGGCGACGTGCTCGTGCACGACGTGATGGTCGTGCACGGCTCCGAGGCGGTCACGGGCAACCGGCTCCGCCGCACGATCTACTACGAGTTCCGCGCGGCCGAGCAGATCCTCGCCGAGGGACCCTGGGACGCCGAGTGGATCGACCGGCGCCTGCGCCTGCTGCCCGTCGCGCTGCGCGAGCACGCGCGCGCCAACCCGGGTGCCGCGCCGTTCGCGTGGAACCTCGACCCAGCGCTGCGCCCGGAGACGACCGGCGACGACGCGGCCGAGTTGCGCATCGCGCACCTCGTGCACTCCCCCGGCTCGTACTGCAGCGCGGGGAGCGTGCCGTTCACCGAGTGAGCGCGGTCAGCCCCGCAGCGCCTCGGCGATGGGCGTGTCGCCGTTGTTGAAGCGGATGGTGCGCCCGATCGTCGCCGGCTCGTCGAGCGTCGCGACCACCACTGCCGCGACATCCGCGCGGTCGACCTGCCCGCTCTCCTCGCCGGTCGTGTCGATGCGGCCCGTGCCGGGGCCGTCGGCGAGCGTCGACGGGCCGAGGATCGTGTAGTCGAGCCCGGTCGAGCGCAGGTGCTCGTCGGCGTCGGCCTTCGCGTCGGCGTAGTGGCGGAACGCGCTGTCGGCGGGCACGCGGTGGTCGACGCGGGAACCGAAGTACGACACCATCACGTAGCGGCGCACGCCCGCGCGCTCGGCGGCATCCATCGATCGCACCGCGGCGTCGTGGTCGACCGCGCGGGTGCGCTCGGGGTTGCCGCCGCCGGCGCCCGCCGACCACACGACCGCGTCGTGCCCGGCGATGAGTTCGGCGAGCGCGTCGACGTCGAGCGTCTCGACATCCGCCACCACCGGGTTCGCCCCGGTCGCCGCGACGTCCTCGGCGTGCTCGGGGTTGCGGATCACCGCGTCCACCTCGTCGCCCCGGCCCGCCAGCAGTCGCTCGACCTGCTGCGCGACCCGCCCGTGCCCTCCGATGACCAGCACCTTCGTCATCCGTCCGTCCCCCTCCGTCGGTTGCTTCGAGCGTAGTGACGGATGCCGCGGCGGCAACCTGCGGCGGCGAAATCGGGGGTGGCCCGGCGCAGGCCCGGCCCGGCAGAATGGGGCGCACACACGGGGAGGTGCGGATGGACATCGACATCGAGACGGTGCTCTGGCTGGCGATCGGGGGGATCGTGGCGGTCGGCGGGGTCCTCGCCGTCGCGGCGCTGTGGTCGTTCGTCAAGCCCAAGTGAGCCCGGCTCGATCGTGCCGGTGACGAGCGCGGGCATCCTGCTGTTCCGCCGGAGTCCCGCCCTGCAGGTGTTCGTCGCGCACATGGGCGGGCCGTTCTGGGCGAAGCGGCACGAGCAGGCGTGGTCGATCCCGAAAGGGCTGCTCGAGGGCGATGAGTCGCCGCGGGTCGCGGCCTTGCGGGAGTTCGCCGAAGAGATCGGCGTGCCCGCGCCATCCGTCGACTACGTCGACCTCGGCACCGTGCGCGCGTCGTCGGGCAAGGTGCTGCACGTGTTCGCGGGCGAGGCGCCGGACTTCGAGGTGGCCGAGCTGCGGCCGGGCACGTTCGAGATGGAGTGGCCGCCGCGCTCGGGGCGCACGGCCGAGTTCCCCGAGGTCGACCAGGCGCGGTGGGCGGATGTCGCGGAGGCGCGGACGCTCCTCGTGAAGGGCCAGCTCGCCGCGCTCGACCGCCTCGAAGCGCACCTCGCCGCCGTCTGACCGCCGTCCTCCGCGCCCGGGTCGCCGGCTGCGCGGGCTACGACCCGGCGGGCCGGTGGAGCGGCTCGTCCCATCCGGTCTGCGGGGTGTCGCACGTCTCGCGGAACACCACCTGCGAGGGCAGCTTGCGCTCGTGGCTCACCCAGTCGATGGCCGGACGCCGCTGCTCGACGGGCACGTACCCGAGCCGGTACACGGCCATGAGCTCCAGCTCGTCGGGCACCTTGAGCAGGCGCACGATCTCCTCCCAGCGGCCCGGCACCTCCATGGGGAACGAGATGAACTGGATCCCCATCCCGAGCTCGACGGTCGTGAGCCACACGTTCTCCATCGCGGCGCCCATGCTGAACACCGAGTAGAACGACGACAACTGCCCCGGCCGGTACTCCGACCGGTCGAGCATGACGCCCATGAGCAGCGGCGACCCGGCGACGAGCTTGCGGTTCTCCTCGCCGAGGGTCTTCGGCACCCCGAACGTGTTCATGAGCTTCTGCCCGCGCTTGGTGAACACCTGCGACGTGAACGGCCGCAGCGCCGAGGGCAGCTTGTCGAAGAGCATGCCCGAGCGCTTCTCGTCCATCTCGGCCTGGCTGAAGCGGAAGTACGGCTTGTAGCGCTCGAAGAACGTGCCGTTCGACATCGCCTCGGTCATGCTCTCGCCGGAGATGCGCGCGATGGCCTCGATGGTCGAGCGGTCCTCGATGAGCACGAACCGCCACGGCTGGCTGTTCAGCTGCGACGGCGCCCGGCCGGCGGCCTCGATGAGGGTGCGCTGGTGCTCTTCCGAGACCGGGTCGGGCAGGAACGGGCCGTTGGTGGTCTTGCGGCGTCGGATGGCGTCGAGCAGCTCCATGCGGGCTACCTCCTGGATCGGATCGCGGCGGCGGCGATGAACGGCGCGGCCGTCAGGGCGATGAGCGGATGCCGCCGCGTGTGCGTCCCCGCGTACGGGATGACGGCGAGCGGCACGAGGGCGGGGGCGAGCGCGGCCGCGGCCGAGCCGACGGCGTCGCGGGGCCGGCCCCACCATGCCGAGGAGAACGCGGCGAGCGCGAGCCCGAACGTGGCGATGTACAGGGCGTGGTGCACCCACCGGAAGTTCCGGGTGTCGATGAGCCGCACGGCGACCGAGGCGCCGAGGGCGCAGTTGGCCGTGTAGCTCGCCGCGGCGGCCGTGAACAGCGCCGGGGCGGCATCCGTCGGTGCGCGCGACGGCCCGCGGGTCGAGCGGATGCCGCGGTTCATGCGGTGGGCACCCCGCCGGCCGAGTCGGCGCGGGCGGGTTCGGTGCGGCCGGCCTCGATGACCCGCCGGGTTCGTCGTCGGAACGTGCGTCGCTGGTCGATCGTCGGGTCATCGCGGTCCCACACCTTGACGATGGCCCAGCCGACCGCGGTGAGCGGCACCGCGAGGACGGCGCCGACGATGCCGCCGAGGATCGTGCCGGCCGTCAGCGCGATGAGGATGACGAGGGGGTGGAGCTTCAGCGACTGCGCCATGACGACCGGCTGCAGGAAGTTGCCCTCGATCTGGTTCACGCCGATGACGATCGCGATGACGATGAGGGCGACGATCGGCCCGTTGGCGACGAGGGCCACGAGCGCGGCGAGCGCCCCGGCGAGCGTGGCGCCGACGATGGGGATGAACGAGAGCAGGAACACGATCACCGCGAGCGGCAGCGCGAGCGGCACCTGCAGGATCGCGAGGCCGAGGCCGATGAAGAGCGCGTCGACGAAGGCGATGATCGCGGTGCCGCGCACGTAGCCGCCGAGCACGCGGACGCTCGTGCGGCCGACACGCCGACCGCGTTCGAGCCGGCTGCCGCGGAACGGCCGGAGGAAGAACGCCCAGATGCGGTCGCCGTCCTTGAGGAAGAAGAACAGCACCACGATCATGAGCACGAGCCCGGTCAGGAACTCGGTGGCCTGGGTGACGCCGGCGAGCGCGCCCTGCCCGAACTCGGCACTCGTGACGAATTCGAGGATGCCGTCGCGCGCGTCGTCGAGCTGCTGCTGGTCGATGGGGATCGGCAGGTCGCGCACCCATCCGAGGAGGTCGTCGAAGCCCTCGGTGGCCGACTCGGCCAGTCGCGACCACTGGCCGCGCACGGCGAACACGATGAGCGTCACGACGCCGCCGAGCACGATGATGCCGCCGAGGAGGGTGGTCCATGCGGCGAGCATCGGCGACCAGCCCTTGCGTCGCATGAGCGAGACGAGCGGTGCGGCCGCGGCGGCGAGGATGAGGGCGACGAGCACGGGGATCACGAGCAGGCGGATCTGCAGGAGCGCCCAGATCGAGACCGCGGCGAGCGCGCCGACGATGAGCACCTGCAGGCTCCGGATCGACCAGTGGCCGAGGCGGTCGTTCCAGATCGGCCCGCCCGCTCCGTCGCGCGTCTCGTGCTCGTCGTCCTCCGTCGCCGCCTGGACCGGCCGGCTCCGTCCCCTCACGAAGATCATGGCTCGACCCTAGGGCGGGCACGGCCGGGCGCGCAGCCCCCTCGCGGTCCGTGTCCGATCCGCCTAGGGTGCGCGAGCGGATGCCGCCGGCTACGCCGACCCGCTCCACGGCGCGGGGACGAGCACCCACACGACCTCGGCGGGCGCGTCGTCGTCGGCGACCCAGGTGTGCGGTTCGCGGCCGGGGAAGGTGAGGGCATCGCCGGCCTCGAGTCGGACGGTGCGGTCGGCGAATCGCACCTCGACCGCGCCCGCGACGACGTGGAGCACCTCGACATCGCAGTTGACGGTGTAGAGCTCGTGTCCGCCGTGGGCGCCGGGTTCGAGCGACGACCGCAGGAGCTGGACGCGTTCCTCGCCGCGGGGCGACATGAGGTGCTCCTCGACGTGCACGCCGCCGAGGTTGATGCGGGGCGCGTCGGCACGTGTGATCTTCTGGATCTCGGGCTCGGCGAACAGCGCCCCGACCGGCAGCGAGAGCACCTGGCAGAGCTGCACGAGGGTGGCGACGCTCGGCGAGGTCTCGTCGCGTTCGAGCCGGCTGAGGAAGCCCTTGCTGAGGCCGCTCGACTCGGCGACCTGCGAGAGCGTGAGTCCCTGCGCCATGCGGGTGCTGCGCAGCTTGGCGCCGATGGGCGGACCGCCGGTGGCGGACGGGTGGATGGGTCGCACTGGGGCTCCTCTCGCGCGGGTGGGCGCCGCGGCATCCGTCGGCCCTTGACGCGTGGTCGCGTCGAGGCGTACCGTGTGAGCAAGTTGTCTCAACAGTACTGGAAGTTTCTCAATATGCAACCCTCTTCGGAGTCCACCCCGATCGGACCGGTCGACGCGAGCGTCGTACCGCGATTCGCGGGCATCGCCACCTTCGCACGCCTGCCGCGCCTCGACCAGGTCGAGCGGGCGGATGTCGCGATCGTCGGCGTGCCGTTCGACTCGGGCGTGAGCTACCGGCCGGGTGCCCGGTTCGGCCCGGCGCACGTGCGCGAGGCCTCCCGGCTGCTGCGTCCCTACAACCCCGCACAGGACGTGTTCCCCTTCGGCGCCCAGCAGGTCGCCGACGCCGGCGACATCGCCGTGAACCCGTTCGACATCGCCGAGGCCGTGCGGCAGGTCGAGGCCGGCGCCCGCGAGCTGCAGTCGAACGCCGGACGGCTCCTCGCGATCGGCGGCGACCACACCATCGCCCTGCCGCTGCTGCGCGCCGTCCACGCGCAGCACGGGCCGGTCGCCGTGCTCCACTTCGACGCGCACCTCGACACGTGGGACACCTATTTCGGCGCTCCCACCACGCACGGCACGCCCTTCCGCCGCGCGAGCGAGGAGGGCCTCATCGACCTCACCGCGAGCATGCACGTCGGCATCCGCGGCCCGCTCTACGCCAAGAGCGACCTCGAGGACGACGAGCGCCTCGGGTTCTCGATCATCACGAGCGAGTACCTCGAGGAGCACGGCGTCGCGAGCGCCATCGAGCGCCTCCGCGCCCGCATCGGCGACGCGCCGCTGTACATCTCGATCGACATCGACGTGCTCGACCCCGCCCACGCGCCCGGCACCGGCACCCCCGAGGCCGGCGGGCTCACGAGCCGCGAGCTGCTCCGCATGCTCCGCGCGCTCGCCGACCGGAACATCGTCGGCGCCGACATCGTCGAGGTCGCCCCGGCCTACGACCACGCCCAGCTCACGGGCGTCGCGGCGAGCCACGTCGCGTACGAACTGCTGAGCGCCATGGCGCCCCGCTCGACTCCGGTGGTCGACTAGGGCGACGCCCGTAGCGAGACCGCCCCACCCACGACCCCAGGCGAAGGAGCCCGCGACATGACCGAACCACGAACCCCGTCCGTCGAGGAGGTCGAGGCCGCGGCATCCCAGATCGTCGACGCGTTCGCCGCGACCGACGGGGCGCGCTACTTCGCCACGTTCGCACCCGACGCCACGTTCGTGTTCCACACCGAGCCCGCCCGGCTCGACGACCGCGCCGCCTACGAGCGGCTGTGGGACGAGTGGGTCGCGAGCGGCTGGCGCGTCGTGTCGTGCGAGTCGACGAACCGGCACGTGCAGCCCCTGCCCGGCGGCGCCGTCTTCACCCACTCCGTCGCGACGACCGTCGAGACCGGCGACGGCCGCGAGTCGTACCGAGAGCGCGAGACCATCGTGTTCCGAACGGGTGCCACGGGCGACCTCATCGCCGTGCACGAGCACCTCTCCCCCGACCCCGCCGACGCGGCATCCGCCGACGACGACGCCTGAACCCCACCCACCACCGAGGAGACACAGCAATGTCGCTCTACACCCGCCTCGAACAGCGCCTCGAGCGCAACTCGGATGACGCCGGCCCGGTGCGCGGCGAGTTCTCGCTCGTGCGCATCGGCCTCATCTGGCTCGCCGCGAACCTCGTCGTGACGACGCTGCTCACCGGCACGCTCTTCGTGCCCGGTATCGACTACGGCCTGGCGATCCTGCTCATCATCGTCGGCACGCTCGTCGGCGCGGTCGTGCTCGTCACCGTCGGCAACATCGGCACGCGCACCGGGCTGCCGACGATGGCGCTCACGCGCGGGCCGTTCGGCACGCGCGGCAGCCTCGTGCCGGTCGCGGCGAACGTCATCATCCTCATGGGCTGGAGCTGGGTGCAGGCGATGCTCGCCGGCATCGCGCTCGACTTCATCGTCGCCTCCGTGACCGGGGTGTCGATGCCCGTGCTGTGGGCGGTCGTCTGCCAGACGATCGTCGTGATCCTCGCCATCTTCGGCCACGAGGGCATCGCGCGCATCGAGCCGTGGCTCGCCGCGATCATGCTCGCGATCATGGCGTTCATCTTCATCACCGCGTTCACAACGTTCACGCCCGCCGAGTTCCAGTCGATCCCGGTCGACGAGTCCATCGGGTACACGCCGATCCTGGTGCTCGACGTCGTCATCGCGACGGCGATCTCGTGGACCGTCCTGTCGGCCGACTTCAACCGGTTCGCCAAGACGAGCCGCGCGGGCATCATCGGCTCGGGCATCGGCTACAGCCTGTCGACCATCATCGCCATGTCGCTCGGCGCGACCGCGATCTCGTACGTCATCCTCTCCGGCGGCGAGGCGATCCCGTTCGACCCGGTGACCATCGTCGAGCCGTTCGGCTGGCCGCTCGCCGTCGTCATCTTCACCTCGGTGATGGCGACGAACACGATGGTCGTCTACGGCATGGTCACGACGGTCGTCAACGCGGTCCCCGGCACGCGCGTGAAGTTCCTTCCCGCGGCGCTGATCCTCGGCCTGATCTCGATCATCGGCGCGACCTTCTTCGGCCTGCTGGAGCAGTTCACGACGTTCCTCGTGACGATCGGCGCCCTGTTCGCGCCGGTCTTCGCGATCATGATCGCCGACTACTACATCGTCAAGCGCGGCGCCTACACGCCCGACATCCTGAACGCCAAGGGCGGGCGCTACTGGTACCTCGCGGGGGTCAACTGGTTCGCGGTCGCCGCGTGGGCGATCGGCGCGGTCGCGGTGTACCTCTGGACGTACGTGTGGCCCACGCCGATCGGCGCGACGATCCCGGGCTTCGTGCTCACGTTCGTGCTCTATCTGGTGCTGTCGCTGCGCGAGCGGTCGGCGCACCCGGCCGAACCGAGCCGCCACCTGGCACGCAGCGGCGCCCGCGACGCGTGACGACCGGTTCGATGCGCGACCTCAGCCACCCCATCGCCGACGGCATGATGGTGTACCCCGGCGACCCCGGGGTGCACCTCGCGCCGGCGCTCGAGCTCGAGCGCGACGGCGCCGAGGTGACCGCGCTCGAGCTCGGCTCCCACACGGGCACGCACGTCGACGCGCCCTCGCACACCGTCGCGGGCGGACGGACGATGGCCGATGTCGCGCTCGAGGAGCTCGTGGGCGAGGCGCTCGTCGTGCACCTCGACGGCGAGGTCGACGACGGCGAGACGTACGGGCTCGACCGGCTGGGCGAGCTGCCCGAGCGGGTGCCTCCGATCGTGGTGATCGACACGGGGTGGTGGCGGTGGTTCGGCACCGAGCGCGCGCTGCGGCATCCGTCGCTGGCACGCGATGCCGCGCAGGAACTCGTCGACCGCGGCATGCGGGTGCTCGCCGTCGACACGCTGAGCCCCGACCCGACGGATGCCGCGGGCACGACCTCGTTCCCCGTGCACGAGGTCGTGCTCGGCGGCGACGGGCTCATCGTCGAGAACCTCGCCAACCTCGGCGACCTGCCGACGCGCGTGCGGATCGGGTTCTTCCCGATCCGCCTCGGCGGTGACGGCGCGCCCGTCCGCGCGGTCGCCTTCGCCGGGCCCCCGCTGGTCGAGTAGGCGCGCCAGCGTCGTACCGAGACCCCGCGCCCCGAGGTGGTCTCGGTGCGCGGTGCCCCTCGACCACCGGGACGAGCCGGGGCAGACTGGGGCGATGGACCCGGTGCAGGCGCTCGAGGAGACCGCGACGCTGCTCGAGGTGCAGCTCGCGTCGCCGTTCAAGGCCAAGGCGTTCCGGCGCGCGGCCGGGGTGATCGGCCCCTGGTCCGAGGACGAGCTGCGGGCGCGCGCCGCTGACGGACGCCTGAAGCGGACGCCGGGCATCGGCGACTCGAGCTTCGGCGTCATCGTCGACGCGCTCGACGGCCGCGTGCCGACGTACCTCGCCGACCTGCGCGAGAAGGCGGGCGCCCAGTCCGCCACGGGTCTGCGCGCGCAGCTGCGGGGCGACCTGCACGCCCACTCGGACTGGTCGGACGGCACGACGAGCATCGCCGCGATGGCCCGCGCCGCGGCATCCGCCGGGCTCGCCTACTTCGCCCTCACCGACCACTCGCCGAGCCTGCGCGTGGCGAACGGCCTCTCGCCCGAGCGACTGGAGTCGCAGCTCGACATCGTCGCCGCCCTGAACGCCGGGCTCGGCGAGTCGGGCCGCGGCGAGGGCGACGAACCCGACCCGCGCTCGCGCGGCGACCTGGGCGTGCGGATCCTCACGGGCATCGAGGTCGACATCCTCGAGGACGGCACGCTCGACCAGCGCCCCGACCTGCTCGAGCGGCTGGACATCGTGGTCGCGAGCGTGCACTCGAAGCTGCGCGCCCCGCGCGACGAGATGACGAAGCGGATGCTGCGAGCCATCCGCGACCCGCACACGAACGTGCTCGGCCACTGCACCGGCCGCCTCGTGAAGGGGTCGCGCGGCACGCGCCCCCAGTCGGAGTTCGACCACGAGGCGGTGTTCGCGGCGTGCGCCGAGTACGACGTCGCCGTCGAGATCAACTCGCGCCCCGAACGCGAGGACCCGCCCGACGAGCTCATCGCGATGGCGCTCGACGCCGGATGCCGCTTCTCGATCGACAGCGACGGACACGCACCGGGGCACTTCGGCTTCCTCGCACTCGGCGCCGCGCGTGCCGAGGCCGCGGGGATCCCGCCGGAGCGGATCATCACCACGTGGGATGCGGACCGGCTCGTGGAGTGGGCGGGCGCGAAGACGCGCTGACCGTGCGCCGCGCCGACCGCGCGACCGCGCGGCCGCGTTGCGTCAGCCGGCGGACCGCTCGACGAGCCAGTCGAGCGCGTCGGGCACGACCGCGAGCACCGCGACGTGGCCCTCGTCGAGTCGCATCCAGAGCCGCGCGTCCGGCAGCGCCGCGAGCGTGCGGACGGCGTGCGCCCGCGGCACCACGCGGTCGCGTTCGCCGTGGACGAGGAGGGTGGGGACGCGCACGTCGCCGAGGTCGAACCCCCACCGCCGGGTGAAGGCGACGTCGTCGTCGACGAGTCCGCCCGGCCCGTCGGCCTCGGCGCGCTGCGCGTCCTGGCCGAGCGCCGCCCACTCCCCCTCGAGGGCGGCCCAGTCGGTGTCGACGAACTGGCCGGGGTCGAACTCGTCGTGCTCGGCGTGGCGCAGGCGCGCATCGCGCGAGGTCGCCGCCGCCCGGAGGCCGGCGGGCGCGTGCATGCCCGCGAACCACTCGTCGGCGGCGACGTACGGCGCGATCCCCGCCAGGGTCGCTGCGGCGGTGACGCGACCGGGCAGCAGCGCGGCGCACGCGAGCGCGTGCGGGCCGCCGCCGGAGTAGCCGAGCACGGCGAACCGGTCGACGCCCAGCGCGTCGGCGATCGCGGCGACGTCTCCGGCGGCCGAGGCGACGTCGCGATCCGGCTGCGGCGTCGACGCCCCGTACCCGGGACGGGCGTAGGTGATGAGACGGATGCCGCGACGCTCGGCCGCGGCGACGAGCGGCGGCACCGGCTCGCCCGTGTGCGGCGATCCGTGGTGCCACATCACCGTCGGGGCGTCGGGCGCGGTCGATCCCGCCTCGACGGCGCGGATGGTGCGCCCGTCGGGTCGGGCGACGTCGACCGTGCGGATCATGCGACTGCGGGTCGGGCCCCGGTCAGCGCTCGACCTCGCGTCGGTCGCGGGAACGGCCGAGCCAGGACCGCAGCACGAAGAACACCACGACCGCGACCACCGCCACGATCGCGAGCTTCACGACGAACCAGACGACGCTGAAGACGAGGTCGACGACGAACCAGGCGATGGCGACGGAGACGATGACGCCGAGGACGATCCAGAGGGTGCGGCTCATCAGGCGAGCCTAGCGAACCCGGCCGGGTCAGCCCTGGACGCGTCCGGATGCGGCGGCGATCCGCTTGAGCAGCGGCGGCTTCGCGACGACCCAGGCGACCACCATGACCACGACCGACAGCGCGAACACCCCGAAGCCCAGCCAGTCGTCGGTGTCGCGCGCGGTGTACATCTGGTTGAGCTTGCGCAGCGCGCCGGTCGTGAAGACGAGCACCACGTGCACGAACGTGAAGGCGAGGAAGAACAGCATGACCGGGTAGTGGACGGCACGCGCCATCCGCTCGCCCGCGGGAGCCGCGAGGCGCCCCTCGACGGGCCACACCGACGAGAGCCGCAGGCCCGTGAGGATCGCGAGCGGCGAGGCGATGAAGACGACGGTGAAGTAGGCCAGCTGCTGCAGCGAGTTGTACACGACCCACGAGTCCTCGACGGGCCAGTCGAGCGACGCGTACTGCAGCGCCGCCGAGAGCGCATTCGGCACGACCGCCCAGTCGGTGGGCACGATGCGCACCCACTGCCCCGTGGCGAGGAGCAGCACGACGTAGCTCACGCCGGTGAGCACCCAGAGCGCGTCGAGCCACAGGTGGAACCAGAGCCAGATGCCCAGGCGGCGCGGCGGCCGGGCGGTGCGGGGCCAGCGCGTGTTGTCGCGGGTCCAGAACCCGGGCGGGCGGCGCTTGGAGCGCAGCTCGAGGCCGGTCTTCACGAGCAGCACGAGGAAGAACGCGTTGAGGAAGTGCTGCCAGCCGAGCCAGGCGGGGATGCCGACGGGAGCCCCCTCGGGCGGCGGCACGATGCCCGGGTACTCGGCGACGAACGCCTCGACCGCGGGCAGGCCGCGGAGCAGCCGCGCGACGACGACGGCGACGACGAGCACGACGAGGGCGATGGCGGCGCCCCACAGCACCCGCTTCCGCTGCGCACGCCACCATTCGGCGGCACGTGAGGGCTTCGTCTGGGTCACGGTCATCTTCCGGGCGGGGTCCTTCTGCGGCGGGGTTCGTCATCCTGCGGGCGGTGACGGATGCCTCCGACGATATCGCCGTCTGCTGTGAGCGCGTGACGGTCCCGCAACACCGCGTCGCACCGCGGCGCGTGCCCGGGCGCGCCTATGCTGGCCCGATGCTGAGGGATCTCGCCGACGGCGCTCGCACCCTGCTGCGCGGCTTCGGGTTCTGGCGGGTCGACCCCGGGGTGATGCTGCTCGGGCTCGTGCCGGCCGCGATCGTGTTCGCCGTGCTCGTGTGGGGCCTCGTCGCGCTCGGCATCGGGCTGCCGGGCCTCGTCGACTGGGCCACGCCGTTCGCCGACGGCTGGGACGAGTTCTGGCGCAACGCCTTCCGCGCGCTCGTCGCCGTGGTGGTCTTCGCCGCGGCCGCCGTGCTCGCGTTCGTGACGTTCACGGCGCTCACCCTCATCGTCGGCGACCCGTTCTACGAGCGGATCTGGAAGCGGGTCGAATCGCACGTCGGCGGCGAGGTGCCCGCCGAGGGCCCGAGCTTCTGGAGCGGCGTGCGCGGCGGGCTCGTCCTCATGCTGCAGGGCCTGGTCTCCGCGGCGGCGGTCGCCGCGGTCGGCTTCCTCCCCGTCGTCGGCGGCGTGGCGGCCGCGGTGCTCGGCTCCGTGCTCACCGGCCGGATCCTCGCCCGCGAGCTCGCGGCGCGCGCGCTCGACTCGCGCGGGCTCACCTTCGCGGACCGCCGCGCCCTGTACCGGCGGCACCGCTGGCGCCTGCTCGGCTTCGGCGTCGCCACGCAGCTGTGCTTCCTGGTGCCGCTCGGTGCCGTCGCGACCATGCCGGCCGCGGTCGCGGGCGCGACGATGCTGGCGCGGCGGATGCTCGACGAGCCCTGATCCGCGGCGCTCGGCGGGAAATCTCCGTCGGGGTGCATCCGATCGGGCGGTCCGGTCGGAAGTAGGTGGTGACGGGGTCCCGGTCCCGTCGGGGGATCGGACCGGGAACCCCGTCCACGGCGTCGCCCCTGATGGGGGCACCGGGGGTGGGCGAGACCGCGGATGCCGCGGGCCGAGACGAGCGGCCCGCGGCATCCGCTCGTCGGCCGATGCTGCCCCGGCTCAGGCGCGGCGCCACGGCGCCCCGCCTGCGAGCACCTCGTCGACCCAGCGCGGCACGAGCTCGCCCGCGCGACCGAGACGCGTCTCGTCGAAGAACTCGGTGATCTCGCTGACGGCCAGGTTGAGCTCCAGGGTGGCCGCGCCGAACGCGGCCGCCGTGAGCACGAAGCCCGCCGCCGGATGCACGGCGCCCGACGTGCCGATCGCCACGAACCGCTCGCAGCCGACGAGGGCCGCGTCGATCTCGTCGAGGCCGTAGGGCATCTCGCCGAACCAGACCACGTCGGGGCGCAGCATCCGCTCGCCGCACGCCGGGCACGGCGGCTCGTCGATGAGGTCGCCCGTCGCCTCGGAGCGCTGCTCGCAGGCCATGCAGCGCGCCCGCCGGAGTTCGCCGTGCATGTGCAGCACGCGCCGCGACCCCGCCCGCTCGTGCAGGTCGTCGACGTTCTGCGTGACGAGCAGCAGGTCGTCGCCGAGCGCCGCCTCGAGCCGCGCGAGCGCCTCGTGCGCCGGGTTCGGGGCGACGGATGCCACGGCGCGCCGCCGCGCGTCGTAGAACCGGTGCACGGTCTCGGGGTCGCGCTCGAACGCCTCGGGCGTCGCCACGTCCTCGACGAGGTGCCCCTCCCAGAGCCCCTCCGCGTCGCGGAACGTCGGGACGCCGGACTCCGCGGAGATCCCGGCGCCCGTGAGCACGACGATGCGCGGGGTCGCGGTCACGGGCGCTCCCCCGTCGCGGACGAGCCGGCGGCATCCGTCACGTGCCCGCCGAAGACGAGCACGCGGGTCGGCCCGAGTGGGAACGACGGCACGCGCACGAGGCGGACGTGGTCGCCGGCGAACCCGGCATCGGCGAGCGCCCGACCCGTGTCCCGGTCCCAGTGGCAGTTGTGGCAGAAGCGCGCGCTGATCGGCGTGACCGCGCGCTGCAGCGCCCGCTTGAAGGTGCGCGGCGGGGCGACGACGTGGTCGACGAACACGACGCGACCGCCCGGGCGGAGGACACGTCGCACCTCGGCGAGCGCCGCGGCCTGGTCGTCGACCGAGCAGAGGACGTACGTGCCGACGACCGCGTCGACCGAGGCGTCGGGCAGCGGGATGCGCTCGGCGACCGCGTCGAGCACCTCGCTGCGGTGGCCCCACCCGCGCGCGCGGACGGCGAGCTCGGCGCGGCGGCCGGCGTCGGGTTCGAGGCCGATCCACTCGACGTCGTGGTCGAAGGCGCCGAAGTTCTCGCCTTCGCCCGCCCCGATCTCGAGCACGCGGCCGCGCACCCGCCCGATGGCCTCGCGCTCGAGGTCGTCGAGCGCGTCGTCGGAGATGAGCTCGGGCCGCGCGGCATCCACCCGGCCATGCGACCACGCGCGGGCCCGGCCGTCAAGGCCGCGCGGACCCCGGGGTCGGTGACCGGCCGGAGTCCGCGCGGGGCTCGGTCAGCGGCGCAGCCAGGCCGTCGTCTCGCCGGGGAGGGCGCCGTCCGCGAGCGGGCCGCTCGCCACGAGCACCTCGCCCTCGGGCAGCGGCACCGGGTCCGCGCCGAAGTTCATGACGACCTCCCAGCCGCCGGGCCGGCGGAAGCGGACGACGTGGACCGGACCGCCGGGGATCCACTCGAGCCGTTCGGCGGTCCGCAGCTCGGCGCGGAGGTCGAGGGCTCGCCGGTACAGCGACAGCGTCGAGTCGGGGTCGTGCTCCTGCGCCTCGGCGGCGTGGTCGCCGAACCACGCGGGCTGCGGCAGGTGCGCGCTGGCCGGCCCGAAGCCGAGCGAGGCGCCGGTGGTCGCCCACGGCAGCGGCACGCGGCATCCGTCACGGCCGAGGTCGACCCCGGGGTTGCGGAAGTACGCCGGGTCCTGCCGGGCTTCCGCGGGGATGTCGGGCACCTCGTGCAGGCCGAGTTCCTCGCCCTGGTAGAGGTAGGCCGAGCCGGGCAGCGCCAGCATGAACAGCGTGGCGGCCCGGGCGCGACGGATGCCGCGCTCCCGGTCGAGCTCGGGCTCGGTGCCACCCGTCCGCAGCCAGGCCGCGCCGTGCTTCTCGCCCGGCTCGGGTTCCGGCAGCCCGTAGCGCGTGGCGTGACGCACGACGTCGTGGTTGGAGAGCACCCAGGTCGTCGACGAGCCCGACTGGGCGGCGAGCTCGAGGTTCGCGTCGACGATGGTGCGGAACGCGCGCGCGTCGAACGGGGCCTCGAGGAGGTCGAAGTTGAACGCCTGCCCGAGCCCCTCGACGCTCGCGTAGCGGGGCCGGCGCGACGAGTCGACCCACGCCTCGGCGACGGCGGTGCGCGGCGGCGTGTACTCGTTGAAGACGCGGCGCCACTCGGCGTAGATGTCGTGGACCTCGTCGCGGTCCCAGAGCGGGTGGCCGCCGTCGCGCGGCAGCGCGTCGAGCGTCGCCTGGTCGGGCAGGTCGTCGTCGAGCCGCTTGGCGAGGCCGTGCGCCACGTCGATGCGGAACCCGTCGACGCCGCGGTCGGACCAGAACCGGAGCGTGCGCAGGAAGTCCTCGCGCACCTCGGGGTGCTCCCAGTTGAGGTCCGGCTGCTCGGTCGCGAAGTAGTGCAGGTACCACTGGCCGTCGCCGACGGGCTCCCAGGCGGGACCGCCGAACGCGCTCGTCCAGTCGGCGGGCGGCAGCGACCCGTCGGGTCCGAGCCCGTCGCGGAAGATGTAGCGTTCGCGCGCCGGCGATCCCTTCGGCGAGGCGAGCGCCTCGACGAACCACTCGTGCCGGTTCGACGTGTGGTTCGGCACGATGTCGACGATGATGCGGATGCCGGCGGCGTGGAGGTCGGCGACGAGGTCGTCGAAGTCGTCGAGCGTGCCGAGCCGCGGGTCGACGTCGCGGTAGTCGTCGACGTCGTACCCGCCGTCGGCGAGGGCCGACGGGTAGAACGGGCTCAGCCAGATCGCGTCGATGCCGAGTCGGCGCAGGTACGGCACGCGCGAGCGGATGCCGCGGAGGTCGCCGATCCCGTCGCCGTCGGTGTCGGCGAAACTGCGCGGGTACACTTGGTACACCGCGGCGTGCCGCCACCAGTCGGGGTCGTCCCGGAGCAGGGTCCGGTCGGCGCGGGCGAGGAGGTCGGTCATCGGGGTCCTTTCGGCGGATGGTTCGGAGGCGGAGGTGCGGTCCGGTCGCGTCGGCACGGTCGGTCAGCCCTTCACGGCGCCCTGCGTCACGCCCTCCATCACCCAGCGCTGCGTGAACAGGTAGACGATGATGGCGGGCGCCATGGCCATGAGGTACGACGCGAACGAGACGTTGTAGTTGTTGCTGAACTGCGTCTGGAAGATGGACTGCACGACGGGCAGCGTCTGCTGCGCGGAGTCCGCGATGATCAGCGACGGCATCATGAAGTCGTTCCAGGACGCGAGGAAGGCGAAGATCGCGACGGTCGCGCTCATCGGCGCGAGGAGCGGGAAGATCAGCTGCCGGAACGTCTGCCACGTGGTCGCGCCGTCGATGCGGGCGCTCTCCTCGAGCTCGAGCGGGATCGAGCGGAGGAACGCCGTGAACAGCAGGATGCTGAACGACAGCTGGAACATGATGTGCAGGATGGTGACGCCCACCGGGTTGGCGAGCCCGGCGAGGCCCGTGAGCTGGATCTGCGGCAGCGCCACGACCGGGAACGGCAGGAACATCGCCGCGAGCAGGTAGAAGAACGACCAGCGGAAGAAGCGGCGCTCCCAGTTGCGGACGATCGCGTACGACGCGAGTGCGGCGAGCAGCACGGTGCCGATCACCGTGCCAGCGGTCACCAGCAGCGAGATCGTGAAGGCGACCGGGAAGTTCGTGAGCTCCCACGCCTGCGCGAAGCCGGAGAGGTCGATGGGGTTCGGCAGCGAGAAGGCGTTGCCGTCGACCGCCTGCGAGGTCGACTTCATCGACATCATCACGGTGACGTACAGCGGCAGGAGGACGGTGAGCGCGCAGAGGAGGAGGATCACCATGGTGGTCCAGTTGGTGCGCTCCTGGCCGACGCGGCCCCGGCGACGGCGCACCGTCGTCGCGGTCGCCTCCGGACGGGCGGGGGTCGTGACGGAAGCGGCGGGCCGCTTCACTGCTGCCTGGGTCATCGGATCGCCGCCTTTCCGCGGGTGAGTCGGAGCTGGAGCACCGAGATGGTCACGGCGATGACGAAGAAGATGGTCGCGTTGGCCATCTGGTACGCGTAGTCGCCGCCGGTGAAGCCGGTGAAGATCGTCATCGCGATGCTGCGGGTGGCGGTGCCCGGGCCGCCGTTGGTGAGGCCGACGATCACGTCGTACACGTTCAGGTAGTTCTTGAAGCCGATGATCACGTTGATCACCACGTAGCCCGCCACGAGCGGGAGCGTGACCGACCAGAGTCGGCGCGCAGCGCCGGCCCCGTCGATGTCGGCCGCCTCGTACACCTCGCCGGGGATCGACAGGAGCCCGGCGATGTAGATGAGCAGCGTCGCCGGGATCGACTGCCAGGCGGCGACGATCACGATCGCGAGCCACGCGAGGTCGGGGTTCGCGAGGATCGACTCGGACAGCCACGGGATGCCCGCGTCGGCGCCGAGCGACGGCAGCGAGTTCGAGAACAGGAAGTTGAAGACGTAGGCGATGATGATGCCGGAGATCACCATGGGGATCACGAAGATCGCGCGCAGCGGCGCCTTCAGCCGGATCCGGGAGGTCAGCCCGACGGCGAGCAGGAACGCGATCACGTTCACGAGCAGCACCGTCACGATCGCGAACCCGAACGTGAAGCCGTAGCTGGCGAGGATCGCGGGGTCGGAGAACACGGCGATGTAGTTGGTCAGCCCGATGAACTGCCACTCGCCGAACCCGATGAAGTCGGTGAACGAGTAGAAGATGCCGAGCACCGCCGGGACGGTGATCGCGAGCGTGAAGAGCGCCAGCGTGGGTACCAGGAACCAGTAGTAGATCGGGTCGACCCTGGCCCCGCCGCGGCGGTCGTGCCTGCCGCCGGCCGGGTGGTCGACGCGGCCGTGCTCGGCCTCGTCGACGAGTGAGCCTGCCGCTGCGGCGGCCGGCGAGATCGGCGTCGTCATGTCGGAGTCCTCTCGGTTCGCCGGGTCAGCCGCGCAGCGCGAGGCGGGCCCAGTCGGCGTCCAGGGTGGCGAGGATCCGCTGCGGGTCTCCGCCGGTCACCATGGACTGGATGTAGTTGTCGGTCGGGATCGTGAGCGGGATGGCGCGCGAGGGGCCCTGGTAGAACCGGCCGTCGTCGTAGTACTCCTGCATGCCGATGATCCGCTCGTCGGTCACGGGCGCGGCATCCGTCGTCGTGCCGAAGCCGAGGAAGGCGGCGTTGTAGTCGTCCATGACGTCCTTCTGCATCAGGTACGAGACGAACGTGCGCGCGGCCTCCTGGTCGGTGCCGGACTCGGGGATCCACAGGGCGAGGTCGAGGTTCACCCGCACCTTGAGGTCGTCGGGGTCGTCGGTCACGGGCAGCGGGAAGGTGCCGAGCTCGAGGTCGGGGTTGGTCTTGGCGATCTCGCCGAGCGCCCACGGGCCCTGGAAGTACATGGCCGCCTCTTCGTTCGCGAAGGCGACGTTGCCGTCGCCGTAGCCGCGGCTCTCGGCGCCGGGCTGCGAGTAGTCGGCGACCTGCAGCATCCGCTCGACCGGTTCGGCGAGGGTCTTCTGGAACGACACCGGCGAGTCGGGCCCGACCTCGGTGCCGAGCTCGTTCATCTGCTCGTAGAACCCGGCGACGTCGATGCTGCCGCCGACGGTGTAGTCGAAGAGCCCCTGCCCCACCGTCCACGGATCCTTGTACGTGCTGTAGATCGGCGTGATGCCGGCCGCCTCGAGGGTCTCGCAGACCTCCACGAACTCGTCCCAGGTCTTGGGCACCTCGAGGCCCTGCTCCTCGAACATGGCGACGTTGTAGATGACGGATGCCGCGGCGACCGAGTACGGCAGGACGCTCGTGCGGCCGGGGTAGGTCGCGTACTGGTCGACGAGCTCCTGCACGTCGGGCCGGATGCGGTCGGCCTCGGGCATGTCGGAGAGGTCGCTCAGCGCGCCGCGCTCCATGAAGCGCGCCATCTCCATGTTGTAGTTCAGGAGCCCGACGTCGGGCGGGTTGCCGCGGAGGAATCCCGCCGAGAGGTTCGAGGCCGTGTCGAGGGTGACGCGCACGTCGGACTGCTCACCGTTGAACTGGCGGACGAGGTCGCGGAAGTACGGGATGGCCTCGGGCTTGGACATGTGGAAGGTGATCTCGGCGGGCCCGGTCGAGCCGGGGCGGGCGCATGCCGACATGGCGAGCGTCGTGGCGAGGACGCCGGCGAGCGCGACCGCGATGCGGGTGCGGCGCCGCGGGCGGCGGCCGGTGGCGGGGCGGGATGCTGGCACGTCGTCTCCTTCGAGTCCGTGGGACCGCCCGGTGCCCTCGCAGCGCGTCGACCCTGACGGAAGTAAATTTAGAGTGTAGATTTACTTGTTGTCGTAAATAATGACGGAGACTCGAGGAAAGGTCAAGCAGTGGATCGGATCGAAGCGGCGACGTCGCCGCAGGTACTCCGTCGGGTGAACGCCCGACGCGTCCTCGAGCACGCCTGGCGCGCCGGCGCCTTCACCGCGACCGACGTCATGGCCGCGACCGGCCTCACGCGCTCCACGACGATCGGCGTGTGCGACGAACTCGTGCAGCAGGGCTGGCTCGAGGAACTCGGCGACGCCCGGGCCGTCGGCGCCTATACCAAGGGCCGCCCCGCCCGGCGATACGCCCTCCGCGAGCGCGCCGCCCTCGTCGCCGGGATCGACGCGGGCTACGACCACGTCTCGACCACCGTCGCCGACCTCCGCGGGAACGTCGTCGGCCGCAGCGCCGCCGCCATCCCGGCCGCCGGCCCGGGCCGCATCGAACGGCTCGCGGATGCCGCAGAACGTCGCGAGCTCGCCCGCCGCACGCTGCACGAGGCGCTGCAGGACGCGGGCGCCTCGGAGTCGGAACTCCTCGCGCTCACCGTCGCCGTTCCCGCCCCGGTCGATGCGGACGGCGTCTCCCCCGCCGAGAACCCGTTCTGGAGCCTCACCAACCCCGGTTACGTCGACGAGTTCCGCGGCACGGCGGCGATCGTCGTGGTCGAGAACGACGCCAACCTCGCCGCCATCGCCGAAGCCTCGGTGCCGCTCGGCGGCGGGCTCGACGTCGACTCGTTCATCGCGCTCATCGTCGGCGAGGGCATGGGCGCCGGCCTCATGATCGACCGCCGACTCGTCCGCGGCCGCCGCGGCGGTGCGGGCGAGCTCCGCTTCCTCGACCACGTCGACGGCGTCGGCTCGGCCGACGGCCTCGCCCTGCTCGCCCGCCGCTGGGCGGTCGACGCGATCCGCGACGGGCTGCCGGCCGACAGCGCGCTCGGCGGCCTCGATCCCGACGCCCTCACCGAAGCCGACGTCGCGCGCGCCGCCGACGCCGGCGACCCGGCGGCCGTGGCGATCGTCGACCGCCTCGCCGCCCGCCTCGCCCGGATCTGCCTCGTACTGAGCGACCTGCTCGACGTCGACCGCGTCATCGTGAGCGGCGCCGCGGCCACCGCCATGCCGATCGTGGTCGATCGGACCGCGGCGCTCCTCGCGACGAGCGACGACCCCGCCGCACCCGAGCTGCGGCCGTCGCGCCTGGGCGACGCGTGCGTGGCGACCGGAGCCATCCAGCACGCGCTCGACCTGCTCCGCGACCAGGCGCTCGACCTCTCGCCGACGGCCCGCGGCGCCGCGTGACGGGCGCCGCGGGCAGGTCGCCCCGGTGCGATCAGGCTCGCAGCGCCCCGAAGAAGGCGCGGATGTCGCCCGCGACCGCCTCGGGCACCTCGAGTGCGGCGTAGTGTCCGCCCTCGTCGAACCGGCTCCAGTGCACGATGTTCGCGTTGTCGCGCTCGGCGA
Source organism: Agromyces sp. NDB4Y10 (assembly GCF_001620055.1). GTDB lineage: Bacteria > Actinomycetota > Actinomycetes > Actinomycetales > Microbacteriaceae > Agromyces > Agromyces indicus. Next base: position 249,042 of record NZ_LQGY01000014.1, on the reverse strand, counting down.
ACACGCGGATCGTCTGGAAGTCGTCGGCGAACACGGCGACGCCGGTCGGTGCGGAGTTCACCTGCGGCTCGGCCTCGACCCGCGCGTTCTCGAGGTAGCTGCGGCTCATGCCCGCCGCGGCGTTCGCGAACCAGTTGACACTGACCTCGGTGAGGATCCGGTCGAGGGGCACGCGCGACGTCCCGTTGCCGAACGACTCGAACAGCTCGCTGTACGCGAGGAGGCCGACCGGCGAATCGCTCAGTGCGGCGGCGATCGTCTGGGGCCGGCTCGCGTTCATGGTGTTGTACCCGCCGACCGACTGGAACCACTGCATGTGCTCGAGGCCGGCGTAGTCCTGCGGCTCGAGGCGCTCGAACTCGGCCGGGTCGCCCGAGGGGAACGAGAAGAGCTGGAGGACGTGCAGCCCGAGGAACCCGTCGGGGCGCAGCAGGCCGAGTTCGCGCGCGACCATCGCGCCGTTGTCGGACCCGTGGATGCCGTAGCGGGTGTAGCCGAGGCGGCGCATGAGCTCGTCGTACGCGCGGGCGACGCGGGCGGTCGTCCATCCCGGCTCCAGCACCGGGTTGGAGAAGCCGTAGCCCGGGGCATCCGGGATGACGACGTCGAAGGCGTCCTCCGCGCGGCCGCCGTGGGCGACCGGGTCGACGAGTCGGTCGATCAGGTCGAGGTAGTCGATCGAGGACCCGGGGTAGGTGTGCGCGAGGATCAGCGGCGTGGCGTCCGCGTGCGGCGACCGGACGTGGATGAAGTGGATGCGCTGCCCCTCGATCTCGGTCGTGAAGTGCGGCACGGCGTTGATGCGGGCCTCCTCGGCACGCCAGTCCCAGGCGGTCCGCCAGCGCTCGACCGCGTCGCGCAGGTATGCGTTCGGCGTCCCGTAGGACCAGTCGTCGGCCGGAGCCGGCTGGGGCAGACGCGTGCGGGCGAGCCGTTCCATGAGGTCGTCGAGGTGGGCCTGCGGCACCTCGACGCGGAAGGGGCGGATGTCGGTGGAAACGGTGGTGTTCGTCATGTCTCCGACGCTACGGTCGAATCAGGCACGTTCACTTCCTAATAGAACGGGATCATCGACGCATGTCCGACACGGCCGCACGCATGCTCTCCCTGCTGTCCCTCCTGCAGTCCCGCCCCGAGTGGAGCGGCAGCGAACTGGCACGACGGCTCGGCGTCTCCGGGCGCACCATCCGCAACGACATCGAGCGACTGCGCGCGCTCGACTACCCGGTCGAGGCGACTCGGGGTGCCGCCGGGGGCTACCGGCTCGGCGCGGGTGCCAAGCTGCCGCCGCTCCTCCTCGACGACGAGGAGGCGGTCGCGGTGTCGGTTGGCCTCCGGGCGGCGACCGGCATCGCCGGGGTGGAGGAATCGAGCGCCCGTGCGCTCGCCAAGCTCGAGCAGGTCCTGCCGCCGCGGCTCCGCGCGACCGTCGCGGCGATCGGGGCCGTCGTCGAGCGCGCGCCGGAGAACACGGGCACCGACGCACCCGACCCCGAGGTCGACCATGCCGTCCTCGCGGCGATCGCGGCCGCCATCCGCGAAGTCGAGTGGTTCCGCTTCCTCGATCGCGGGACACCGCGCCTGGTCGAACCGTACCGGTTGCTCAGCTGGCAGCGCCGCTGGTACCTCGTCGGCCGTGATCCCGAGACGGGCGAGTGGGGCGTCGTCCGCGCCGACCGGATCGAACCGCGGATGCCGACCCGCCGCCGGTTCTCGCCTGTGCCGCTGCCCGGCGGCGACTATGCCGCGTTCGTCATGCGCGCGATCGCCGAGAGCGGATGGAACGTCCATGCCCGCCTGCGCATCGCGGCGCCGGCCGACGAGGTCCTCGCGCGCATCAACCCGGCCGTGGGCGTGGTGGAGGCCGTCTCGGACCGCGAGTCGGTGCTCGCCACCGGCGCGGACTCGCTCGAGACCATCGGCGCGTACATCGGCATGCTCGGCATGGACTTCGCCGTCGAATCGCCCGATGAGCTCAGGCCGCTGCTGCGCACGCTGTCGGAGCGCTACGCACGGGCGGCGGGCTCGGCCTGACGGTCAGGAAGCCGGCGGCTCCAGGCCCACCCGATCGGGCACGGCCGTGACGACGCCCGGCAGCCACTCGTGCACGTCGGGCCAGGCTCGCGCGGTGGGCAGTCCCCGGATCAGGGCGGCGAGCGACGCGTCGCCCGGCGCCCACGGGATCACCCGGTTGGGCGACGCCGACGCGAGCACGCCGAGCCACCAGTGCAGCCACGTGCCGCGGATCGACTCGGGTTCGAGCACGACGTAGTAGTCGGGCACGCGGATCTCGTGCCGATCGACCGCCCGCACGAGCTGCTCGATCTCGAGTTCCAGCACGCCGAGCGTGGACCGCTCGTCGTAGAACTCGACCCACGCGGATGCCACGTGCCCGAGTGGATCGCGGTCGTGGACGACGTACGGTGCGTGCGACGTCGTGGTCCAGGTGACGACCTCCGCGTCGGTGGCATCCGTCATCGCGGCGAACGACGCGGACTCGACGTTCGGCAGGCCGGCGAGGGACGTGATCGCGGTCGTCGCCTCCTCGCCGACGACGACCAGGGTGGTGCTTCCCGGTGCCTCCATTTTCGGATTGTACGTCCGTTCGGAGGGCTGACGGGATGGGCCCGACGCGCGTCGCCGCGGCTCACCGGCACTGCGCCGCCAGCGCGATGACGTCGTCACCCGGGCGGCCGTAGATCCACTCGCCGCTCCCGTCGCCGGTGTACCCGCGGCTGATCGCCCACGCCGTCGCCCACGCCTCGTTGCCGTCGCCGTACGCGAGCTCGTCGGGCACGATCTCGCCGAGGCAGCGGCCCGTCATGGCGTGGCCGACCTCGTGCGCGACGAGCGCCCGCACGCCCGGCGCGTCCCAGAGTTCCGCGACGCTGTGGCTGAACGTAAGGGAGGCGATGCCGCCGCCCGCGACGTCCCAGGTCGCCCGCCCGGCGTACGTTCCGTCGGTGCCGTAGCCGAGCACGATCGTCTCCCAGTCGAACTCGAGCGGCAGGCCGCCGGAGAGCTCGCGCGCGAAGGCCTCGACCTGCTTCCTGCGCTCGTAGAGCGGGCCCGCCTTCTCCGCCTCTTCAGCCTCGTGCGAGGCGATCAGCGCCTCGGCGGCGGCGACGTACCGGGCGATGGCGTCGGCGGCGCCGGAATCCCAGCGGGCGGCTTCGACGATCGCGGTCGCCTCGCGCAGCGCGAGGCGCTCGAGGTTCCGCGCCGACTCGTGCGCCGCCTCCAGCTCCCCCGCGGCCGCCGGGACGGCGGCGAGCAGGTCGGCGCCGGTCGCGCCGACGTCAGCGACCGCCATCGCGAGGCCGTCTTCCGCCGCGCCGAGGTCGGCCGCGTGCTCGGCCAGTCGTGCGGTCTCGGCCTCGAGCAACCGGGTCGTCGCGTCGAGGTCGCCGGCCGACTCCGCCTGACCCTCGCGCGCACCGGCCGGAACCTCCGGCTCCACGTGCGGCAGCGCCTCGGCCGCGTCGATCCGCGCCGCCAGTTCGGCGACGGCCCCGGCGAACGACGCCTCCGGCTCGGGTCCGACGTGCGCGACTGGCACGTCGGCCACCTCGGCGGCGAGGGAGGCGGCGGTCGTCGCGGCATCGAGCGCCTCGTCCACCCCGTCACGGGCACGCTCGACCTCGCGCGCTGCGGCCGCATGCGCGGCACCGGCCCGCGCGAGCCGCTCGGCCGCCCCGGACTCCGACTCGTGCCGGGCGAGCAGGACGGCCACGACGACCGCGATCGCGACCAGCACCACCGCGGCGGCCGCGGCCACCACGACGCGCGCCGTCGGGCGTCCCGGTCCTCCCGGGCGCCGCGGACGAGGGCCGGCGTCGATGGTCGACACCCGAGCAGTATCGCCCGCCGGCGGGCGGGGCGGAACCTCAGCCGGCGAGCCGCACCAGGTCGGCCGCCGCGTCGAGCGCCTCGCGCACCTCGGCGAACGGCGTGCCGCCGACGGTCACGACCTGCCACGCGGCATCCGTTCGCCGCACCTCGGAGACCGCGAGGTTGTCGAGCCGGGGGTAGTGCCGGGCGTCGTGGCCGCTCATCTCGGCGAGCACGTGGCGGATGAGCGTGCCGTGCGCGACGGCGAGCACGCGCGCACCGGCGTGCTCGTCGGCGATGCGCTCGAGCGCACGGATGCCGCGGGGCCCGACGTGCTCGTCGGCCTCCTTGCGCGGGAACGCCCGGCCCGGCCAGCGCGCGTCGATCTCGGCGACGAGCGTGCCCTCCGCGGCGCCGAAGTCCTGCTCGACGAGGTCGTCGTAGGCACCGGCGACGGGGAGCCCGAGCCCGCGCGCGAGGAGGTCGGCGGTCTCGCGGGCGCGCCCGAGGGTGGAACTCACGACCACGTCCCACTCGGCGGCGTCGAGGAGCGCCGCGGCGGCCTCGGCCTGCGCGCGACCCGTGTCGTTCAGCGGGATGTCGGTGCGCCCCTGCATGAGCCCGTTCAGGTTCCAGTCGGTCTGTCCGTGGCGGATGAGGGCGAGGCGCATGGGTTCCAGCCTACGGCGGGGCGGCTGAGCGGATGCCGCGTGGTCGGATCGTCGCGGGCCGCGGCATCCGTTCTCGCCGACTCGGGACAGGAGTCCCGTGACAGCGGGACACGGCGGCTGCGACGATGAGCGGATGACGCTCCGCTCGAGTCGCATCGCGACCGTCGTCGCGCTCGTCGTGGCGGGGGTGGCGGCGATCGCCGCGATCGCGATCGACCTGCGGGTGCTGCCCGAGCATCCGGACCCGCCGATGTCGTCGGGCTGGTCGGGCGTGCTGCCGGGCGTGGCGATGCTCGTGCCCGGAGCGCTGCTGCTGTGGCGGCTGCCGTGGCATCCGATCGCGGTCGTGCTCACCGGGTTCGGCACGCTCTGGGTCGTCGACGGGCTCGCCTCGGCGGCCGTCAACCTCGCCTGGTACACCGACCGCGACGCGTGGTGGGCGCCGCCGGCCTTCTGGTTCTTCACCCGGCTCGGGTCGGTGCTGCTCCTGCCGATCGTGCTCCTGCTCGTGCTGTTCCCCGACGGCCGGCTGCGCCGCGGCGCATGGCGGGTCGTCTCGGTCGTCGCGATCGGCCTGGCCCTCGTCATGCCGTTCGCGTTCCTGTTCGCGCCCGCCGCGGCACTGGTCGCCGACGAGCCGGAGCGCGCGGCGATGCTCGACGCGTTCGGATCGTGGTCGACCGACCTCCCGCTCCCGGACGCGGCGTGGTCGGTGATCCTCGGCGCCGCCCTCCCCTGCCTGGCGGCGAGCCTCGTGCTCTCGCTCGTCGTCTGCGTCAGTCGACGCGCCCGCGCGAGCGCCGAGGAGCGGGCGCAGCTGCGCTGGCTGGTGTGGTCGGGCGTCGTGTTCGTCGGCTCGCTGCTCATCTACCCGCTCGTGCCGACCGTCGTCGTCGACGTGCTGCTCGCGGTCACGATCGGGCTCATGAGCGCGGCGGTGGTCGTCGCGGTCACGCGCTACCGCCTCTACGAGATCGACCGACTGCTGTCGTGGACGCTCGTCTACGCGATGCTCATCGCCGCCATCGTCGCGGTCGACGTGCTGGTCGTCCTCCTCGTCGGCAGCGCCATCGATGACCGGGTGGCGATGCTGCTCGCGGTCGTCGCGGTCACGATCGCGTACGCGCCGCTGCGCGGTCGGTTGTTCGCGTTCGCGAACCGGCTCGTCAACGGGCGCCGCGCCGACCCCTACGCCGTGGTCTCCTCGCTCGGCGACCGCCTCGATCGGTCGCCCCACGCGCGGGCGCAGCTCGACGACCTCGCGTCGGCCGTCGCGGAGGCGTTCGCGTCGCCCTACGTGCGGGTCGAGCTCGATCGACCCGCGGGCACGTCGACGGATGCCGCGCCCCTCGTCGCGGAGCACGGCACCTCGACCGCGCGACCCGTCGAGATCCCGATCGACCACGGCGGGCAGGTGATCGGCCGCATCCGGATGGAGCCGGGCCGGCGACCGGTGGCATCCGAGCGCGACCGTCGGCTGCTCGGCGACCTCGTCCGGCTCGCGGCGGCGGCGATTCGCAACGCCGAGCTGGGCCGGGAGCTGCAGGCCATCCGCGAGCGACTGGTCGTCGCTCGCGAGGAGGAGCGGTCGCGGCTGCGCCGTGACCTGCACGACGGGCTCGGGCCCCTGCTCGGCGGGGTCAAGCTGCGGCTCGAGGCGGCCCGCAACCTCGCCGAACGAGATCCGTCGCGGTCGCTCGCGCTCGTCGACGCGGCCATCGACGACCAGTCCGCGGTGATCGACGAGATCCGCCGGATCGTCCATGATCTGCGCCCACCCGCACTCGACGACGTGGGGCTGGTCCGGGCCCTCCGGCAGCAGGCCGACCGCCTCACCGGGCCGGGCTTCGTCGTCCGCGTCGAGGGCGACCTGCTGCGCGACCTGCCGCCCGCGGCCGAGGTCGCCGCCTACCGCATCGTCTCGGAGGCGCTGACCAACGCGCGCCGCCACTCGGGCGCCGCGCTCGTCGAGGTCCGCCTCGAACACGACGAGCGGATGCTGCGCCTCACCGTGCGCGACGACGGCTCCGGCATCCCCGCCGACGCCGTGCCCGGCGTGGGCCTCCGTTCGCTGCGCGAGCGCGCGGACGAGCTCGGCGGCACGCTCGAGATCGTCGCGGCCGACGGCGGCGGCACCGAGATCCGGGCCGCGCTGCCGCTCGCCTCGCAGCCCCGCGCCGAGCCGAGCGTCGACACCGAGCCGGGCCCCGGCCTCGGTTCCGACCCGCGCCGTGGGGCGCGCCCCGCGACCACCCCCGAGCACCTGGAGGCCCCCGCTGATGCCTGACGAGCCCATCCGCGTCATCCTCGTCGACGACCACCCCGTCTACCGCGACGGCCTCGCCATGCTGCTCGAGTCGCTGGACGGCGTCGACGTCGTCGCGACCGCCGCCGACGGCGAGGAGGCACTCGCGGTCGTCGAGTCCTCCGAGGCGGACGTCGTCGTGATGGACGTGCAGATGCCGAAGCTCGACGGCATCGCGGCGACCCGCGAGATCGCCGCGCGGCATCCGCACCTGGCCGTCGTCGTGCTCACGATGTCGGAGGACGACGAGACGGTGTTCGCCGCGATGCGCGCCGGCGCGCGCGGGTACCTCGTGAAGGGTGCGAGCCAGCACGAGATCCGCTCGGCGATCGACGCCGCCGCGCGCGGCGAACTTGTGTTCGGCGCGGCGATCGCCCGGCGCGTGATGGAGTTCTTCGCGGCCGGGCCGGCGAGCGCCCCGGCCGCGGAGGTGTTCCCCCAACTCACCGCGCGTGAACGCGAGATCCTCGACCTGCTCGCCGCAGGTCGGTCGAACCCGCAGATCGCCCAGGCGCTGTTCCTGTCGCCGAAGACCGTGCGGAACAACGTCTCGAACATCTTCGCGAAGCTGCAGGTCGCCGACCGTGCCGAGGCGATCGTGCGGGCCCGCGACGCCGGCCTCGGCCGCCCCTGAGGGCGGAGGCGCCGGCTGTCCCGGGCTCGACTCGGGACATCCGCGGGACGGCGCACCCTGTGGGCCCGGGTCGGCCGACCCGGAGATTGGGATCACCGCACGATCCCGATTCCGAAAGGCACCGCCATGGACTTCTCACCCGCCACCACGACCGCGCCGGCCCCCGGCACCGCCACCGACACGAGCCACGCCCCGACGCCCGCGGCATCCGCCCGCTCGAAGCGGACCCGCATCACCTCGGCCGACCTCGGCCCGGTCCGCCCGAACCGGCTGCAGCGCCTCGGCGGCCTCGGCCTGATCGCCGCGCCGCTGCTGTTCACCGGTGGCATGCTCACCTCGCCCGAGCAGACCGCGCCGGGCGCCGCCGGCTACATCGAGTCGCTCGCGGCCGACCCCGCCCTCAGCCTCTGGTCGGCGAACCTGCTGCACTACGGCTGGGTCGCCCTCGCGTTCGGCGCGATCGCCTCGCTCGGCCTGATCCGCGCCGGCCGCGGCCGGGTCTTCCTGCCCATCGCCGCGATCATCCTCGCCTTCGGCGCCATCCAGATGTCGGGTCTGCTGCTCTCGGACTGGTTCCTCGTCAGCGCCGGCAACACCCTGCCGATCGAGGACGCCGTGACGATGGACACCGCGGCCAAGGAGTGGACGGTCGCGATCTGGCAGTACACCGGGATGGCGGGCGGCCTGCTCGGCATGGGCCTGCTCTCGCTCGCGCTCGCCCGGGCGAAGGCCGTGTCGTGGTGGATCGCCCCGCTCGGCTTCCTGCCGTGGGTCGTCCCGGCGTTCGGCCTCGGCCCGGTGGGCGTGCTCGTCGCGCTCGCCTGCTACGCCCCGCTCCTCGTCGCGGGCGTGCGGCTGGTCGCCGCCCGCTGACGACGTCGACGGATGCCACGGGCCCGCGGTGCACGCGCACCGCGGGCCTCGTCGCGTCGCGAATGCATGAGGATCCGTCCGAAGGGCCCGCGGTGGGGCTGCATCGAACGGATTCCCATGCGTTCGGGACCCCTCGACGCCGGCCCGCGCGCTCGCTAGCGTGACGCGCGGAAGGGAGCACCATGGGCATCCTCGCAGTCGACCTGTTCCTCACCCTCGACGGGGTCTACCAGGCCCCGGGCGGCCCCGAGGAGGATCCGTCGGGCGGCTTCGCGTACGGCGGGTGGCAGGCGCCGTACCTCGACGACGAGTCGGGCGCCGTCATCGGCGCCGGCATCGACCGCCTCGACGCCCTGCTGCTCGGCCGCAGGACCTACGACATCTTCGCCGACTACTGGCCGCAGCACGTCGAGTCGCAGGTCGGCGAGAAGTTCGCCCGGGTGCCGAAGTTCGTCGCCTCCCGCACACTCTCCGATCCGTCGTGGGCCGGCACAACGGTGGTGACGGATGTCGCGGCCGAGGTACCCGCGCTGAAGGAACGGTTCGACGAGATCCACGTGATCGGCAGCGGCGACCTGGCCCGGTCGCTGCTCGCGGCCGACCTCGTCGACCGGCTGAACCTGTACCTCTACCCCATCGCGTTCGGCAGCGGGAAGCGGCTCTTCGACACCGGGACGGTGCCGGCCGCGTTCACGCTCGCGCAGCCGCCGATCGCCTTCCCGAAGGGCGCCGTCGCGCTCGTCTACGACCGCGCGGGCGAGCCGGTCACCGGCATCCAGATGGAGGACTGAGCCGGCTCAGTCGAGCTCCTGGAAGATCGTGAGCTGCACGCCCGCCGGCCCGCGCAGCCGAGCGTTGACCGACCGCCACGGCGTCTCGCGCGCGGACGCCTCGAGGTCGGCACCGGCGTCGACGAGCTCGTCGGCCACGGATGCCGCGTCGTCGACCTCGAACGCGACCCGCAGGTGGTCGCTCCGGCCGCCGTCGGTCTCGACGCGGTCGATGAATCGCACCTGCGCCGGGTTCGAGAGCTCGAGCGTCGCGCGACCCGCGTCGAGGATCACCACCTCCGCGCCATCCGGGCCGCTGTACGCCTCGGACTCGGGCATGCCCAGCACATCGCGGTAGAAGCGCAGCGCCGCCTCGAAGTCGTCGGCCTCGACGACGAGCCGCAGCTGGCGCACTCGTCCTGGTCGCTCTGCCATCCGGATGCTCCTCTCGTTTCAGCCGCGCAGCAGTCCGCGCAGCGTCTGGATCGTGTCGGCCTCGGCCGCGGGCTTGTCGTCGCGGTAGCGCTTGACCCGAGCGAACCGGAGCGCAACGCCGCCGGGGTAGCGGGTCGAGCGCTGCACGCCGTCGATCGCGATCTCGACGACCGTGGTCGGCTCGACGAACACGGTCGACGCGGTGCGCCGCGTCTCGAGCTGCGCGAAGTGCTCGGTCTGCCATCGCAGCAGCTCGTCGGTGAGTCCCTTGAAGGTCTTGCCGACCATGACGAACCCGCCCGGTTCGCCGAACTCGCCCACGGGGTCGAGCGCGCCGAGGTGCAGGTTCGACAGCCACCCCGTGCGGCGGCCCGACCCCCACTCGACGCCGAGCACGACGAGGTCGTACGTGTGCACGGGCTTGACCTTGATCCAGCTCGAGCCCCGCCGCCCGGCCGCATAGGGCGACCCGACGCCCTTCACGAGCACGCCCTCGTGCCCCGCCTCGAGCGCCTCGCGCGAGATGCGTTCAGCGGACTCGGGATCGGCGGTCACCTCGCCGGGAATGCGGTGCGGCCCGGCGATGCGCTCGAGCTCGCCGAGCCGCGCCGACAGGGGTTCGTCGAGCAGGTCGCGCCCGTCGACATGCAGCACGTCGAAGAACCACGGATGCAGCAGCACCTCGCGCGCGACGTCGGCGCCGAATCGCGCCATGGTGTCCTGGAAGGGCCGCGGCCCGCCGTCCTCGTCGAGCGAGAGCGTCTCGCCGTCGAGGATCACGTCGGTCACCGGCAGGCCGCGCGCGACCTCGACGACCTCGGGCACGCGGTGCGTGATGTCGGCGAGGTTGCGAGTGAACACCCGCACCTCGTCGCCCGACCGGTGCACCTGGATGCGCGCGCCGTCGAGCTTGTACTCGACCGACGCCTCGCCGACCTGCTCGATCGCCGCGGCCGCGGTGGGGGCGGATGCCGCGAGCATCGGTTGCACGGGCCGGCCCACGACGAGTCCGACCGACTCGAGCTCGCCCGGCGCGCCGGTGAGGGCGAGCCGCGCGGTCTCGCCGAGGTCGCCCGAGAGCATCGCCGCACGGCGCACGACCTCACCGGGTCGGTCGGCGGCCCGCGCGATCGCGTCGGTCACGACGCCCTCGAGCGCGCCCGTGCGCACCTCGCCGAGGAGCACCCGCGTGATGAAGTCCTGTTCGCGGGTGGTCGCTCGCGCGCCGAGGTCGCCCAACGTGGCGGCTCGGGCGGCCGTCGAGCCGGCACCGGATGCCGCAGCGAGCTCGTCGAGCGCGGCGTCGAGGTCGGCGATCGTCAGGGACGCGGCATCCGCCGGCTCGCCCATCGCCCCGGAGAGGCCGCGCCACCCGACGCCGACCCGCCCCTGTCGGGCCTTGCCCACGAGGAACCCGACCGCGGGCGCGATCTCGTCGGGCTCGAGACGGCCGAGCACCTCGGCGAGCGCGTCGACCTTCGCCAGGCGCGACCGGGTGGCGGCGACGCGTTCCGCGGTTGCGACGAGCTCATCGAGCAGCACGCGCTCATCCTCGCACCGCCCGCCGACACGCGCACCGGGTTGCGCCGCGCCCTCGAGGAGACCCGACACGCCGCGCGTGCTCGCGCGCCGACGGCGTGTCGCGTCCCCGCGAGGAGCGGGACGCCGACGCCGCGCGCGTCAGAGCACGATCCACCCGGTGGCGAGGCCGACCACGCCCACGACGGCGGCCGCCACGGCGAGCGCGAGGATGACCGCCTCGCCCGGGCGCAGCATCCGTCGCCCCTGCTCGCGTCGTGCGAGCAGGAACAGGATCGTCGCGGGCGCCTGCACGATGAATGAGACGAGCACGTACGTGAGCCCGGCACCCAGCAGCAGGAACACCACGTACACCGTCGCGATCACGCCGATCACGACGTCGCCGGCGCGGCCTCGGACGCCGGGCGCACGTCGGCCGACGGCGATCTTCAGCATGAACCCCGCCGCGAACAGGTACGGGATGAGCGCCAGCGCGCTCGTCATGTCGAGCGCGAAGTCGAACGCGTCGGTCGAGAAGTACGCCACGACGAGGATCGCCTGCGCGAACACCGTGGAGGCCAGGAGCGCCCCCACCGGCACGTCGCGGTCGTTCTGGCGGGCGAGCGCCCGCGGCATGTCGCCGTCGCGGGCGGCCATGAAGACGACCTCGGCGGCCATGAGCGTCCACGCCAGGTAGGCGCCGAGCACCGACACGATCAGGCCGATGCTGACGAGCACTGCACCCCACGGGCCGACCGCGGCCTCGAGCACGCCCGCCATCGACGGCTGGCGCAGCGACGCGAGCTCGGCGGCGGGCAGCACGCCGTACGAGACGATCGTGACCGACGCGAACACCGCGAACACGGCGAGGAAGCCGAACACGGTGGCCCGGCCGACATCCGCTCGCCGCCTGGCGTGCCGCGAGTACACGCTCGCCCCCTCGACGCCGAGGAACACGAACACGGTGACGAGCATCGTGCCCTGCACCTGCTCGAACAGGGTGGCCCCGTCGACGGATGCCGCGCCGCCGGCCGCTCCGCTGCCGAACAGGTTGCCCGCGAACACCTCCGGGTCGAACACGAACAGGGCGAGCAGCACGAACACGAGGATCGGCACGAGCTTCGCGATCGTGACGATGCGGTTCAGCGCGGTCGCCTCGCGCACGCCCCGCCGCACGAGGAGGAAGAACCCCCACAGCCCGATCGACGAGACGAGGATCGCGAGCACCGTGTCGCCGTCGCCGAGCGCGGGCACGACCGCGCCGACCGTCGACATGATCAGCACCCAGTAGGTGACGTTGCCGACGCATGCGCTCGCCCAGTAGCCGAACGCGGAGAAGAAGCCGAGCAGCTCCCCGAAGCCCTCCTTGGCGTAGGCGTAGACGCCCGCGTCGAGGTCGGGCCGCCGGACGGCGAGCCGCTGGAACGCGATGGCGAGCGTGAGCATGCCGAGCCCGGCGATGCCCCACGCCACGAGCGCGCCGACGACGCCGGTCTGCTCGGCGAAGCGGCTCGGCAGCGAGAACACGCCCGCGCCGACCATGGACCCGACGACGATCGCGGCGAGCGTGACGACGCCGACCTTCACCGAGGCCGGGGCTCCCGACGCCGAGGCGCCGCCGGCGGATGCCGCGGACTGCCCGCCCTGCGCGTCGCTGGTCGTCACTCGTTCCTCCCGCGGCGGCCGGGTCGCCCGCCGCGGTTCCGCCCGCCGTAGGGTACTACGTCATCATCGTGCGGCCGTCGGAGAGCACGGGCGACAGCATGCCGAACAGGTTGCCGTCGGGGTCGAGCAGGTAGCCGCCGCGACCGATGCCCTCCATGTCCTCGGCGGGCATGGCCTCGGTGGCGCCGAGCTCGATGCCGCGGCGCATGAGGTCGTCGACGCTCCCGTCGACGCCGACGACGATGTTGCAGCCGTTGATCGCCGCGCCCGGCTCGGGTCGTGGCCCCTCGCGCTGCGTGAGTCCGCCGTTGATGCCCATGCCGGCGGTGCCGGACGTGTTGCCGATGGCGCCCTCACCGGTGTCGATCAGCCAGTAGGGCGTGTCGCCGTACTGGCTGAACCGCCAGCCGAGCAGCTCGCTGTAGAAGTCGACGAGCCGCTGCGGCTCGGTCGCGTGGATCTCGAAGTGCACGACGAGGTTGGCCATGGTTCCTCCAGGTCTGCGTCGAGCGTCGGCGCCCGTCGAGCGGATGCCACGCTCCGGATGCCGCACACGGTACGCCCGCCCGCCGACATGCCGCGACCCCCGACGCCGGGACACCGAAGAGTTGACGGATGCCGCGGCATCCGCTGCAATATATTGCATGCCACTGCCCGCCCGCTCGCCCGCCGAGCGACCGAAGTCGCTGCGCGACTACGCCTACGCGCAGCTGCGCGACGCGATCGTGTCGGGCGACCTCGCACCGGGCGAGCGCCTGCGCGACCCCGAGCTCGAGGAGTGGCTCGGCGTGAGCCGCACCCCCATCCGCGAGGCCATCGCGCGCCTCGAACTCGCCGGCCTCGTGCACACCCGCCGCGCCAAGCAGACCGTCGTCGCGCCGCTCGACACGCGCACGGCCCTCGCCGCGCAGCGCATCGCGGCGTCGCTGCACGAACTCGCCGTGCGCGATGCGGTGCCGCAGCTCACCTGGACCGACCTCGAGGCGATGAGCAACGCCAACGCGCGCTTCGCGGCCGCGCTCGGCGCCGACGACGTCGACGCGGCCATCGCCGCCGACGACGCGTTCCACGCGGTCGCCGTCGAGGCGAGCGCGAATCCGCTGCTGCCCGGCCTGCTCGAACAGGTCACCCCGCTGCTGCGGCGCCTCGAGCGCGCACGCTTCGGCTCGCTCGCCGGCCGCGGCTCGGTCGCCGACCACGACCGCATCATCGCGCTGTGCGCCGAGGGGCGAGCGGATGACGCCGCCCGGGCGACGCACGAGAACTGGTCGACGCTCGGCCGCCTCCTCCACCTCGACGACGAGGCCGACTCCGCCACCACCCCACCCGCAGAAGGAGCACCATGGCCCTCGCCGACTTCCCCCGCCACCGGCTGACGTTCGGGCCGAGCCCGATCCATCCGGTCGACCGCCTGAGCGCCCACCTCGGCGGCGCCCGCGTCTGGATGAAGCGGGAGGACGTGAACTCCGGCCTCGCCTTCGGCGGCAACAAGACCCGCAAGCTCGAGTACCTCGTGCCCGACGCGCTCGCGAAGGGCGCCGACACGCTCGTCTCCATCGGCGGCGTGCAGTCGAACCACACCCGGCAGGTGGCGGCCGTCGCGGCGCACCTCGGCATGAAGGCCGTGCTCGTGCAGGAGCACTGGGTCGACTGGCCCGACTCGGTGAACGACCGCGTCGGCAACATCATGCTGTCCCGGCTCATGGGCGCCGACGTGCGGCTGTCGCCCGCGGGCTTCAGCATCGGCTTCCGCGAGTCGTGGAAGCGGGCCATCGCTGATGTCGAAGCCGGCGGCGGCACGCCGTACCCGATCCCGGCGGGCGCATCCGACCACCCGCTCGGCGGACTCGGCTTCGCGAACTGGGCCCACGAGGTCGCCGCGCAGGAGGCCGAGCTCGGCGTCTTCTTCGACACGATCGTCGTGTGCTCGGTCACCGGGTCGACGCACGCGGGCATGATCGCGGGCTTCGCCGACCTCGAGCACAACTTCGGCGGGCGGCCGCGCCGGGTCATCGGGATCGACGCGTCGGCGAAGATCGACGAGACGCGCGACCAGGTCGCCCGGATCGCACGGAACACCGCCGAGACCATCGGTGTCGGGCGCGACCTCCGCGACGACGAGATCACGGTCCTCGAGGGCTGGGCGGGCGACCTCTACGGCATCCCGGTCGCCTCGACCGACGAGGCGATGCGCCTGACCGGACGCCTCGAGGGCGTCATCCTCGACCCGGTCTACGAGGGCAAGTCGATGGCCGGGCTCATCGACCTCGTGTCGAGCGGCGACATCCCGAAGGACTCGAACGTGCTCTACGCCCACCTCGGCGGGCAGCCGGCCCTCAACGCCTACTCCGGCCGCTACCACTGACCGCTGCCCGCCCGCGGCGAGCCTGCCCCCCGCCCGCGGTGAGATGACGTGAAACGCTGCCCGGCGGGCGGCGTGGAGCAGTTCGCGTCATTTCAGCGCGCCCGCGGGCGGGACAGGGACGGGGGGCGGGGAGAGGGGGCGGGCGGGGCGGGGCTGGCAGAATCGGCGGATGGCCCGTGGCATCCGCTTCTCGTCAGACCCCGCCGAACTCGATCGGGCGCGCGTGCACGCCTGGCTGTCGGAGGACGCGTACTGGGCGCTCGGCCGGCCCCGCGAGGTGCAGGATGCCGCGATCGAGGGCTCGCGCAACTACGGCGCGTACGACGAGGCGACGGGTGCCCAGCTCGGGTACGCCCGCGTGGTGACCGACGGCGTCACGTTCGCGTGGCTGTGCGACGTCATCGTCGGTCCCGAGGCGCGCGGACGCGGCGTGGGCGTCGGCCTCGTGGAGTTCGTGCTCGCCGACCTCGACCCGCTGGGGCTGAAGCGCATCGCTCTCGCGACCGGCGACGCGCACGGGCTGTACGAGCGGTTCGGGTTCGAGCCGCTGTCGAATCCCGAGCAGTGGATGGTGCGCGGCGTGAACGCGGTCGAACGCACGCCCTGAGCGTGTCGGCGGGCGGGCGTACGCTCGGCCCATGGCGAAGCCCCATCCCGACCGGGAACGCGCCCTCGAGCGGCTGACCGAGGTCGCCGCCGTGCTCGAGCGACCGGATGTCACGATGCGGCGCATGTTCGGCTCCGAGGGGCTCGCGGTGCGCGGCAAGCTCTTCGCGTTCGCGTCGACCGCAGGCGACCTCGTCGTGAAGCTGCCCGAGCAGCGTATCGGCGAACTCGGCCTCGACCCGATGGTCATGCGCGGCCGCCCGATGCGCGAATGGGCCGTCGTGCCGTACGACGCGGGCGAGGAACGCTGGCGCACCATCGCCGGCGAGGCGTACGCGTTCGTCGACTCCATCAGTCCGTGACCCCGGGCCGGCGACGACGACCGGGCACCGCCGCCGGGCTTGCCGCGCGCGCAACCCGGTGCCACCATGTGCGCATGATGCGGATCGTGGGGGCGATCGGCGTGGCGCAGCTGGTGCTCGGCATCCTCGGGCTGCGCAAGGCCTATCGCGAGGGGCTGCCCGGCGACGTCCCGGGCGTGCGGATCAGGTCGGTCGACGAGATGCGGCGGCGACACTGGATCGAGGGCACGTCGCTCTCGGCGCCGACCGCGATGCTCGCGGTGCAGGGCGCCGCGAGCGTGGCGCTGCTCGTCGCGCCGAAGCCGCCGGTGCTCGCGGCACGCGTGCTCGGCGTCCTGGGCGCGATCATGTCGATCGGGTACCCGATCGAGCGGGTCTGGCGCGAGTCGCTCGTCACGCCCGACCGGGAGACCACCCCGCTCACCGTGGGCGGGTTCCTCCTCGCGCTGAAGCTCGCGGTCCTCGGCTGGTCCGTGGGCCGGTGACGGCCGGGCCGCTCCCGGGTCGACCGCCTATCCTCGTCGGGTGACCACGCCAGCCCAGCCGACCGCGCTCCGCGCACCCGTCGCGGTGCTCGGGGCCGACGAGTGGCTGGCGCGGGAGCAGGCGCACGCCGATCGCGCCGACGCGCTCACGGCGGCTCACCGCGAACGGCGCCTCCGCGGCGAGGCCCACCCGATCGAGGATTTCCTCTTCACGTACTACTCCTACTCCCCCGGCCTGCTGCGCCGGTGGCATCCGGGTGCGGGGGTCGAGCTGGCGGATGCCGCGGGCTCGCCGCGCGCCGAGTGGCGATGGTACGCCCCGGGTGCGGCATCCGGCAGCCTCGTCGTCGACCATGCGGCGATGCGGCGCGAGAAGGGCGCGATGCTCGGCGTCGTCGAGCGGATCCTGCGGCGCACCGCCGCGCGGCCCGCCCAGTTCGGCTGCTTCGGCCTGCACGAGTGGGCGATGGTGTACCGGCAGGGCGAGCACCGGCATCCGGTGCCGCTGCGGCTCGGGCAGGCGGGCACCGACGAGGTGGTCGAGGCGCACGACATCCGCTGCACCCACTTCGACGCGTTCCGGTTCTTCACGCCGGATGCCGTGCCCCGCAACCGCTTCGCACCGACCCGCGAGACGCAGCCCGAGCTCGAGCAGCCCGGCTGCCTGCACGCCAACATGGACGTCTACAAGTGGGCGGTGAAGCTCGGCCCGCTCGCGCCGGGCGAGGTGCTGCTCGACGCGTTCGAGCTCGCCCGCGACATCCGTCACCTCGACATGCAGGCATCGCCGTACGACATGGCGCCCTGGGGCGGCGAGGCGGTGCGCATCGAGACGCCCGAGGGCAAGGCGGAGTACGTGCGGCGGCAGCGCGGCTTCGCGGAACGGGCGAACGCCCTGCGGGCGCGGCTGCTCGCGGCGCTGCCGACGGCGTGATGCGAGCGCGGCGGGTCTGGGCGAACGGATGCCGCGGTGCTAGCCTCGCGATCAGCACGCCCGTCGCCTCGCGGCGGGCGTGAATCGGCCGTCGGCCGTCCGCTCCGATCGACACGGGAGGCTCCATGCCCGGATCCGAAGACCTCGTCGCCGGCTCGCCGGCCTGGGTGGACGTGAGCACCACCGACCTCGACGCGACGATCGCGTTCTACGGCGAGCTGTTCGGGTGGGAAGCCGAGCGCGGCGACGAGGAGCGGTACGGCGGGTACGTCACGTTCCGCCGTCACGGGAAGCGCGTCGCGGGCGCGGCTCGCCGGCAGGACACCGATCCGGCGCCGCCGCACTGGACGGTCTACCTGCTGACGTACAACGCCGCCGCGACGACCCGCACGATCGGAGAGGCCGGCGGCACGGTGCTCTTCGAGCCCATGGACATCCCCGACATGGGCGTCATGGGCCTCGCGATCGACGCGACCGGCGCGGTCGTCGGCTACTGGCAGCCGGGCAACCTGGCGGGCTTCGAGTCGTTCGGCGAGGATGACACGGCCGTGTGGTTCGAGCTCGCCGCGAGCGACTTCGACGCGGCCGAGCGGTTCTACGGCCATGCGTTCCACTGGGAGGTGGCGCACGGCGACGGACAGCCGCGCTCCGCGGTCTACCGCCACGGCGGACGCAACCACGCCGGCATCCTGGACGCCGGCACCCTGCTCGACGAGGACCTGCCGCCCGCGTGGAGCGTCGCGTTCGGCGTCGCCGACGTCGAGGCCGCGGTCGAGAAGGCGGTCGCGGCGGGTGCCACGCTCGTCGTGCCGCCGTGGGACCTGCCGTCGGGCCGTCGCGCGGGCCTCGCCGACCCGACCGGCGCGTACTTCGTGATCGCGTCGCGCATCCCGCCCGCACCCGCGGCCGAGTAGGCGACGGGCTCCTCGGACGGCCTCGCCTAGGGCCCGATGGCACCGGGCGCAAGCCCCTCCGATCGCCCGGTGGCGACGCATAGCCTCGCTGCATGAGCGATGAGAACCCGCAGCAGCGCCCGGCACCCGATGCCGGTCCGGGCTCCGACCTGCCCGGCGAGGAGCAGACGATCCCGGATTTCGACGAGACCCTCGGAGCGCGCGGCCACGACGACGCCGACCCGGCGAGCAAGGACCCGGCCGACTGGGTCACGGGCGACGAACCGATGACCTCGGCGCAGCGCAGCTACCTCGACACGCTGGCACGCGAGGCCGGCGAAGAGGTATCGGCCGACCTCACCAAGGCGCAGGCCTCCGCCGAGATCGAACGACTGCAGCGCATCACCGGCCGAGGCTGAGCCGATCGACGAGCGACGTGCGACCTCCGCCCCGGCGGCCCGGCCGCCCGAGTTGAGGATGCCGGGTCGATCGCGCATGCTCGGATGATGCGCCCTACCGCGACCTCCCCTCGTCGCCGTGCCGTCCGCGGCGCCCTCCTCGCCGCCGTCACGCTGGCCCTGCTCTCCGCCTGTGCCGGCGGCACCGACCCGGCGCCGGCCACGCCGATGACCGACGTGGAGCGCGAGGAGGCGCTGCGCGACGGCATCGAAGAGCTCGACGGGGTGGCCTCCGTCGACATCGGCGGCATGGAGCCGCGCGACGAGAACCCGCGCTACACGACCGTGACCGTCGACGGTGAGGCGGACCCCGCGACGGTGCTCGCGGCATCCGACGGCGTCGCCGACCTCGCCCGCGACCTCGAGTGGGAGGACCCGATCACGATGCGCGCCGAGCCGCCCGGCGACGCGACCGGCGACGAGGGCGCCGCGGAGGACACCGCCTGGAGCGCCGACCCGTGGTGGTCGCTCGAGGTGCAGCCGGCGACGGATGCCGCGGCGACCCGCGCGACGCTCGCGGCCCTGCTCGAGGCGGCCGAGGTCGACGGCGTCGTGGGGCTGTCGGTCGTGGACGGCTGGCCGTTCGCGGCCCTGCTCGAACCCGACCGAGTCGAGGAGCGGTTCGCCGCCCTGCGGGAGACGGCGCTGTTCGAGCGGGGCGGCACGTTCTCGGTGCGGTCGGAGCAGCCGTGGCTGAAGTTCACGCACGTCGAGGGTGCGACCTCGCCGCGCCTCATCGAGGAGCTGGTCGCGATCACGCGCGACCACCCGAACTCCGAGGTGCTGCTCGAGGGGCCGCGGTATCCGAAGGTCTACATCGCCCGCGTCACCGTCGCGGAGGCGGAGGCCATCGCCGCCCGGCTCGCCGACCCCGCGCTGCGTGACGGCACGGACGCGCAGGCGGGTGCCATCCCGTGGCAGATCACGTCGCCCGAGGGCGACGGCACCGGTTACTGGGAGGGCGAGGTGGGCGTCGGCTGACGGGTCGCGGCCGCCCGGCCGCGGTCAGCCACCTGTGCCGCGCACGTGCGCGCGCTCGCCCTGGGGACTCAGCAGGTTCAGGATCTCGGCGGGCTCGAGCGACGCGCTCGCCATGCCGTGCGGCGTGCGCGTGTCGAACTCGGCGGCCTCGCCGCGTTCGAGCACGAGCTCGTCGTCGCCGAGGGCGAGGCGGATTCGTCCGCTCAACACGTACACCCAGTCGTAGCCGTCGTGGACGCTCTGCGCGACGGGTTCGTCGGGCGAGTGACCGGGCAGCACCATCTTGAACGCCACCACGTCGGGGTTGCTGCGGGTGAGCGGGATGATCGCCTTGCCGTCCCGGTAGAACGGCTTGGGGTGGATGCGCGGGTCCGCGATCTGCGGCGCGCCGACGAGGTCGTCGAGGCTCGCGCGGTAGACGGCGGCGAGTCGGATGAGCAGGTCGAGCGTCGGTCGCCGACCTCCCGATTCGAGCCGGGACAGGGTGCTGACCGAGATGCCGGTCTGCTCCGAGAGCTCGCCGAGCGTGAGCCCGCGTCGGGTGCGCAGCGCGCGAAGGCGCGGCGCCACGCCGTCGAGCATGCGCCCCAGGTCGTCCGCGTCGGTCATGCACCCTCCGTTTGCCACTCCGGCAAACCATCTTGCCATTGCAGCGACACCCGGCGCACCATCGATCCATGCAGCACACCACTTGGGACGTCCTCATCGTCGGCGGCGGCAGCGCCGGACTCAGCGCCGCGCTCATGCTCGGTCGATCGCGACGCCGCGTGCTCGTGGTCGACGAGGGCCGGCCGCGCAACCGCTTCGCAGGCCACATGCACGGCGTGCTCGGCCGCGACCACACGTCGCCGCTCGACCTGCTCGCCGCGGGCCGCGCCGAGCTCGCGCGCTACGACGGCGTCGATATCCGCGAGGGCGCCGTCACGGCCGCCGCCGCACAGGCCGACGGCTTCACGATCGCACTCGGCGACGGCTCGGAGCACGTCGCACGCCGGCTGCTCGTCGCGAGCGGCCTCCGCGACGAGCTGCCCGAGATCCCCGGGCTGGCGGAGCAGTGGGGTCGCGGCGCGTTCCTCTGCCCGTACTGCGACGGGTGGGAGGCGCGCGACCGCCGCGTGGTCGTGCTCGCGACGAGCGAAGCCAACGTGCACCAGGCGCAGCTCATGCGGCAGCTCACCTCCGACGTCGTGTTCCTCGGCCACGGCGTCCAGCTCTCGGATGCCGCACGCGCGGGCCTCGACGCCCGCGGCATCCCGATCGACACGCGGCGGGTCGCGGCCGTGATCGCCGACGACGACGGTCGCCTGAGCGGCATCCGCCTGGAGGACGGCGCCGAACTGGCCGCCGACGTGATCTTCGTCGGGCCGCGGCCCGTGCCGAACGACGACGTGCTGCGCGCCCTCGGTGCCGAGCTCGCCGACCACCCGCCGGTCGGGCGCTTCGCGACGGTCGACCCGATGGGCCGCACGAGCGTGCCTGGCCTGTGGGCCGCCGGCAACGTCGTCGACGGCCGCTCGTCGGTGCCGTACGCGATGTCGGCGGGCAGCATGGCGGGCGCGGCGATCAACGCCGACCTCGTCGAGGAGGAGGTCCGTGACGCGGTGCGGGCGGCGTCGGCTGCCGCCGGGGCCCCCGAGCCGGCGAACGCATAGCCCGAGCGGCGGCCGCGTCGCCCGAGCCGACTACGTCAGGCGCCCGAGCCGGTTACACCAGGTGCTCGGCGAGGAACGCCCACACCCGCTCGAACGCCGTGTCGCCCTCGGGGTGCACGCCGGGGAAGAAGTAGAACCCGTGCGGCATCCCCTCGGGCCAGTACCCGACCGCCGCGACACCGTGCCCGTCGAGCAGGTCGACGAACGCCTTCGCCGAGTCGACGATCGGGTCGTGCGTGCCCGCCGCGAGGAAGGCCGGCGGGTACGTCGACAGGTCGCCGTAGATGGGGCTGGCGAGAGGCTCGGTCCACGAGGTGGTCGGCAGGTAGGCGCTGCGAATGAACCCGAAGAAGGGGCTGTCGTAGACGATCCCCCGCGGGGCGAGCCGCTGGAACGAGTCCCACCGCTCCTGCACGAAGTCGACGAACGCGCCGAGCATGACGACGGCGGCGGGCGCGGGAAGGTCGTGGTGCGCCGCGTACAGGGGCAGGGCGGCGGCGAAGTTCGAGCCGGCGGAGTCGCCCGCGACGGCGATGCGGTCCGCCCGTCCGCCGAGGCGGGCGGCATCCGTCGTCAGCCAGCGGTACACGTCGAGCACGTCGTCGAGCGGCGTCGGGAACGGGTACTCGGGCGCCAGGCGGTAATCGGCCGAGACCACGAGCGCTCCGTTGTCGCGCGCGAGCCGGCGCGTGAGGTAGTCGGTGTCGTCGGAGGAGCCGACGGTGAACCCGCCGCCGTGGAAGTACAGGATGACCGGGAGTTCCGCCGCGGCATCCGCCGACTGGGGCCGGTACACCTGCGCCCTGGCGACGCCGTCGCGCACCGGCAGGTAGACGACGGTGACGTCGACGTCGGGCACCGCCTCGGCGCCGGTCGGCGGCACGAGCGCCGGGTCGGGCTTGGGGTGGTTCGCGCCGATGTAGCCCGTGCGCACGGGCTCGATCATCATGTCGCGCAGCGCGACCGGCTGCCGGTTGTTCGCGATCACCCGGTACGACGGCATCGCCGGATCGTTCGGGTCGATGTAGCTGAGCCCGTCGATGGCCTCGACGACGGTGACGTCGCGCGCACCGTCGG
The DNA here is from genome assembly GCF_001620055.1 of Agromyces sp. NDB4Y10. Lineage (GTDB taxonomy): Bacteria > Actinomycetota > Actinomycetes > Actinomycetales > Microbacteriaceae > Agromyces > Agromyces indicus. Next base: position 226,527 of record NZ_LQGY01000014.1, on the reverse strand, counting down.
GCACGCTCAGCAGGGTCGGATCGATCACGGCTCCCCCTCCGGCCGTCGGTGGTCGTCTCGGGTCGAGCCTAGGGTCGACGGATGCCGCGGCGACAGGGTCCACGCCGAGTCGACGGGCTCACCGGCCGATCAGGTCGTTCAGCCAGCCCGGCCCGGCCGTCGCGACGGGTTCGGGCAGCCGCGCCCGGAGTCCGCGGTCGGCGGTGACGACGAGCACCCGCTCCCCCGCGCTCGATGCCGCGACGGCGACCTCGACGATCGTGGTGTCACCGTCGGCCGGTGCGGCGACCACGTCGATGCCGGCCGGCGCCGCGGCATCCGTCGCCCGCCCCTCGACGACCGCGACGACCCGCGCGATCTCGACCCGCTCGCCCTCGACGTCGAGCTCGCGCCCGGCGAGCGGCGCGATGCGCTGCAGGAGCGTCGTCGCGGCGGCGGCCCGGTCGCGCCACCAGCCGTCGGGCCGCGACCCCATCACGTTCGCGACGTCCACCACGAGCGTGAGGGGCCGAGCGGATGCCTCGCGGCCGGCCACCCGGCTCACTCGCCCTTCAGCGGCAGCAGTGCGCCGCCGGTCTGGCAGTCGGGGCAGTACTGGGCGGTCGTGCTCGCGAAGCTGAAGTCGCGGATCGTGCCGCCGCACCCGGGGCACGGCTCGCCGGTGCGCCCGTGCACGCGCATCGCGGCGACCTTCGCGGCCTTCTGCTCGGCGATCGGGACGCCGCGGCGGGCGTCGATCGCCGAGCGGATGACGCCGACCGTCGCCTCGTACAGCCGGTCGAGCTCGTCGGCGGCGAGGGTCGACGCGTGCGCGACCGGCGAGATGCGCGCCGCGAAGAGGATCTCGTCGGAGTAGGCGTTGCCGATGCCCGCGAGCGACTCCTGTTCCTGCAGGACGGCTTTCACCTGCTTGCGGCGACCCGCGAACGCGCGGTCGAAGTCGGCGCGGGTGAACGCGGGGTCGGCGGGGTCGGGGCCGAGCTTCGCGATCGCGGGCACCTCGGCGGGGTCGTCGACGACCCAGGCGCCGAGCGACACCCAGTCTCCGGCATCCGTGAGCTCGAGGGTCGCGCCGTCGTCGAACGCGAGGGCGGCGAGCGTGGGCGGGGGCGCGACGTCGGCAGCGGGGTCGGCATCCGCGGGGTCGGCCGTGCCGGCGGCATCCGCCTCGCCCTCGACCGCCCAGCGCGCCCACCCGTGCCGGCCGAGCGAGACCACGAGGTGCGCACCGCTCGCGGCCTCGAGGTCGATGAGCTTGCCGTGCCGCGAGACGCCCGCGACCCGGTCGCCGACGAGCGTCTCGAGCGGCCGCGCCCGCGTCTTGGTCACCCGGAACTCGACCACGTCGACCTCGGCGAGCGCGCGCCCGGACAACCGCGAATCGAGCTCGTCGGCGAGCGCCTGCACCTCGGGTGACTCGGGCATGCGGCCAGCATGGCACGACCCGCCGACGCCGTCACGGGCCGCACCGTCCGTCCCCCGGGTTCTTCGGCGGGCGGGCCGAGCGAGTAGGGTGGCCGTGCTCCATGCCCACCCCGCCCGTGGCGGAGAGCCGCCCGGGCGACGACCCCCGAAGGACGGCGATGTCCGACCAGGCATTCCTCTACATCGCCCTCGGCGCGTACTTCGTCGGCATGATCGCGATCGGCGTGTTCGCCGCGCGACGCACGAAGGACCACGAGGACTACATGCTCGCGGGACGGAAGCTTCCGCCGTGGGCCGCTGCCCTCTCCGCGGGCGCGTCCGACATGTCGGGCTGGCTCGTCATGGGCCTGCCCGGGGCGATCTACGCGGCCGGCCTCATCGAGGCGTGGATCGCGATCGGCCTGACCATCGGCGCCTACCTCAACTGGCGGCTCGTGGCACCGCGCCTGCGCGCGTACACCGAGGTCAGCAACAACTCGATCACCGTGCCGAGCTTCTTCGAGAACCGGCTGAAGGACCGCACGCACCTGCTGCGGATCATCTCCGCCGTGATCATCCTCGTCTTCTTCACGCTCTACATCTCGGCGGGCATGGTCGCGGGCGGCGTCTTCTTCGAGAGTGCCTTCGGCGGCGAGTACCTCGTGGGCATGCTGCTCGTCTCGGCAGTCACGCTGTCGTACACCCTCTTCGGCGGGTTCCTCGGGGCGTCGCTGACGGATGTCGCGCAGGGCCTGCTCATGATGACCGCCCTCATCCTCGTGCCGATCGTGGCGATCGCGAACGTGGGCGGGTTCGGCGAGGTCGGCGCCGCCATCGCGGCGGCATCACCCGACGCGGTGTCGCTCACCGGCGGGGAGGGACTCACCGGACTCACGCTGATCGCGATCATCTCGGCGATGGCGTGGGGCCTCGGCTACTTCGGCCAGCCGCACATCCTCGTGCGCTTCATGGCGCTGCCGAGCGCGCAGGCGGCGACGCCCGCCCGGCGCATCGGCATGACCTGGATGGTGCTCTCGATGGCCGGCGCCGTGCTCGCGGGCCTCGTCGGCATCGCCTTCTTCGACCAGAACGGCGGCCTCGACAACCCCGAGACGGTCGTGCTGCAGATGTCGCAGGTGCTGCTGCACCCGATCATCGCGGGCCTCGTGCTCGCGGCGGTGCTCGCGGCGATCATGAGCACCATCTCGAGCCAACTCGTGGTGTGCTCGTCGGCGCTCGTCGAGGACCTCTACCGGGTCGTGCGCAAGACCCCGCCCGGCGGCCGCTCGCTCGTCGTGCTCGGCCGCGCGTGCGTGCTCATCGTCGCCGTCGTGGCGGCGGTGCTCGCGATCACGCCGAACGACACGATCCTCGGTCTCGTCGGGTTCGCCTGGGCGGGCTTCGGTGCCTCGTTCGGCCCGCTGATCCTGCTCAGCCTGTTCTGGCGTCGCCTCTCGGCGTGGGGCGCACTCGCCGGCATGGTCACCGGCGCCGTGGTCGTCTTCACCTGGCCGCTGCTCGGCACGCCCGTGTACGAGCTGCTCCCCGGCTTCGTGCTCGCGCTGGTCGTCTCGGTCGTCGTCAGCCTCGTGACCTACCGCGAGGACGACGAGATCCAGCAGGAGTTCACCGACACGACGACGATGACCGTCGCGGTGCAGAAGGGCGAGGAGCCGGAGCCGACGCGCGCGTCCTGACCCGCCACGCACATCGGGTCCGTGCAACGTCCGGGCGTTCCGCTGCTGCGGACGCCTCGGCGTTGCACGGACCCCGTGCGGCTGGGCCGGGTTAGCCGGCCGGCGTCGCCGCCGCGACGCGCACGTCGACGGTCGCCCGCTCGCCGTTGACGACGACCTCGAGCGTGCCCGTTCCCGGCGCGATGGCGGTCAGTTCGCCCGTGGCCGGGTCGAAGCGCAGCACGCCGGATGCCGCGACCGCTCGCTCGGCCGTGCCGGTACGACCGTCGACGATCGTCACGCCCTTCCCGGACCAGTCGGCGCTCATGGGCCAGCCGACGGGCACGGTGCGCCCACCGTCCTGCTCGATGTTCGCGCCGGCTGCGACCGTCTCCCCCACCACCATGACGGATGGCGCGTCGAGTTCGATCGCGTCGACCCGGGCGTGCACCTCGGCGGTGAGCCAGCGGGTGCGATCGGCGTCGGCGGTCGCGCCGCGGCCGACCTTCCCGTGCGCGGGGTCGACCCCGAGCATCGTCCACCCGGTGAAGCCGCCGGTCTCGGGCGTGCCCGCCGGGCCCTTGCCCGAGTTGCCGTTGACGAGGCGCGACACCCCGTCGACGGCGTCGGCGTGGAAGACCCCGACGTGGCCGTTGACCACGGCGATCGACTTGCCCGTCTCGGCACGGAAGGCCCCGAGCGCGTCGGTGAACGCCGCCGCCTCGACCCGGTCGGCCAGTTGGCTCGCCTTCGACGGGAGCGGGTCGTCGGCCGGGTGGTGCGCGAACACGAGCACGCCCGACGTGTCGCCGTCGGCGGCCGCGTCGGCGAGTTCGCGTTCGAGGAACGCGAGCTGGGCGGGATCGGATGCGCGGAACGACCCGGCGGCGCTGTTCAGCGTGATGATGCGCGTGCGGCCGAGGTCGACGCTTCGGGCGGTGTCGCCGAAGGCCGCCTCGAAGTTCTCGATGGGTCCGCCCATGATCTCGTGGTTGCCGGGGACGTAGACGTACGGCAGCCGGTCGCCGATCTCATCGTCGAGGATCCGCTTCGCGAACGCGAAGTCGGCCTCGCTCGCCTCGTCGACGAAGTCGCCGTTGATGACGAGCAGGTCGGGCTCCGTCGCGAGGATCTCCTGCAGGGTCCGGCGGGCGCCCTCGACCGCGCCGCTTTCGGGTGCCCGGGCGACGAACTGGGCATCGCTCATGACCGCGATGCGCTGCGGCCGGTCGGCGACCGTGCCATCCGTGACGATGACCGGATCGTGCACGACGGGTGCGGCGGGCTGGGCGACATCCGGTGCCACCACCGACTCGAGTCCGGCGATCTCGACGTGCCCGTGGTACTGCACGGCCGATCGCGTCTCGAGCAGGCGCACGCGCTGCAGGTGCAGCGGGTAGGGCGTGCCGGCAGGCACCGGGAAGCGCACCTGCTGCCAGCCGGTCCAGGTCACGTTGGGTCCATCGAGGTTGATGGTGGTGCCGGCGCCGTTCTTCATCTGGATGCGCGGCCACGCGCCGCTGCCGTCGCCGTTGATCCACATGGTGAGGGCCTGGGGCTGTCCTTCGAGTTCGCGGCCGAGGCTTCCGGGCGTGGACATCTCGGGTGCGACCGCGTAGTAGCCCCGCGTGCCGGTGCTCGTGGTGAAGTCGTAGTCGAGGGCGAGCGCGGGGACGCCGCCCGGGCCGGTCGTCGTCGTGAGGGTGCCCGTCGCGCGGTCGGCGGCGGGCTTCCATGCGGCACCGTCGGAGAAGTCGGCGACCGAGAGGGTGCGGTAGCCGATGGTGACGGCCACGTCGACGCTCCGGCCGCCGGCCGTGAAGGTGACGGTCGCGGACCCGCTGTCGACGTTCGGCGCGATGCGGAACCCATCCCGGCCCTCGGCGGTCACGGTGACGTCGTCGCCGTGCTCGACGGTGAGGTCGGTCGTCTCGATCGGAGCCTCGTGGCCGTCGGCGTCGAGCCCCGTGATCCGGAGTTCCGCCGTCTGTCCGGGGTCGGGCAGGGCGACGACGGTGCGGCTCGGACGCAGCCGCTCCAGGTCACCGAGCACGCGCAGGTCCGTGGCATCCGTGTGGCCACGCGTCTGGAATCGCACCGTGCTCTCGCCCGGGCGAGTACCCCGCACGATCGCGGTGCTGCCGTCGACCGCGTCGACGTCGATGCCGCGGTTGCCCGAGAACTTCCCGTCGACCGGCACCCCCGCGAGGTTCGCGTCCAATCCGGTCGCCGTGACGGTGCGGCCGAGGCGCGGGAACACCGCGTCGGCGTCCGGCAGGTCGGAGGCCGGGGCGATGCGCACGTCGGCGAGCTCGCCGGCCGGCGCGGTGGAGAAGAACGCGAGGCTGTTGGCGACGACGCGCTCCGACCCGTCCGAGGGGCGGTTCACGATGGCGGCCTCGGTGGTGCCGGCGGCGCGTGCCGCGAGCGTGGTCGAGCCGCCGCCGTCGAGGTTGACGGCGTTGTGCACGTCGAGGTCGAGCATCAGGTCCCCGAGTTCCTGCAGCGTCATCCCGCGGCTGTCGCCCGCGCGGCCGTCGATCGTGACGATCGTGACCTCGGTGCCGTCGCGGTTCACGCCGATCGCGGTGCGCGCAGCCTCGACCTGGTCGGCGTCGGTCTGCGCGCCGTCGACGATGAGGCGCTGGGCGCCACTCACCGCGAGATCGACGTCGGCGTTCACCCCGACCTCGACCTCGACCGGCTGCCCGGGTGCGAGGGCGGCGAGCGTCGCGGCGCCGGCATCGCGGCCGATGAGCACCCCCGTGCCTTCGGCGATCGATGCGGGGGCGGAGAGGGCGGCGGGATCGGTCGTGACCGACTGCACGACGCCGTCGGCGACGACGACCATGGCGACGGATGCCGCGAGCGAGCCCGGTCCGCCGAGCGGGCGGCTGAGCGGATGCTCGCCCCACGCCGACGTGTACCAGCCGATGCCGCCGGTGGGCAGCGCGGGCGTGTTGATGCCGCGGATGGCCGTCTCGACCCCGTCGATCGAGAGCGTGCCCTCCGCCATGAGCTCCTGCACGGCGGCGAGGCCGTCGGCCATGGTGAACGCCGGTCGCGGGGCGGTGCTCGCCGTCCGCACGCCGTCGCCGGCGGACACGTTCGTGCCGACGGGCGCGACGGAGGCGTTCATGTCGAAGTAGTCGCCGTTGATCGCGGCGACCGCGCCGGTGCCCTCGATCTGCTCCGTGACCGTGGCGCCGCCCGTGACCGTGCCGGAGTCGAGCACCTCGAGCTCGAGGGTCGGCGTGGTGAGGTCGGCCCGCATGACGTGGCCGGCGACCCAGCCTGCCGGCTGCAATCGCCGGAAGTCGGTGAGCGCGAGGCCCGGAGCCAGCGATTCGGTCTCGGCGGTGAGCAGAGACGAGTCGCCTCCGGCCAGGTCGAGACCCCCGGTGTCCGGGGCGGCGACGACGCGCGCGGTGGTGACGGGCGGCGGCGCGGCACTCGCCTCGACGCCGTCGGCGAGGACGAGGGACCCCACGGCGAGCGCGCTCGCCATGAGAAGAGCGGAGCTGCGACGGCTCCGCTCGCGGTGGACGGACGGGGTCGGCATTCGGGCCTCCGGCTCTCTGGAAATCATTTCCTTGATTAGGGCTTCGTAAGAATATGGCTTCCAGATTCACGGGCGTCAAGGGTCGCGTGACGGGCACGTGACCGGCCCGTGAACGTTTCGGCCCGAGCGCCTGGACGCTGTGCCAGAATGCTGTACATGCGTACAGCCTCCGTCGAAGATCGCGACCTCACGGCGCGCGCCCGCATCGTCGGCAGCGCACTCGAGCGGTTCGCCGCGCACGGCTACGAGGCGGCGACCATGCGCGACATCGCGGCCGGCGCGGGCGTGAGCACGGCCCTCGTCACGCATCACTTCGGTACCAAGCAGGCCCTCCGTGCCGAGTGCGACGCGCGGGTCGTCCGGTTCATCGTCGAGAAGCAGCGCGTCGAGACGGCTGCGTCCGACGTGCTCGGCGACGTGCTCGGCACCTTCGGGCCGTACCTCGCGCGCATGCTGGGCGAGGGCGGCGAGGCATCCGACGCGCTGTTCGAACGACTGCTCGAGGTGTCGCGCGCGATGATCGCCGACGGTTCGGCGAGCGGATGGCTCCGCGCCTCGCGCGACCCGGAGGCGCAGGCCGCCGCACTCGTACTGCTCGGGGTCGCCCCCTTCCTCATGCTCGATCGGCTCGCCGCCTGGGCGGGCGGCGACGCCGAGACCGGTCTGCGTCGGGTCGCGGTGCCGCTGGCCGAGCTCTACACCCATGGGCTCACGACCGACGACCGGCTCCTCGCCGCGGCCGGGCTGGCCCCGGAGGAGGCACGATGAGGATCCTGCTGGTGACCGCCGGCTCACGCGGCGACGTCGAACCCTTCGCGGCCCTCGCGCGCCGAGCCGTGGGCGCGGGTCACGAGGTGCGTCTGGCCCTCCCCGACCGCTCCGGCGTCGACCTCGACGGGCTCGACGTGCGCAGCCTCGGCGTCGACTTCTCCGCGATGATCGAGTCGCAGGGCGTGTCGCCGCTCGCCGCGATGCGGAACCTCCGCGAGGTGGTCCGGCCGGTCATGCGCGGGGTCATCGTGAACGCGGCGCACGCGGCCCGCGAGTTCCGGCCCGACGTCGTCGTGTGGCATCCGAAGGTGCTGTCGGCGCCGCTCATCGCGGATGCGCTCGGCATTCCGCACGTGGCCGTGGAGATGGTCCCGGTGATGACGCCGACGCACGAGTTCCCGGCCGCGGGGACGGTCACGCGGAGCCTCGGGCCGCTGAACCCGCTGACGTACCGGATGGCGGGCGCGGCCGGCGCAATGTTCCGCGGCGAGGTCGCCGAGGCGGCATCCGTCATGGGCGTCACTCCCCCACGGCGATCATCGCCGGCGTCGGCGACGCTGCTGCCGATCAGTCCGGCTATCCTGCCGGCCCCGGCGGACTGGCCCGACACCACGGTGCTCACCGGCCCGTGGCGCTCGACGTCGACGGATGCCGCAGCACCCGACTCGGCGGTCGAGGCGTTCCTCGGGGCCGGCCCCGTCGCGTACGCCGGATTCGGCTCGATGGCCGCCGGCGACCCGGCCGAGCGCGGGCGGGCCCTCGTCGAGGCGGCGCGATCGCGCGGGCTGCGGCTGCTCGTCGCGACCGGGCTCGGCGGCATCGCCGTGCCCGACGGCCTCCGTGGCGACGACGTGCTCGTGACGCGCTCGGTCGACCACGCGGCCGTGCTCCCGCGCGCCGCCGTGGCGGTGCACCACGGCGGCATCGGCACCGTCCAGGCCGCGATGGGCGCGGGCATCGTCTCGGTGATCGTGCCGTTCATCGCCGACCAGCCGTTCTGGGGTGCGCAACTGCACCGCCGGGGCCTCGGCCCGGCGCCGATCCCGCAGCGGCGCCTGACGGCCGAGCGGCTGGCGTCGGCGCTGGCCGAGGCGTCCGCCCACGAGGCGGCCGTCGCATCCGTCGCCGAGCGGATGTCGCACGAGGACGGCACGGGCACGGCGCTCGCGGTGCTCGAGCGCTTCGCCTGAGACCGCAGACGCGAACCGGATCCCGGCTCCCCGACAGCGGATGCGGCATCCGCCCTCGCGCCGGGGTGCCGGTCAGGAGCATGCTGGACCCATGAACGACCGCGAGGAGTTCCTGAACTGGGTCTACACATCGCTCGCGCAGGCCGAACGGGCGATGTTCGACGGCGACGCCGGCCCCCGGCGCGAGATCTGGTCGCGCGAGGAGCCGGTCACCGTGCTGGGCGCGTGGCGCACCGCGTCGAACCGCCAGGAACTGGTCGAGGTGTTCGACGTGCTCGCGTCGAGCTTCTCGAACTGCACCGCGTACGCGCTCGAGCTGATCTCGTGGGACGTGCGCGGCGATCTCGCATACACGCTCGGCTACGAGCGCGTCACGACGACGATGGATGGTCGGCAGCGCGAGTTCTCGCTGCGCGCGACCCAGGTCTACCGGCGCGAACTCGACGGGTGGAAGGTCGTGCACCGGCACGCCGACGCGACGACGAGCCCCTGACGGGGTGGATCGATCGGTCCGGCCCGAGTGACCTTGGTCACCGACGCCTCCGGCCGTGCGGCGTAGCGTGCCCCATTGGAACGCACGAACCGCGACGAAGGAGGGATCGCGATGAAGGTGCTCGTCGCGTACGCCAGCAAGTACGGCGCCACCGAGGGGATCGCGCGGCGCATCGGGGAGACGCTCACCGGGCACGGCCTCGAGGTCGACGTCGTCAGGTGCACGGACCTGGAGGCGGCAGCCGGGTACGACGCCTACGTGGTCGGGTCGGCCACTTACGCGTTCAACTGGCGCAAGTCGGCCAGGCAGTTCGTCGAACGCAACGCCGACGTGCTCGCCGCGAAGCCGACGTGGCTGTTCTCGAGCGGCCCGCTCGGCACCGAAACGGTCGACAAGGAGGGCAACGACGTACTCGAGGGCGCGAAGCCCAAGCAGTTCGAGGAGTACGAGAAGCTCATCCATCCGCGCGGCATGCAGGTGTTCCGTGGTGCGTACGACCACGACAAGATCCGCGGCGCCGACCGGATGATCGTGTGGATGCCCGCGATCCGCGACCTCATGCCCGAGGGCGACTTCCGCGAGTGGGACGCCATCGACGCATGGGCGTCGTCGATCGCGGCCGAGCTGCAGGCGGCATCCGCTCGCCCCTGACGCCGCGCGGGATCGCACGGGGTGTCGCCTGACGGACCCGATGGCGCGATCCTAGCCTCGCCGGGCGGGTGCTCCCCGTTCGGGCGAGACGGTTTCGCGCCGGCTCCGCCGGTACTTCGGTACTTCGGTACCGGATCTCGCGGACGGATCATGCTTGCCGACGCGTCGAGTCGCGCCGCCCGGCTCCGGGAGCAGCGTCGCGGTGGCGATGACCGGCGGAACCGGCGAGAGGTCGGCGCGCATCGGCCGATCGGCTGAGCAAGCTCGGGCCGCGCGGCCGATGTGGGCGGGCCCGCCCGGCGCGAGCATCGAGACATGACGCAGACCTCACTGCCCGCACCCCGCACCGGCCGCCGCCCGCGCCCCCAGTGGCTCGCGCCGGCCGGGCTCATCGCGCTCAGCCTCGTGCCGATGGCCGCCGGCGCGTTCCGCCTCACCGAGCTCGCGAGCGGCGCGGCCGTCACGCCCGAGAACGCGCGGTTCTTCGACTCCCCCGTGCCGGTGGTCGTGCACATCGTCGGTTCGGTCGTGTTCCTCCTGCTGGGGGCGCTGCAGTTCGCGCCGGCGCTGCGCAGCCGGCGCTGGCACCGGTACGCCGGGCGCATCCTGGTGCCGGCCGGCGTGCTATCCGCCCTGTCGGGCATGTGGATGGCGGTCGCCTACGACCTCCCCGAGCCCAGCGGGACGGCGCTGCTCGTGATGCGGCTCGGATTCGGCACCGCCATGGCGGCCGGCATCGTCGTGGCGTTCCTCGCGATCCGTCGGGGCGACGTGCGCACGCACAGCGCGTGGATGACGCGCGCCTACGCCATCGGGCTCGGCGCCGGCACGCAGGTCTTCACGTTCCTGCCGTGGACGCTCGTCTTCGGCCCCCCGAGCGAGCCGGTGCACGCGGTGCTCATGGGCGCCGGCTGGGTCATCAACCTTGCGGTCGCGGAGGTCGTGATCCGGCGGCGGGTGGGCCGCGGCATCCGTCGCGCCCCCGTCGCGCGCGTGGCGGCCATCGACGAACGCGATGACGTCCGGTCGGCGGCCGCGAGTGCGCACCTATCATGAGGCCATGACGAGCCCGGTGCGCGCACTCTGGTCGGCGCCGCCCGCGCAGCCGCCCGCGCCCCGCCGGGTGGGGCGCGACTGGGTGCTCGTCGCGGCGCTGCCGCTGCTCATCCTGATCGAGGCGGCGGCGCGTCCGGACGTGCCGTGGCGCTGGGCGTGGGCGGCCGTGCTCGTCGTGCTCGTGCCGACACTGCTGTGGCGTCGAATCCGCCCGTTCACGATGCTCGCGATCGCCTTCGCAGTCGGAACGGCCGTCGGCCTCGCGACCGGCGGCGATCCGCAGCTGTTCGCCACGGCGTACTTCCTCGTGCTCGTCTACGCGGTGATGCGATGGGGGTCGGGCCGGGCGATGGTCGGCGGAGCGGCGCTCGTGCTCGCGGGCATCGTGATCCCGGCCCTGTTCCAGCCGCCGGCCCTCGGCGACCTCATCGGCGGGCTCGCGGTGGTCGTGACCACGTCCACGCTCGGCATCGCCTTCCGGTGGCAGGCCGGCGCCCGCGAGCGCGAGCTCGAGGGCGTGCGACTGCTCGAGCGCGAGCAGCTCGCACGCGACCTGCACGATACGGTCGCACACCACGTCTCTGCGATCGCGATCCAAGCGCAGGCCGGTACTGCCGTGGCGCCGCACGACCCGGCGGCGGCCGCCGAGGTCCTGCGCGTGATCGAGGGCGAGGCGTCCCGAACCCTCGACGAGATGCGCTCGATGGTCCGGGTGCTGCGACGAGCGGATGCCGCGGAGCTGGCGCCCGCGCAGGGCATCGCCGACATCCGGCGGCTCGCCCAGCCGGCGGCGCCCGAGCCCGGCAGCCCGGTCGTCGACGTGCGGGTCGACGACGAGCCTGCCGCGGCGGCGCTGCCGCCCGCGGTCGGCGCTGCGGTGTTCCGCATCGCGCAGGAGGCGGTGACGAACGCCCGCCGGCACGCACGCAACGCGACGCACATCGACGTGCACGTGCGGGTCGAGGCCGAGGGCGTGCGGCTCGAGGTGCGCGACGACGGCGAGCCCGCGGCATCCGCTGCGCCGGGGTTCGGCATCACCGGGATGGCGGAACGGGCGGCACTGCTCGGCGGCACCTGCCAGGCCGGCCCTGCGCCGGGCGGCGGGTGGCTCGTGAGCGCCGTGCTGCCGAAGGCCGGGTGGTCGGCATGAGCGTGCGCGTGCTGATCGCCGACGACCATGACCTCGTGCGCACCGGGCTACGGATGATCCTCGACGCGCAGCCCGACATCGAGGTCGTCGGCGAGGCGCGCGACGGCGCCGAAGCGGTGGCGATGGCCCGCGAGCTGCGGCCCGACGTGTGCCTGTTCGACATCCGGATGCCGGTCATGGACGGCCTGCAGGCGACGCGCGAACTGGCGGGTCCGGATGTCACCGACCCGCTGCCGGTGGTGGTGATCACGACGTTCGACCTCGACGAGTACGTCTACGCCGCACTGCGCTCCGGGGCGCGCGGGTTCCTGCTGAAGAACGCCGGCGCGACGATCCTGCGTGAGGCCGTGCACGCCGCGGCGCGCGGGGACGCGCTCATCGACCCGAACGTGACGGTGCGACTGATAGAGGCGTTCGCGGGTCGGGCGCCAGGGGCCGGCCCCGTGCCCGGGCGCGCGCCGGCTGCGCCATCCACCCCGCTCACCGACCGCGAGGAGGACGTGCTCGCCGGCGTCGCGCGGGGCCTCGGCAACGTCGAGATCGGCCGCGAGCTGCACGTGTCGCTCAGCACCGTGAAGACGCACATCGCGAGCATCATGGCGAAGATCGGCGCCCGCAACCGCGTCGAGCTCGCGATCTGGGCGCACGAGCGTGGGGCGCGCGGAGGTCGCTGACGCCGCTCGTGCACCGGATGGGGACTCGACGGCCTGCCGAAGCCCGGTTGGTGCACGAGATACCTCGACACTCGACGGCCGCGAGTGTGCGGCCCTCCCGCTACCCGCCTATGCAGTTCGGGTCGCCCTCGCCGTAGCAGCTGGAGCCGCCGGGGCCGGGCGCGGGCTCCTGCGCGGGCCCGGGAAGGAACCGACCGGTGGGGACCTGCAGGACGAACGCGAGGATCAGCCCGACGCCGCCGACGACGACCGATGTGACGACCAGCCAACGGCGTCGGCTCAGCACCGCGCTCACGACGGCGCCCGCGAACGCGACCACGGTGAGGCCCGCGGTGACGAGGTAGCGGTCGCCCTGCTCGGGCGTGACGACGACCGGCGTCCCCCCGAGCGTGAAGTACGCCTCGATCGCCTGCCACGCGAGGATCAGCACCAGCAGGCCGCCGAGGGCGAGCAGCCCGCCGGCCACGGGTGCCGCCCAGCGACGCGCCCCGGCGACGGGCGCGCTTCCGGCCGCCGCGACGACGGCGACGCCGAGAGCGACGACCACGGTCAGGATGCCCGCATCGAACCACGAGACGCCGTTGCCGAGCAGGCCGACCAGGCCGGATTGCGGCAGCATGGGCAGCGCGCGCACGGTGCCGACGAGCAGCACGACGACGGGGGCGGCGACCACGACGAGCGCCATCCGTCCGGGCCGCGGCATGGACCGCAGCCCGAACTGCACGGCGGCGGCGAGCGCGACCCATACCAGCAGGTTGGGGTCGACCACCATCGCGACGAACGGCAGCAGCATGCCGAGCGGGTCGCTGCCGGGGCCGGACGCCGACAGCACGATGAGCACCAGCCCCACGATGCGCAGGGCCACGACGGATGCCACGAGCACGACGGTCTCGAGGAGGCGGGCTCGCACGTCGAAGACGGGTGCGGGCGGTGCGGTCGCGGCGTCGGGCTCCGCGGAGGCGTCGGATCCGTAGGGTGCTCCGGTCATCCGCCCAGCATCCCCGTGGGCAGAGCCGGCACGCGTCAGGGGTGGCCCTGAGGCGTGCCGGCGCCGGGCGGACAGCGCCGGGCGGCGGCGCCGGGCGGACAGCGCAGGCGGCGGCCCCGATCAGGCGGCGGCGCGGTCCGGGTCGGCCTCGCGTCGGCCTGCGGGCGCAGCCGCGGGCGGCTCGGCGGCACGCTGCTCGGCGAGCTCGGCCTTGGTCGGCGCGAACACGCTGCGGATCACGAGGTCGAAGACGCGGTCGGGCAGCACGCGCCGGAGGCCCACGATGAACTTCGCGCTCACCGGGGTCGCATAGCGGGTGCGGGGCCGGCGGGCGGTCGCGGCCTTGGCGATGGTCGCGGCGACGACGTGCGGTTCGGATGCCGCGGAGGAGGCGTCCGCGGCCTCGAGGGCACGCACGAGCGCGCGGGCCTGGGCGGCGTACGCGGTGTCGCCCGAGCGCTCGATGGCGCTGCGGCGCGAGATGCCGTTCCATTCGGTGCGGATGGCACCCGGCTGGATCACCACGACGCGGATGCCGTGCGGCTCGAGCTCGACGCGGAGTGAGTCGCTGAGGCCCTCGACGGCGAACTTGGTGGCGTGGTACCAGCTGCCGAGCGGTTCGTAGATGCGGCCGCCGATGGAGGAGATGTTGACGATCGTCCCGGATCGGCGAGCGCGCATGCCGGGCAGGACCAGCTGGGTGATGCGCGCGAGGCCGAACACGTTGACCTCGAACTGGCGGCGGGCCTCCTCGATGGGCACGTCTTCGAGGGCGCCGTACGAGCCATAGCCGGCGTTGTTGACGAGCACGTCGATGCGGCCCTCGTCGGCCATGATGCGGTCGACCGCGGCGCCGACGGATGCGTCATCCGTCACGTCCATCGCGATGGCGTGGCCGCCTGCGTCGACGATGGCGGACATGCGGTCGACGCGTCGCGCGGCACCGTAGACGGTGAAGCCGCGGCGCAGCAGTTCGAGGGCGGTCTGCTCGCCGATGCCCGACGAGGCACCGGTCACCAGGGCGACGTGACGTTCCATGAGGGTGTTCCTAACCGTTTGGTTACTTGCGATGGAACGAGTGTCGCATGTCTCAGGTGAGAATGCAACTAACTGGTTATATACTGATTGGCATGGCCCGCAACGCTGAGCAGACCCGCGCCCGCATCCTCGAGGCGGCGACCGCCGAGTTCTCGGCGCGCGGCATCGCCGGCGCCCGAGTAGATCGCATCGCCGACGCAGCCGCCTGCAACAAGGCCCTGCTCTACTCGTACTTCGGCAACAAGGAGCAGCTCTTCGACGCCGTGTTCGCCGCACTCGTGGCCCGGCTCGTCGCGGCGCACCCCATCGATGCCGAGCATCTCGACGAGTACGCCGCCGCCCTCGTCGACTCGTACGTCGCGAACCCCGAGCTCGTCCGCCTCGCCCTGTGGGACCGCCTCGAGCGCGGCGGTGCGGGCATGCGCTCCCCCGAGTTGCTGGCGACGGATGCCGCGAAGGTGGCCGCCATTGCGGACGCCCAGGCCGCCGGCGTCGTCTCCGACCGGTTCGCGGCCGACGAGACACTCGCCGTGATCACGGTGCTCACGTCGATCCTGCCGCTCCTGCTCGACGACGCCTCCGACGCGCGCGTGCGCGAGGTGGTCACGTCGGCGGTGGCGCGGCTCGTCGGCTGAGGCCGGTCGGCGCGCGCACCTGTTCGCCCGTGGGGTTGATCACCATGGCCCGGTGGCCCGCGGCCCCGGCTCGCCGCGCTCGGCGAGCATGAGCGGCCGTCGTCGGGCTACTTGGCTGACGACTTCGTCGCCAGCTTCTTCAGCGAGTCATCTTGGATCGCTTCCAGCACCGCGTCGAACTGCTTCTTGAGAGCAGCCTTCTTCGCACCTTTCGCATCGGTCATCGCCGCCTCCAGATCCGCTGCTTGACGCAGCAGGATCAGGTCGCCGAAGTCCTCGAGCGCTTCGCTGACTTGGTCGGCAAGGGATTCCTTCGATCGGTTCAGGAACCGCGACGCCGCCTCGGCGGTGATCGCGGCCGGCTTCCACTTCTTGAGCGCCGGGCGCTCGGTGCCGTCCACCTTGACGAGCGCATAGGGGAAGGGCCCCCTGACCTGGTCACCCTCCTTGTACGGTGACCCGTCGGGCCAGCTTCCCGCGGAACGGTGGCGCAGCACACCCTTGCCGTCGACGACGAAATCATTCCCGTCGAGTTCGAGATACTCGCGTTCCGCGTCCGGCCGGGAGGGAATGGTCACGTAGCCGCCCGGGATGGCGGCCCCCCGGTCGCCGCCCTCCGATCGGACGGCCAGGTCGTCCTCGACGAGCAGCACGTATCCGGCACCCACGGGCGTTCGCCCGGGTTCGGCGAGCGAGAGCGACCAGTCCATGCTTTTCGGGCTCGCGCCATCGATGGCATCGTCGAGCATGCGAATCGCGATTCGAGCGGCGCCCTTCCCTGTCGAGACCAGCGCCTGCCCCAGCGCTGCTCCGACTCCACCCCCGAGGGCGGTTCCTCCGAGGAAGGCCGGAAGGGTGAGAGCCTCGCCCGCGACGTCGACCCACTCATCGAAGGCCCGCCGGTTGAACGCGTCGAATTTCAGCTTGACCGACACGGTCAACTCGAGTTCCGACACGGACGGGTTGTAGTAGACGACCTTGCTCCCGCGGATGCCCGCATCGTTGACCGGAACGAAGGCGCGGTCGCCGATGCGCTCGAGCCACCAATGCATGGCAACGACGCCCGGCGCGTCGAACTGCGGGTCCTTCACGGCCGACATCACGAGCAGCGCGCGATCACGCCTGCTGGGGCCCGCATACACGGACGAGATGGAGATCGTCAGCGGTTTCCCGATGCCGATCGGTTCGAACGCCGCGATTCCGTTCGCTGTCCCAACTCCGACTTCGACCTCGACGGCGTCCGCAGCCTCAGCTCTCCCCATGGCGACCCCCCAGTCACGATCAATAGTCGAATGCTGCCAGCAGGCTGCCCCTGATGCCCACCCCCAGGGGCGGGATCGCCGTTATGGTTCGCCGTCGGCCGGATGCTCGTCCTTCTCGGAGGTGGTCAACGGCCAGTCGGACCCGGCACCTCGGCCAGCAGGGTCGTACCCGCCCGCTGCGCCGCTCGGGTTCGTGCTGCCGGCGGAGCCGGCGGCCGCGCCGAGTTCGTCGTCGTGCTCTCGAATGTCAGCCATGCATATCCTCCCGCCGGATCACCGCGAATAGCGAGCGCGCCACCGCACCGCGATGAGCGTGCGGCTGTCGCATCCGAGGGCGACGAAGAGATCGGCGACGTGCTTGCGCACGGTCCGTTCCGTGAGCCCGAGGCGCCCGCCGATCTGGCGGTTGGTGAGGCCGAGCTCGACCAGTGCGGCGACCTGGCGCTGGCGCGGCGTCAGCCCGTCGGGGTCGCGGCCGAAGCCGACGCCCGCGGCCATGACCCCGAGCGCGACGACGGCGCGCCGGAACTCCAGGCCTGCGTTGAGCGCGCTGCGGAACCGCTCGAGCCGATCGAGGTCGGCGTCGCCGAAGTCGTGGTCGTCGCGCCACGCGGAGAGCATCAGGAGCCGTTCGGGCGTTCGCAGCAGCGGCATCGCCGCCTGGTACCGACTGCCCCGCGGGTGCAGGAGCACCTGGTAGACCTCGGTGTGCTCGAACCGGCCGAGGTCGACCACGTCGGTCAGGCGCGTCGCCCGCTGCGGCCCTCCGACCACGTGCGGGAAGTACGGGTGGGTGCCGATCAGCCGCTCCCAGTCCGCGTGCTCGCGTTCGCTGATCGGGTCGCCACCGCGGAGTGCGACCTCTCCGCTCACGCGATCGGCGAGGCGGAGCGAGGAGACGCTGAAGGTCGAACCGCCGACGTGCGCGTCGAGGACGGCGAGCGCATCGGCCATGACATCCGCGCCTTCGGCGGCGGCCCGCGCGAGGGCGATGGTGTCGGCAGCGAATCGCTCGCTGGTCATGTGTCCACGATCGGGCTCCGCGCTTGCGCGCGCTACCCCCGAAGTGGGCTGAAAGTGGCTGAAGCGCCACCATGACGCACCTCAGCTCCGGCAGTACCGTGCGCCCATGAGAACTCTGGGGACACGAAAGGGATTGCTCGTCGCGATCGGCTGCGCGCTGCTCGCGACCACGGCGTGCGCGTCCTCCGGGGCGGGCGACGAGGCGGACCCGACCAGCGACACGTCGGCGTCGCCATCCGCTGAAGCGACCAGCGGGACGGATGCCGCACCGGCGACGATCGACGGCAGCTTCGAGTTCGACGCGGGTGCGGCCATCGGCACCCTCGCCGAGCCGTGGACCACCACCGATCGAGCGGACGGGGTGCTGTTCCATCAGCTGCCGGACAAGCCGGGCGTGCCGGTCGACGACGCGGTCTGGGGCGACGTGATCGTGTATGTGCCGGATGCCGCATACGGCCCGGGTGCGACCGAGCCCGAGCCGGTGCCCGCCGACCCCGTGGCGTGGACGTTGTCGCACCCCGACCTCGAGATCCTCGACCAGCGCGAGGTGACGGTCGACGGGGTGACCGCGACCCAGATCGATGCCCGAGCGGTGAACGAGACGAACTGGCTGGCGGTCGAGAGCACGCCATTCGGGTGGGGCGGCGACGAGCGCGTCGTCCTGATCCCGCTCGACGGCGCCTGGCTCGTGGTGCGCGGCAGCACCTTCAGCCCCGAGGTGTCGTTCGCCGAGGACCTCCCGCCGGGCGACGCGCTCAGCGTGCTGCTCGACTCGGTGGACCTGCCCGACTGATCGGGCGCGTGACGACGGCCCGGCCCTCGGGGGAAGGCCGGGCCGTCTGCGTGGGGGCAACCACAGACTGACGGTTCGTCGATACATGAGGGCAGGCACGGAAGGGAAGGCGCAACGCCCTCGTCCAGGGCCTTCGCGATGCCACGACGGGTTGGCCGACCGTTGAGCTGCTGCAGGTCGGTCAGCCGCGCGGCCCGGCGGCGACGACCGCGCCGAGCGCCTGGACGGCCTCGGAGAGCTGCTCGGCGGTGATCGCGTGGCCGAGGTACTGCAGCACCAGTCCGTCGAGCGCGGCGAACATCGCTCGGTCGAAGCCCGCACTGCTCGACAGTCCGAGGTCGGACCTGCCGTGCGCGAGCTCCTGGACGTATCGCTCGTAGAGCGTGCGCACGGCTGGCTGCAGGTCGGGCCGCCGGCTCGACTCGAGGACCATCTCGAACTGGAACACCTGCAGGGCAGGCTCGGAGAGCACGTTCTCGACCAGGGCGGACCGGAACGACTCGGGGTCGCCGGCGTACTCGCCGAGGTTCGCCAAACCGATCGACCGCTCCATCGACCATTCGAGGGCTGCCGCGAGCAGCTTGTCGCGCGTGCCGAAGTGATGCGCGATGAGCGTGTTGTTGACGCCCGCCTGGTCCGCGACCGCCCGGAACGTCATGCCGCGCAAGCCCTTGGTGGCCACGACTCGGACCGTTGCTGCGAGCAGCGCCTCCTTGCCGTCGCCATGGTTCAGGGGCCGCTTGGCCGGGTCCGTCATGCGCTCCAGTGTAGGCAGCGGCGGAACGGACGTCCGCGAATCGGTTGACGTCGAACTGAGCATGTGCTTAGCTTACCGCCACCGATACTCAGCAGTTGCTTAGTTCGTGCCGTACTGCTCAGCAACCGCGCCGTGAAGGAAACGACGATGTCTCTGAACACGCATGCACGACCGACCTCTCGCCCGCCCGAGGTCGATGTCCTGGTCCTCGGCGCCGGGTTCGCCGGCCTCACGGCCGCCCGGGAACTCACTCAGCGCGGCCTCTCCGTGCGCATCCTCGAAGCGCGGGACCGCCTCGGCGGACGGACCTGGTTCGCCGACGGCCTCGGGCGGAGGCTCGAGCTCGGCGGCACCTGGGTGCACTGGACCCAGCCGTACGTCTGGGCCGAACTCGCCCGCTACGGCATCGGCACCGTACCGAGCCCAGAGCCTGTCATCGCGCACTGGTGGGAGGACGGCAGGCCGAGATCCGGCGAGCCGCTCGAACTCCTCGCCCGCCTCGACGAGCCGAACCGCCGGTTGACGGCCGAGGCCAGGCTCGTCTTCCCCGAGCCGTTCCACCCGTTGAAGCGGGCCGCCCTCGTCGAGGCCGTCGACCAGGAGACGGTCGCCGAGCGCATCGCCGCCCTCGGCCTGCCGCAGGCGGACCGCGCGCTGCTCGAGACGTTCTGGACGCTGAACGTCAACGGGTCGATCGATGCGGCCGCCTATTCGCAGGCGCTGCGCTGGGTCGCCCTGACCAACGGCGATTGGGCGGTGAACTTCGAGGCGTGCGCCTCGTTCAAGATCGACGGCGGCACGGGCCGCCTGGCGCACGCGATCGCGGATGACACCGACGCCGAGCTGCGGTTCGGCGCCGTGGTCGTCTCCGTCGAGCACGACGAGGACGCCGTCCGTGTGACGACCGCCGACGGCACGACCCACACCGCGCGCCACTCGATCTCCACGCTTCCACTCGCAGCGCTCTCACGGGTGCGGATGGTGCCCGAACTTCCCGACCCGATGCTCGAGGCAGTGCACCAGGGGCAGGCGGGTCTCGGCACCAAGGTCTGGTTCCGCCTCGAGGGCGTGACCGAACCGTTCGTCGCATTCGGAGAGAAGGACTGGCCGCTGAACTTCTTCCAAGGCGAGTACCCCGATGGCGACGGGATCATCGTGATCGGATTCGGGCCCGAAGCCTCCGCGATCGATCCGACCGATGGCGCAGCGATCGAGCGCGTCATCGGCCGGCTCATCCCCGGCGCACGCGTCACCGACGTGAGAGGTCACGACTGGGTCGCCGATCCCTTCGCCGGGGAAACCTGGCCGATGCACCGTCCGGGCTACCTCACCCGGGCTCTTCCCGGATTCCACGCCGGCGTCGGCCGGCTGCGCTTCGCGGGGTCCGATTACGCCCACGGCTGGGGCGGCTTCATCGACGGCGCCATCGAGAGCGGCCTTGTCGAGGCCCGCCGCATCCTCACGGAGCACGTCGAAGCCGGCGCGCGCCTGCTGGCTGTCAGCGCCTGACCGTCGCGTTCCCGACCACCCAACGCCCCCGAGCACCGCTCGAAGTCCAAAGGAGGACCTCATGAGCATCACCACACGAGCCGAGACCGCGACGCCGGAGAGCCCGCTCCGCACGTCCCTCAAGCCGAACAGTCTCGGCTTCATCGGCATCGCGTTCTTCGTCATCGCCGCCGCCGCGCCCATGGCCGCCTTCGTCGGCGCCGGCCCCGTCCTGTTCTCGATCATGGGCCCGGGCGTGCCGCTCGTGTACGTCATGGTCGCGCTCGTCATCGCGCTCTTCGCGGTCGGATACCTGAAGATGAGCCGGCACATCGTGCACGCGGGCGGCTTCGTCGCCTACATCGCACGCGGGCTCGGGCGGCATGCCGCCACGGGCGCGGCGGGCATCGTCATCGTCACCTACATCGCGCTGCAGGTCGGGTTCTGGGCGCAGTTCGGCGTGTTCGCACAGCAGCTGGCGGCCGGATGGCTCGGCATCGACCTTCCGGTCTGGGCTTGGGCGCTCGGCTTCATCGTGCTCACGACGGCGCTCGCGATGCGCGGCGTCGACCTCAACCTGCGCGTTCTCGGCATCCTGCTCGTCGCAGAGATCGCTGTCGTGGCGATCCTCGTCGTCGGCATCGTGATCGGCGCGGCAGGCAACCCGCCCTCGCTCGAGAGCTTCAGCCCGTCGCAGCTCGCGAACCCCGGCTTCGGCGTTGCCGTGCTGTTCGTCTTCGCGTGCTTCACGACGTTCGAGGCAACCACCGTCTTCAGCGAGGAGGCGCGCAACCCGCGTCGCACCATCCCACTCGCGCTCTACGCCGTGGTGCTGTTCGTCGCGGTGTTCTACACCGTCGCCACGTGGGCCGTGAGCTTCGCGGTCGGCGCGGACCAGGTGCAGCAGGCTGCCACCGACGACCTCGCCGGCATCATCTTCGGGCTCGCCGCAACCTACGTCGGCCCATGGCTCGACGTCACGATGCAGGTGCTCGTCGTGTCGAGCTTCATCGCGATGCTCATCGGCATGCAGAACATGTTCGCGCGGTACGGCTTCGCCCTCGCGCGGGCCGGCGTGCTGCCCGCACCGTTGTCACGCGTCAGCCGCCGCGCGCAGGCCCCGGCCGCCGCGGCGCTCGCGAACGGCGTGATCGTCGCGGTGATCGTCCTCGGCTTCCTGCTCGCCGGCGCTGACGCCATCGAGGTGGTCTACGCCTGGTTCGTCGCGCTCGGCACGGTGGGCTTCATCGTGATGATGGCCCTCGCGTCGCTCGCGATCGTGGTGTTCTTCCTGCGCGAGAAGGCCGAGACCGGGTTCTGGACGACGAAGGCCGCACCTGCGGCATCCTTCGCGCTGGTCGTCGCGGTGCTCGTCATCGCGCTGCAGAACTACGACGCGATGCTCTTCAGCGAGGGCGCCACCGCCAAGCTCCTGCTCTGGCTCATCCCGATCGCGTTCGCCCTGGGCGCCGCGCTGCCCACGGTCAAGAAGGACATCGACTACGAGTCGGTCGTCGAAGCGGCCCCCTGATCTTCGTTCCCGCACCGAAACTGAAAGGGCTCATCATGAGCAACTCCACTTCCGCTTCCACCCCGGCCGAGCAGGACTTCGTTCCCACCGATGAATGGCCCGACGTCACGGCGATGCTCGAAGGGTTCGGCGAGCCGAGCATCGGCGCGACGGACGCGCTCGAGGGCTCGACCTTCGACATCCGCTTCGACAACGGCTGGACCATCGCCCACCGCTTCGAGGACGGCGCAGTCACCTGGACCATCATCGAGGGCGACGGCACCGGGATGACCGGCTCGCACCCGTACCGGGCCGTCGAGGCGCGGCCGGGTCTGTACTTCATCGACTTCATCAAGGGCGAGGGCGCGCACGCGAGCGATGTCTCGATCGTGCTCGACCGCAACGACGGTCGGGTGACGGTCGCCGACTCGAGCTTCGTGGACCGGCAGGGTTCGGTGCGCATGCAGACCGCCGTACTGACCGGGCGCGTCGTCGGCACCGGCGAGATCGAGCCCCCGCGCCGGTCGAGCGCGCTCGTCGGCAAGCGCATCTACTACCGCTACAGCCCGACCGAGCACTACGAGCACATCTACCTCAACAACGGCACGTTCGTCTGGCACTGCATCCGGGGCGCCGAGCAGGGACTGGCGGATGTCGACGCGGCGACGGTGTACCAACTCGGCGACGGCATCGTGATGCTGCACTGGAGCGAGTCGGTCATGCCGGTCGAGTCGTTCCTCGTCGTCGACCTCGTGGCCGAGCGCTCGATCGGTCGCATGTTCTGCTGGGACGGCCCCACCCTCGCGCCGGTGCACCTGCCGTTCGACAGCCGCTTCACGGTCCTCAACGAGACCGCCCACCCCACCGACTGACCACGCGACGACGCTTCCGGAGGAACCCATGTCGACCACGCAGCCCACCACCATCCTCGAGGCGATCACCGCCGACGAGGCCACCGGCCGTCCGATCCCGGATGCCGCGACGCGGGAGATCATCGGCCATGCACCGGTGCACACCCTGGCCGACCTCGATGCGGCCGTCGCCGCCGCCCGTGCCGCCCAGCCCGCGTGGGCGGCGCTCGGACACGGCGAGCGCAGCCGCATCCTGAACGCCATCGCCGACGAGATCGAGGCGAACGCCGAGGAGCTCGCGGTGCTGCTCTCGCGCGAGCAGGGCAAGCCGCTCGACGGGCCGAACGCCCGGTTCGAGGTCGGAGCCTGCGCCGTGTGGACCCGCAACGCGGCGGACACCGCGATCGAACCCGAGGTCGTCTTCGAGGACGGCGCTGCGCGCGCCGAGTTGCACTACGAGCCGCTCGGAGTGGTCGGCGCGATCGGGCCCTGGAACTGGCCGATGATGATCTCCGTCTGGCAGATCGCGCCCTCGCTGCGCATGGGGAACACGGTCGTGGTGAAGCCGAGCGAGTACACGCCGCTCTCGGTGCTGGCGCTGGCGGAGGTGTTCAATCGACATCTGCCGGAGGGCGTGCTCACCGTGATCGCGGGCGATCGCGAGGTGGGCGCCGCGATCGCGGCCCACCCGGAGCTCGACAAGGTCATGTTCACGGGCTCGACGGCGACCGGGCGGCGGATCGTGGAGTCGTCGGCGCAGAACCTGGCGCGGCTCACGCTCGAGCTGGGCGGCAACGACGCCGGCATCGTCCTTCCGGGCACTGATGTCGAGGCGATCGCCGAGAACCTGTTCTGGGGCTGCTTCATCAACACGGGGCAGACGTGCGCCTCGCTGAAGCGCCTGTACGTGCACGAGTCGGTGTACGACGACGTGGTCAACGCGCTGGCCGGGATGGCGCGCGCCATGCCGATGGGCCGCGGCCTCGACGCCGGAAACGTGCTCGGCCCGCTGCAGAACGAGAAGCAGTTCGACATCGTGCGGCGCCTCGTCGACGACGCGCGCGGCCGCGGTGCGCGCGTCGTTGCCGGCGGCGAGCCCGCGCCGGAGCTCGGTCCGCTGTTCTATCGCGCCACGGTGGTGGCTGACATCGAGGACGGTGCGGCCCTCGTCGACGAGGAGCAGTTCGGTCCTGTCGTCCCGGTCATCCGCTACTCCGATGTCGACGACGCGATCGCGCGGGCGAATGCCACGGATCACGGTCTCGGCGCCTCGGTCTGGTCGGATGACCCGGACCAGGCGGTCGCGATCGCCCGTCGCATCCAGGCCGGCACGGTGTGGATCAACCAGCACGGCGCCCTCAACCCGAACATCCCATTCGGCGGTACCAAGGCCTCGGGTTACGGCCACGAGTTCGGTATCCACGGCCTGAAGGCGGTGTCGTCACCGAAGGTGATCTCGCGCTGACCCTCGCGCGGATCTCGCGCACAGAACGAGGCCTTCCGCTCGGCGGAGGGCCTCGTTTCTGCACGAGAGCAGGCACGCGTGCGGGCGGAGGCCTCGCCCGCTCGCGGGACGTCGACTGGATTGCCCGACGGGTGGCCAGAGGCCCCCAGTACGCTGTGGCTGTCGAGCACGATCGCGAGGACCCATGTCGACGAAGCAGCCCGCGATGTCACCGTCGGACCAGCCGGTGACCGAGGTGCTCGACCGCGCCACCGGTCCGCGTCGTGCCGAGGCCGATGAGCTGCTCGCGATGTTCGGCGAGGTCAGCGGTGCGCCGCCCGTCGTCTGGGCGGGCCGCATCATCGGGTTCGGCGAGTACCGGTACCGGTACGAGAGCGGGCGTACGGGCCTGAGCCCCCGGCTCGCGTTCGCGCCGGGTTCGACGAAGCACACGATCTACCTGCCCGAGCACTTCGCCGAGCGCTGGCCCGACCTGCTCTCGCAGCTGGGCCCGCACGACGCGAGCAAGGTCTGCCTGTACCTCAAGCGACTCACGGGCGTCGATCGCGGCGTGCTGCGCGAGCTGCTGGAACGCACGCTCGCCGAGACGCCGTCGACGACGTCATGAGCACCCGGCGCGGCCGGCGCGTCCGGCGATCCCGGACGGCGCTGTTGGTCGGCGGCAGCCTCGTCGCCGGCCTCGCCGCCCTCGCCGCGTGGATCCGTTTCGGCGGCCCGCGTCTTCCGGCCGACACCGACGCCGTGATCGACCGCGTCGCGGCGAGCGATCTCGCGGGCGTGGTGACGGGCACCACCGGTGAAACGGATGCCAGTGGCATCCGTCTCTGGTTCGAGTCGATCCCGCCGGTGGGACCGGAACGGGGCACGGTGCTGCTCTTCATCTCGCTCGGGGCCGACGGGCTGCTCTGGCCGCCCGTGTTCCTCCGCGCGCTGACCGGCGCGGGCTATCGCGTCATCCGGTTCGACCAGCGCGGCACCGGCGCGTCGGACTGGCTGCCCGAGTGGAGTCCCGAGCACCCGTACACGCTCCTCGACCTGGCCCGTGACGCGGTGGCCGTCCTCGACGCGACGGGCACCGACCGCGCGCACCTGGTCGGGCTGTCGTTCGGCGGGATGGTCGCCCAGGAGGTAGCGATCCTCGCGCCCGACCGGGTCGCGTCGCTCACGCTCATGTCGACCTCACCCGATCCGACGGACCCGACCCTACCCGAACCGCGGGTGGGGCAGCTGGCGCTCCTCGCCATCCGGAACCTGCCGCTGCTGAAGTACCGGCTTCGCGGCGGCGACCGCGCGCTCGTCAAGGAGCGCATCGCGAAGATGATCAGCGCGTTCGGTCCGGACGGCGTCGACGTCGAGGAGAACGCCGCGCTGGTCCTGTACGACCTCCGCCACCGCAACGGACTGAACTTCCGGGCGTTCCGCCAGCATCAGGCCGCGGTCGCCGCGACCCGGTCTCGCACCGCCGCCCTGGCGACGCTCGCAGTGCCGACCCTGGTCGTGCACGGCACCGACGACGACTTCATCCCGTTCGAGCACGCGCGGCGGCTCGCCGCGTCGATTCCGGATGCCGCGCACCTCTGGCTCGGCGGCGTCGGCCACGTCTTCCCGTACCCGCCGTGGGCCGACGTCGAGGGCGCGATCGTCGCGCACCTCGACGCGGCGGCACGCTAGCGCGCCCGCCCGCTGTCGTGGGCGCCGGTGCGCCGCTCTCGTGCAGAAACGGTGCCTTCCGCGGGAGGCGGAGGCACCGTTTCTGCACGATTGCGCCGGTGAGTCGGGCGGGTCAGGCGGCGCTGGGCAGCGACACCGTCGCGTTGGGCACGGATGCCACGACGAACTTGCCGTCGGCGGCATCCACCCGCACCGCCTCGCCGTCGCCGAGGGCGCCGGTGACGAGGAGGTCAGCGATGCGGTCGTCGATCTCGCGCTGAATCAGGCGACGCAGCGGGCGAGCACCGTACTCGGGCTCGTAGCCGCGTTCCGCAAGGAGCGCCACCGCGGCATCCGTCACCTCGAAGCCGATCTCGCGAGCGGCCAGTCGACGCTCGGTCGCGCCCAGCATCAGGCGCACGATCTGCGCGATCTCAGAAGCCGAGAGCTTCTGGAACAGCACGATCTCGTCGATGCGGTTCAGGAACTCGGGCCGCATGGCCTCGCGCACCTTGCCCATCACGCGAGCACGCACGTCGTCGGCAGACGAGAACCCCGAGCCATCCGTCGACGCCACGAAGCCGAGCGCACCCGATCGCGACGCGAGGAACTCCGAACCGAGGTTCGAGGTCATGATCACCACCGTGTTGCGGAAGTCGACCGTGCGACCCTGGCCGTCGGTCAGGCGTCCGTCGTCGAGCACCTGCAGCAGCAGGTTGAACACGTCGGGGTGCGCCTTCTCGATCTCGTCGAACAGCACGATCGAGTACGGGTTGCGCCGCACGCGTTCGGTGAGCTGTCCGGCCTCGTCGTAGCCGACGTAGCCGGGAGGGGCGCCGACGAGCCGCGACACGGTGTGCCGCTCGCCGAACTCGCTCATGTCGAAGCGGATGATCGCGCCCTCGTCGTCGAACAGCGACGACGCCAGCGCCCGCGCCAGCTCGGTCTTGCCGACGCCGGTCGGCCCGAGGAACAGGAACGACCCGACGGGCCGACGCGCGTCGCCCATGCCGGTGCGGTTGCGGCGCACCGAGCGGGAGACGGCGGTGACCGCGTCATCCTGCCCGATGACCCGGGCGTGCAGCTCGCCCTCGAGATTCGCGAGACGCTCGCGCTCGCCCTCGGTAACCCGATTGACCGGGATGCCGGTGGCCCGCGAGATCACGGCGGCGATCTCGGGCTCCCCCACGGTGGTCGAGTAGGGCGCTCCAGCGCCCGTACCGAGATCACCCTCCCCAGACGGGTCTCGATACGCTCCGCTTCGCTCCGCTACTCGACCAGCGTTGCGCGCCGTCGCGTCATCCAGCTTCGCCTGCACCTTCGAGATCTCGTCGCGGATGCGCGACGCCTCCTCGTAGTGCTCGGCGCGGACGGCCGCGTTCTTGTCGGCCTCGAGCTCCGCGAGGCGCTCGATCAGCGCCGAGACATCCACCTTCACGCCCAGCTTGAGGCGCAGGCGTGCGCCGGCCTGGTCGATGAGGTCGATGGCCTTGTCGGGCAGCACGCGGTCGGTGAGGTATCGGGCGCTGAGCTCGACGGCGGCGCGGAGGGCGTCGTCGGTGTAGGTGACGCCGTGGTGGTCCTCGTACGCGGGGCGCAGGCCCTGCAGGATGAGCACGGAGTCCTCGATGGACGGCTCGCCGACCTTGACCGGCTGGAACCGGCGCTCGAGCGCGGGGTCCTTCTCGATGGTCCGGTACTCCTTGAGCGTGGTCGCACCCACGAGGTGCAGCTCGCCGCGGGCGAGGCGGGGCTTCAGGATGTTGCCCGCGTCCATGCCGCCCTCACCGGCACCACCGGCGCCGACGACCGTGTGCACCTCGTCGATGAACACGATGAGCTCGCCCCGGTGCTCGGCGATCTCCTCCATCGTCTTGGTGAGGCGCTCCTCGAAGTCGCCGCGGTAGCGGGTGCCGGCGAGCATGCCGGGCAGGTCGAGCGCGACGACCCGCTTGCCGAGCAGCGCCTCGGGCACGTTCTCCTCGACGATCGCGCGGGCCAGGCCCTCGACGATCGCGGTCTTGCCGACGCCGGCCTCGCCGATCAGCACGGGGTTGTTCTTCGTGCGGCGGCTGAGGATCTCGATGGTCTGCTCGATCTCGTCGGCACGGCCGATCACGGGGTCGAGCTCGCCGTTCATGGCGCGCTCGGTGAGGTCGATGCTGAACTTGTCGAGCATGGGGGTGGCGGATACCGCGGCATCCGTCTGCTCGCCGTACCCGTCGTTCGCGGTGTCGGTGCCGTCACCCTGAGCGGATGCCACGTGCTCGCCGAGCCCGGCCGCGAGTGCGTCGGCGGTGACGCCGGCCCGCGCGAGCACCTGCCCGGCGGGGGCGTCCTGCCCGAGCACGAGCGCGAAGAACACGTGCTCGGGATCGATGTACGTCGATCCGCTCGAGCGGGCGACCTGGTACGCGTGGAACAGCGCGCGGCTGGCGCTGGGGGTGATCATGGCCGCGTTGGCGTCGGCGGTGTCGGATGCCGCGGGCAGCCGCGCCTCGGTCGCCGTGATGATGCGCTCGGGGCTCGCGCCGACGCGCGTGATCGCCTGCGCGACGGACTCGTCCTCGACGATGACGCGCAGGATGTGCAGTGCGTCGAGCTCGGTCTGCCCGCGCTCGAGCGCGAAGCGTCCAGCGCGCTGCAGAATGCTCTGGGTGCGCGAGGTCAGGAACCGGCTGAGGTCGATCGACCGCGCCTGCCTGGCCTGCTCACCCGCGAGGTAGCGGCTCAGGAACTCGTCGAACGAGCTCGCGCCGGCCTCGTTGAAGTTGTCGGGCACCTAGGTCCTCCTGGGAACTTGAGTTGGGTACGCTCAAGTTCAACGCAGGGATGACCGGGGTATTCCCGGCTATCCCCGGGCGGATCGATGGATAGGATGTCTACGAATTGCGTGACAGCAGGTCGAACCGTGGGAGGTCGCGTGGCGGACCTGCAGGTCAGTACCGTTCCATTTCTAAGGTGGGCGGGGTCCAAGCGGTGGCTGCTGGCAGCCCTTACCGATCTGCTTCCGAAGGGCTTCGGGCACTACTACGAACCTTTCGTGGGTTCCGGTGCCGTCTTCTTTTCCATCGCGGAGGGCCAGCCAGCGACCCTGTCCGACACGGTCGAGCCGCTGATCTCCTGCTATAGGCAGGTCCAACTGAATCCTGATGCAGTGTACGACCGAATTCAGGATTGGGAAACTGATCGTGAATCGTATTACACGATCCGCTCGACAACGTTCGCCGATCCCGTCGACTCAGCCGCGCAATTCATCTACCTGAACAAGCTCTGCTTCAACGGGCTGTATCGCGTCAACCAGCAAGGCAAGTTCAACGTTCCCTATGGGCGCCCCAAGTCGGGGATCGTCGCTACGAGAGAGAACCTGAACGCGGCGTCCCGCGCTCTCCACCAAGCCAGATTGCAGACAGGCGACTTCGAACAGGCCCTAGAGAATTGTGCCGAGGGTGACCTGGTGTACCTCGACCCGCCGTATGTCGCCGGCCATCGCTCGAACGGCTTCGTCGATTACAACGCCCGCATCTTCCGGTGGGAGGACCAGCGCCGACTCGCGTCCGTTGTTCGGAAACTAAACGACCGCGGCGTATTCGTACTCCTATCCAACGCCGACCATCCGTCGGTGCGCGAGTTGTATGACGGGTTCGTGATGCAGTCGGCGGTACGATATTCGAGCATGTCCGCTCGCTCGTCTATGCGTGGCCCGAGCGCCGAACTGCTGGTACTGAGCGATGCCCTGGTCGAAGGAATGATGCGTGGCTAGGCTCACGATAGCAATCATGTCGGACATACACGCCGGAGAACGGAACGGCGAATGGACGCATGTCCTGTCGGAGCCGCCTGTTGCCCGGCGTGGCGAACAACCTCTGAGCGACCTAACTCAGCTCGTTGAAGAACTCCAGCTGCAGTGCGACTATCTGATCGCCCCTGGCGATATCGCCAATCAGGCTGAGGCTCTTGGACTGTCGTACGGGTGGCGGAGGGCTCAGGCACTGGCGCGACAGCTGCAGGCGAAGCTAATAGCTGTGCCCGGCAACCATGACGTGGTCTCGCACAGCCCCGCGTCAGATCCTCGCGCACTCCTCAAGAATCTAATTCCGACCTTTCCAACAGGCGATCCTGCACTAGACGACTCCTTCTGGGCACATGGCTGGGCGGTCATCGAGGAAGCCGACCACCGTTTCCTCCTTATTGATTCAACCGCCGATTTCCCTCCTTTCCCAGCCCACGCGAGCGAAGGTGACGCAGAATGGGAAGAGTACATGACCACGGTGGACAGGGGCGGCTTCCCGGAGACCATGGAAGACGAAATCGATGCATATCTGCGCTCGTCGACCGAGAAGCTAAACGTGGCTGTCGTGCACCACCATCCCGTGGAGCATCAGCTCCGCAGCTATCTCCATGACGGCTACGGGCCGATGCGCAGAGGAAGTGATCTGATCGATCTGCTCAGCCGGCACCCTCTGGCTGGCCGCTGGATCGTGATCCACGGCCACAAACACATCCCCCAACTTGTAAATGCAGTGAGCGCTTCGAGTAATGGCCCGCTGGTAATGTGCGCCGCAAGCCTGGGCGCAAAATTGTGGAGCCCGGTCAACACGGTTACCCGGAATCAGTTTCATTTCGTTGACGTGATCGCTGATTCCGATCCGCAGACTCCTAGCATCGTCGGGACAGTGCGCAGTTTCACCTGGGGGTACGGCGAGGGTTGGCATCTGTCGGAACGTACTGGTGCCGGGTTACCTGGCACGAGTGGTTTCGGATGCGCCGAAGATTTTAGGCAGGTGGGCGACCGACTGATCCAACATATGGACACCGATGCCCTCGAATTCGTGTCCTATGAGGAACTGACTGCAGCCGTACCACAGCTTCCGTATATGTTGCCGCGAGACTTCACGCACCTCGAGGACCACCTGGAGGCACGGGGGTTCATGTTCACAAGGGATCGTCAACAGCAAATTGTTCAACTATCACGGAGGACGTGAGAACGGTGCAGAACGTCCCAGGCTTCGACACCTTCAATGCAAAACGGCTTACCGCTGGAGAAATTGCAAACTCTTTCGTAATGCCGCCATCATTCGCATCTATCGCCGGGGGCGACCATTGCTATGTGATCGGCCCGAGAGGAAGCGGCAAGACCACGCTTCTCCGAATGTTGACGGGCGAAAGTCTTATGGCGTGGAGCGGCAGCGAGTCCGAGGTGTTCCGCGAACAGATTGACTATGCCTCGGTCTTCCTGCCCGCAGACGAGTTGTGGGCAAGTCAAGTGACCCGGACGAACGCAAGAGCTGCGTTTACGGCGCAGATGCTGTACGCCCTCGTCGACACGATGATGTATCGAGCAAAGGCGCACCGCGTCCAGCGGGCGTCTACCCATCTTCCCGTATTGCTGACCCATGATGAGGAGGTCGCTCTCGCTCGACAGTGTGCTTCCGCTTGGGGCTTGACGGAGTCGAATCCGAGCTTCCTTGGCCTTCAGGCTGCTCTCGATCTAATCATCGCCCGTCTCGCAGGCGGAGAGTCCTTCGAGACGCACCCGATCGCGAGCGCTGACAGCTTCGCACTATTGACTATCGGTATCCGGGCTTTCAACCGATTGACTGGCGAGCGCGACAGACGCTGGGCACTGCTTCTTGATGAGATGGAGTTGGCACCCGGCGAGATTCACGCTCTTGTAACGCGGTTCGTTCGGGGTGGCGCCGGCGACTTGATCCTGAAAATCTCGATGAGCCCGTTCGATCGGTACATGCACTATTACGGGTCCAGCGGGTCACCGGTTCCGGGTCACGATTTTCAAACCGTCTACCTCTCCGGCCAAGATCGACGGGATATCTACAGCTTCACGAGTGGTCTGTGGCGCGAGAGCCTTCGCTCCCGAGGAATTCCCTGGGTTTCGATGCCACGTGCACTCGGCACGTCGTTTCTGTCTCGAGACCCTCGCGCGCGTCGCACGACCGAGGAGGAGATGAAGCGAGTCATTGTTGAAGCGCAGCGGCAGGACGCCGCATTCTCGCGATGGTTACGCGACCGTCATATCGACGTAAACGCGCTCGAGACGTTGAGTTACAATCAGCGCTCCGCCACAGTCCGTAAAGTCTTCCCCCTTCTGGTCTTCAGGAATTCGGTGTTGGACTTCAGGCACGGACATCCAGTCCGGAGGAGCCGAAAGAAGCATCTCGAACCATTTACCGGCGCCGACGCCGTAATGACGATGCTTGAGGGAAACCCGCGTTGGATCAAAACGGCCTTCGCACAGATGCTCAACTATTTCGACGAAAGTACCCAAACTGTAGGACCGGGATTCCAGTATGACGCCCTAGTGTCCTTGGCAAATCGATTCGAGGCCTTACTCCGCGTACTCCCGAGCAAGCAAACTGCAGCTCCAGCGATCCCAGTGGTCGATCTCGTTGACGCGATCGCGGTGCATCTTCATGCTCAAAACTCTTCGGAATTCACGGCAGACCCACAGAATGGATTCACTGTCGATCGCGCGGTGGGTCAATCCGCGATTGATTCTTTGATCATGGGCCTTTACGCCGGAGCGTTCGTTCATGTACGAGATCGGCGAAGCCCGGCGGTACTTTCGGATTTCCACGGTCAGCGGTTCCGACTCGCTTACCTTCTGGCAATCCGAGACCGCAAGGAGTTTCCGCTTCGCCTAGGGAAGGACGTAAGTCTGAGTCGCATCGTCAAGCAGATGGAGAGGCGGCGCCCGACTGCGCATCCTGACTCAGTACCGCTCGAGCTGGAGATCGAATGAAGCCCATCGACCATCCGTTTGAACGCGGCTCAAGTTTCGATGTCGTGCTTGCTGTATGCGGGTACGAGACCCGTTCCTCCTACGTGGCCCGTCTAGGGGTGGAGGGCGGCACCAAGCTCGCAGTGACGTACAAGTCGCCTGCCGGCGGCGCCTTAGAGGCGAACCGGCTGCTCTACGAGATCGAGGGATGGACTTTCATAGCAGCGTCCAGCCTGCGCGAGGCTCTTCACCGCGCCTTGGCGGGACGCGGCGGCGCCGGTCGAATTTGTGTCGATATCAGCAGCATGGCGCGCCGCACGCTTGCAACCGTAGTCGAGGTCCTCTGGACGTTGTCCGCCCAACACCCGTTCGAAGTTCAGTTCCTATACTGTCCGGCGACATTTGACTCCAGCTCGAAGGCTGCGAGGCGAGTCGAGGCGCTCAACGCTGGGCCAGTTTCGGACTACTTCGCCGGCGAGCTTCGCTCGCCTTCGATTCCCGTCGGCCTCGTCGTAGGTCTGGGACTTGAGCCGCATCGCGCGTTGGGTCTGACGGAATTGGTGGAGCCCACGAAGACATGGGCGTTCGTCAGCGATAGCGAGGATGCTCGGTTCGCAGCGGAGGCGGCACGGATGCACACCCCTCTTTTCGACGCGCCCGCCAATTCGGCTCTCTTTCACTACGACGTGCGATCACTTGCCGAACCATATGGCGCGCTTGAGTCGCTCAGCTTCTCGGCTGGTCTGCGCTATCGTCTGCTCTTCGCCCCGTCAGGACCAAAGATCTTCTCCCTGGCTTGCCTTCTTGTCGCAGCACCGCGGGTGAGTTCGCGTCCTGCCGTGTGGCGGGTAGGGACCGCAACACGGTCTGAGGCGATTGACATTGAGGAGGCAGGCGATGTCGTCGCCTCTTCGGTACTGTTCGACTCGCGTTCCTAGAGTCAGGCGGTCCCCTGAGCTCAGAGGGCGCCTGCGAGCGGATGCGACTCCACGATGGCGCAGCTCGATGAGCATGCGACCAGCGCACCCGACGGGTGATTGCACGAATGTGGTCGAGGCGACCGCGCGATCGCCGGGCAACTGAACACGGTCGCGGTTGTGCGCGATGTCATCGACTTCTCACCGGCGCCTGCGCACTGTTGACTACTCAAGCGGCGCAGCGATGCCGGGAGCGCTCGTGACCGCCGGGGCTCACGCCAAGTCGTGACGACGAGGGTCGCCAGCTGGACTGCGCGTCCGTCAGCTCTACCGGCGGTCGACATCCAACTTGATCGCAATCAAGATGCAACTGCGACCGCCATCTTCAATCGACCGTCAACTCCACGCCGCGATCCGCCCGCTCGAGCAACGCGATGGCCCGCACCGCCGAGGTTCGAGCAGTGGACCGACCGGCTCGTCGCCGCGGCCGGCATCCCCGACCCCGTGCCGGCGGCGCGCGCCCTCATGGCCCTCGGCGACGGCCTGGTGTTGCATCGACTCACGATCGATCCCGAACTCGATGTCTGTCCTGCGGTCGAGCGCGCCGTGCGCGCGCTCGCGGCGACACGCTGAACAGCGCGGCGTCGGCCCCGACGTCAGCTCCGGATGCGCGCCCCGGCAGCATCCTCCCCCGCGAGCTCGACGCCCGCCGCGTCGCCGCTCCCGCCGCCCACTGCGGCCGCCGAAGCACCGTGCACCGGGTGCGACCGCTCGAGCGCGGCACCCTCGACGTCGACGTTGGGCAGGATCCGGTCGAGCCAGTTGGGCAGCCACCACGCCGACCGACCGAGCAGGTGCATGACGGCCGGGATCAGCAGCATCCGCACGATGAACGCGTCGAAGAGCACGCCGATCGCGAGGCCGAAGCCGAGCGGTCGCACCATCGCGAGGTGCGAGAAGACAAACCCGCCGAACACGGCCGTCATGATGATCGCCGCCGCGGTGACGACCACTCGGCCGTTCCGGAGACCTGCCACCACCGCCGTGCGCGCGGGCACGCCGTGCACGTACGCCTCGCGCATGCCCGAGACGAGGAACAGCTGGTAGTCCATCGCCAGCCCGAACAGCACGCCCATGATGATGATCGGCGCAAAGTTCAGGACGGGGCCCGGGTCGTGCACGCCGAACACGGCGCCGAGCCATCCCCACTGGAAGATGGCGACGATCGCGCCGAACGCCGCGAAGAGGGAGAGCACGAAGCCGGCGGTCGCGACGAGCGGCACGAGGATCGACCGGAACACGAGCACCAGGATGATGAGCGAGAGCCCGACGACGAGCGCCAGGTAGACCGGCAGCACGCCGGCGAGCTTCTCCGAGATGTCGATGTTGCCGCTCGCCTGGCCGGCGACGCCGAGTTCGATGTCGCCATCCGCACCCGCCGCCTCGCCGGACACTGGTGAGAGGTCGCGGAGCTCGTGCACGAGCTGCTCGGTCGAGACGCTCGACGGGCCGTCGACCGGCACGACCTGGAAGGCCAGGAAGTCGCGGTCGTCGGAGACGCCGACCGGCGCGACGGCGACGACATCCTCCTGCTCGAGGAGCAGGTCGGCGAGGTCCGCCTGCGTCGCCGTCACCTCGTCTTCGGCGATGCCGTCGGGCAGGGCCGCGGTGACCAGGAGCGGACCGTTCTGGCCGGCGCCGAACGCATCGGCGACCGCTGCGTACGCCTGGTACTGGGTCGAGTCGGTGGCCTCGGACGAGCCGTCGGGCAGGCCGAGCCGCATCGAGAGGGCCGGGATCGCCACCACGAGCAGCACGATGATCGCGAGCGCCGCGCGCAGGAGTGCGCGACCGGTGCCCATGGGCTTCAGTTCCGGTCGCGCGTGCGACTCGTGGCCGATCTGCGCGCGGGCACGGCGGTTGACGATCCGGATGCCGATGAGCCCGAGCACTGCGGGCGTGAAGCTCACCGCGAGGAGCACGGCGATGAGCACGCAGACCGCGCCGACGGTGCCCATCACGCCGAGGAACGGGATGCCCGTGACGTTCAGCGCCAGGAGCGCGACGAGCACGGTCGAGCCGGCGAACACGACCGCGTTGCCGGAGGTGCCGTTGGCGAGGGCGATCGACTCGCGGATCTCCATGCCCGCGAGCACCTGCCGTCGGTGGCGGTTCATGATGAAGAGCGCATAGTCGATGCCGACGGCCAGCCCGAGCATGACGCCCAGCACCGGCGTGACCGACGTCATGTCGACGACACCCGAGAACGCGAGCGAGCCCGCGACGCCGAAGCCCACGCCGATGATCGACGAGACGATGGGCATCACCGCGGGCAGCAACGCCCGGAACATGAGGATCAGCACGAGGAGCGCGAGCGCGACGCCGGCGATCTCACCCGGCCCGAGGAGACCCTCGATGCTCGACGCGATCTCGGACGAGTAGTCGATCGAGACGCCGTCGATGTCGGCGCCGTCGAGCTCACCGGCGACCGCCGCCTTCGTCTC
Organism: Agromyces sp. NDB4Y10; assembly: GCF_001620055.1. Classification (GTDB taxonomy): domain Bacteria; phylum Actinomycetota; class Actinomycetes; order Actinomycetales; family Microbacteriaceae; genus Agromyces; species Agromyces indicus. The sequence continues at coordinate 190,280 of NZ_LQGY01000014.1, read as the reverse complement.
ATCGGACAGCGAGAAGAGCTCGTCCTCGAACAACACGGCGCCGGCCGCGGTCGCGCCGTCGGCAGAGACGGTGCGAATCTCGGATGCCGCGTCGACGAGCCGCTGCCCGTCCTCGAGCCGGCTCCGCTGGCCGGGCAGCTCGGCCGCACCGGCCTCGAGCTCGGCGCGCTGGGCGTCCAGCTGCGCGCGGTTCGCGTCGAGCTCGGCCTGCTGCGCCGCGAACTGCGCCTCGGCGAACGCGTACGTGCCGTCACTCTGCGCCTGCGCGACGGCCGCGTCCAGCTGGGCCTGTCCGGCGTCGAGCTGCGCCTCGGCGGCGTCGAGCTGGGAGCTGCCGTCGGCGACCTGCTGCTCCGCCTCGTCGAGCTGCGCGGCGCCGTCGGCAAGCTGCTGCTCCTGCTCGGCGCGCTCGGATGCCGCGGCGAAGGGGTTCACGACGTCGTCGACCCGGTCGATCCCGGCGATGCCGTCGAGCAGCTCGCCGATCTGCTCCTCCTGCGACGAGGTGAAGGTGCTGCCATCCTCCGTTCGGAAGACGACCGTCCCGGTCGCTCCCCCGAGACCGTCGAGCTCATCGGTGAGCTGTTCGGTCACCCGCTCGGTCTCGGTACCGGGGATGTTCATGGTGGTGGTCAGCGTGCCGCCGAAGGCGAGGAACGCGCCGGCGGCGAGCGCGAGGGTCACGATCCATCCGGTGATCACTGTCCAGGACCGTCGCGAGGCGAGCCGACCGAGTCGGTAGAGGAGTTCTGCCATGTCGGAGCCGCCTTCCGGATCACGAGGTGTTCGGCGCACCGTCGAGCCCGAACGAGAGTACCCGACGGATGTCGGAAATCCGACATCCGTCGGCGAAGTCGCAGACTCCGCAGCGGTGCGACTGCCAGAATCACCCTGTGGACGTCCGAGTCGAGCGCACCCGCCGCGCACTGCAGGAGGCGCTGTTCGCGCTCGCGCGGGAGCATCCGCTCGAGGAGGTCACGGTGGCCGACATCGCGACCCGCGCGGGCGTGAACCGCAGCAGCTTCTATCAGCACTACTCCGACAAGGAGACCCTGCTCGCCGACGCGCTCGACGCCGCGGCCGGACTCGCGCGGGCGAACCTGCCGGAGACCCCCGAGCCCACCGCCGACCCGCCCCAGGCCCTCGTCGACTACCTCGCCCACCTCGACGAGAACGCAGAGGTGTATCGCCGGGTCCTCGGGCCGCAGGGTTCGGCGGTCGTGATGGCGCGGCTGCGCGCGCGGATCGAGTCGATCGTGCAGGAGGGCATCGCGACGTCGGGCACCCCCGCCTACGAGGGGCTCCCGCTCGACGTCGTCGGCGCCGGTATCGCCGGCTCGGCGCTCGGCGTGATCGAGGCGTGGCTCGCGCGCGACCCGCGTCCGCCGGTGGCCACGGCGGCCGGCTGATCTCGACGCTCGGACCTGGCGGCACGCACGTGTCGCCGGTACCCGGCATCAGCTGAGCGTCTGGGCGCCGATGACGGCGAGCAGGCTCAACCGGTCGTGGCTCTCGCTTCCGGGGATCGCGGTGTACACGAGCAGCGAATGGCCCTGATCGGGGTCCATCAACCGTTGGCATGTCAGCTCGAGGGCTCCCACCTCGGGGTGGATGAAGTGCTTCACCTCGTGCGGGCGCACGCCGATCTCATGGTCGTCCCACACGCGTCTGAACTCGTCGCTCTGCTCGAGGAGCAACCCCGCGAGATACGCGGCACGTGAGTCCGGCCCGCGCATCGTGACGATCTCGCGAAGGCCCGATGCGTACATCCGGCTGAGGAACGCGTGCTCCTCCGGCGCGTATCGATTTCGGGCGGCCGGGTCGGTGAACCATCGGTACCCCGCGCTGCGGGCGGGCCCCGTGTACGACGTGGCATCCCCCGTCAGCGCCACCGCCATCGGCGTCTGCCGCAGCGTCTCGCCGAGTTCGGTGACGATCTCGGCGGGCGTGTCGTTCAAGCGGTCCAGGATGCGCAGCAATCCGGGGCTGATATGCGTGCTCACCTCGCCGCGCGCTGGCGGGTTCTGTCCTGCGAGCCGGAAGAGATGGTCGCGCTCGTCGAGCGAGAGGTGCAGACCGAGCGCGATCGACGCAAGCATCTGGGGCGAGGGCTGCGGTCCGCGTTCCTGTTCCAGGCGCGAGTAGTAGTCGGTCGACATGTGGCACAGCGACGCGACCTCCTCGCGTCGGAGCCCGGTCGTCCGCCTGCGTGGACCGCGAGGCAGGCCGACATCCTCGGGCTGCAGCGCTTCACGACGGCTGCGGAGGAACTCCGCCAACCCGGCCCGATCGATCATGGTGAACCTCGTCTCGCAGTGCTGCTTCGTTTCTACCTCGCTCGGATGCCCGGAACCACGGATCATCCGTCCCACCATCCGCGGCGGTACCTGGGCGTCGCGAACCGAGGATCGACAGTCTCTGGATGCCGCGTCCGGGACGGTCGACCGTGGGATGACCACGAACGAGGAGGACTCGAATGACCGGGCGAACGATCGACATCCACATTCCCAACCTGACCGCGAAGCGCGCGGTCGTCACCGGGGCGAGCGACGGCATGGGACTGAGGATCGCCGAGCGACTCGCTGCGGCGGGTGCCGAGGGGATCCTGCCGGTCCGCAACCCCGCGAAGGGCGAGCAGGCAGTCGCGCGTATTCGCGAGCGCGTTCCGGGCGCCGAGGTGTCGCTCCGACACCTCGACCTGTCGTCGCTCGCCTCGGTCGCCGCGCTCGCGGACACCCTAGGTTCCGAGGGGCAGCCCATCCACATCCTCATCAACAACGCGGGGGTCATGACGCCACCGGAGCGGCAGGTGACAGCCGACGGCTTCGAACTGCAGTTCGGCACCAACCACCTCGGCCACTTCGCCCTCGTCGCCCGGCTCGCGCCGCTGCTGCGTGCGGGGCGAGCCAGGGTGACATCGCAGGTCAGCATCGCGGCGCGACGGGGTGCGATCGACTGGGACGACCTCGACTCGGAGCGCCACTACGACGGTCAACGTGCGTACAGCCGATCCAAGATCGCGTTCGGGCTGTTCGGCCTGGAACTCGACCGTCGGAGTCGCGCGGGCGGGTGGGGCATCACGAGCAACCTGTCGCACCCGGGGGTGGCACCGACGAGCCTGCTCGCCGCGCGACCCGAGCTCGACCGCCACGAGGACACGCGGGCGATCCGGCTGATCCGCGCGCTCTCGGCCCGAGGGATCGTGATCGGCACCCTCGACTCCGCGTCGCTGCCGGCGCTCATGGCCGCGACCGACCCGTCGGCCGAAGGCGGAACCCTGTACGGACCGCGCGGACTCGGTCACCTCGGCGGACCGCCGGCCGTGCAGCGGCTCTACCCGCCGCTACGCAGTGCGGCTGACGCCGCCCGGGTCTGGGAGGCGTCCGAGCGGCTCACCCAGTCGGCGTTCGCCACCGCGTGAGCCCTGGCCCTCGTGCAACGACACATCCGGCCACCCGGGCTCAGCTCCGGAGCCACGCCCAGGCGGCATCCTCGTCCTCGAAGTACGCCGCCTCCCGCGCGTAGAACGGGGAGGCGAGATGCGCCAGGCCCTCCTCCCACTTCTTGTGGCCGACGATCGCCATGCGCGCGACCTTCTCGTGGAACTCGTGACCGAAGCGCAGGTCGGCACCCCACGCGCCGACCTTCTCCCACCGGAAATCGGTGAGGTCGAGCATCAGCTTCACCTCGCCGTGCTCCTCGACCGCGGCCTCGACCGCGGGCGTCAGGACCTCGTAGTCGGCCTTCGTCACGTCGCCGGACACGACGAAACCGAGGATGTCACCGGTGCTGCGGTCAGACTGCGTGATGGTCATCGAAGTGCTCCGTTCTCGTCGTTGTCGCCCAGCCTGACGTGCGGCGCCGACCGCGTCGAGAGGGCGTGGTCATTTCTCGGCCTTGTCTTATACGCACATAGGTGCGTATAGTCGCCTCCATGCCACGACGACGCCCGGGAGTGCTCCTCCCGATCGAGCTCGCGATCCTCGATGCGGGCCTCACCATCCAGCCGCGCGAAGGCTCGTTCTTCGGCTTCGCGCTCGCCCGCACGCTCGCCGAACGGGACGACTCCGCTCTGGTCTCGCAGGGCGCCCTGTACCGCGCCCTGAACCGCATGGAGACCGCGGGGTTGCTCGAATCCGAGTGGGAAGCGCCTGAACGGGCCGAGGCCGAGGGGCGCCCGCGCCGCCGCCTCTACCGGGTCACCGGGGCCGGCGAGGCCGCGTTTCGCGCGGCCGTCCGCGCCGAGCAGCGCGGCACCGTGACCGGCGAGGCCCTCGCGTGACCGGCCTGGACGGCCGCGCGGTGGAACGCGCGGCCCGCTCGTCCCTGCGCTGGTCGCTCCGGTACACGGCCGGGCTCGACCCGGTCATCGCCGCCCGCCGGCAGCAGGAGATCCTCTCCGATCTGCACGAGCACACGACGTGGGCAGCCGAGAGCGGTATCAGCCGGCGTGCGACCGCCCGAGCGCTCCGAGGGCGGATGCTTCGCGGCATCCCGGCCGATCTCAGCTGGCGGCGCACGCAGCTCACCGGACGTGAGGGCATCCGGTTGGTGCCGCTCCGGGTCGACGGGCTCCTCCTCGCCGCCGTCGCCGTCATCGGCGTCGTGCAGGTCGCCGTCGGCGCGTTCATCGCGGCCCGGCAGGTACGTGCACTGGTGATCGACGACATCAGCTCCATTCCCGACTCGGCCGCGCTCACCATCGCCCTCGGCTCCGTCGCGCTCATCGCCGTCGCGCTGCTCGGGCACCGACGCACCCGGCACTGGGGCGCGGCGGTGCTCGCCGTCACCGGGGTGCTGATCTTCGCGAAGAGCGTTCAGGCGCTGTACTACATCAGCGCGACCGCGCTCCTCGTGATCAACGGAGTGACGTGGCTTGAAACGGCCGCCTACGCCATCGGCACGGGCGTCGCGATCCTCTGCCTCGCCGCTGCCGCCTACTGGTCGAACCCGGTGCGCCGTTCCTCGGCAGCGTCCGCGGCATCCCTACCCGCCGGAGAGGAAACCCGATGAACCTGCAGCACCTGCTCGACGACGAACGACGCCGCGAGGAACAGCGAACGAAGCGATGGACACCGCGCCACCGCGTCGCGCTCGCGGTCGGCGCCGTCGGCGCCGCCATCGTCCTCGGAACCGGCGGGGTGCTCACCGCGGCCGCCGTCGCCGAGATCAACGGATTCGAACAGCAGACCGCTGCGTTCGCGTCGGCTTCGGACACGTCACCGCCCGCGCCCGACTCGGCGGCGGTCCCGACGCCGTCGACCACCGGAGCTGATCCGAGTGCGTCGCCGGCACCGGCAGCCGCTGCGGTCGAACCCGAGCCCGGAGGCATCGCCACCATCCTGGGGTACACCGTGTACGACGAGACCTCCGACCTCGCCCTGATTCCGCGGCCGTCAGCGGAGTTCGTCGAGGAGTGGGGGGACGTCGATGTCGAAACGATCCTGATGCAGAATCACCTCGACGCCGTGTGCATGGCCGAGAAGGGGTTCAAGGCTGCCTACGTCGCAATATGGCAGACTTGGGAGAACGGCGACACGTTCGACGTGGTCGACGAGCTCGACGCCTTCAACGACGCCCGCACTCCCGGGTGGGAGGAGGCCATGTGGGGCGCCCCCGACCAACCGCTCGGCGAGGACTACGACTGGAAGCAGGCCGGATGCCACGGGGCATCCGTGCACGCCACCGGCATGGACGACGCCAACTAGGACGCCCGGGTCTCCCAGCCAATTCACGACCACCGCAGTCACTCACCGATATATCGTTGACATATCGTCGAGACCCGATCAGGGCCCCGGTTCAGGGAGGTCATCATGAGCGATCCATTCGGCAGCACGTTCGGCAGCGGCTCGAGCAACTGGGGCGGCAAGGGCGGCCCCGGCCAGGGGTTGTGGGAGGCGATGGAGCAGCTGCGCGGCATGTTCGAGCAGAAGGTCGCGCCGCGCATGGGCAAGGGCGACGTCCGCACAGCGGTGCTCGCGCTCCTCGCCGAGAAGCCGATGCACGGCTACCAGATCATCAGCGAGATCTCCGAGCGCAGCGGCGGCGTGTGGAAGCCGAGCGCGGGCTCGGTGTATCCGACGCTGCAGCTGCTCGCCGACGAGGGACTCATCACCGCCGAAGAGGAGGGCGGCCGCAAGACGTACACGCTCACCGAGATGGGCAGGGCCGAGGCCGCGTCATCCGCTGACCGCGCGCCGTGGCCGACCGGCAGCACCAGCAGCGGCAGCAGCAGCCGTCGCGACTTCGGTCACGCCGGGCCGCTCGCCAAGTCCGGCATGGACCTCGCGCAGGCCGCAGCCCAGGTGGGACGCACGGGCACGCCCGAGCAGGTGCAGCAGGCGGTCGACATCCTCGACGAGGCGCGTCGACGGCTCTACTCGATCCTCGCCCAGGACTGACGCTCGGTGGCCTCGACACGTCGGCATCCGACAGGCAGGATGCCCGATGTGGGGAACACGCGCGCCCGCTACCGGAGGATCCTGCGGTTCGCCGCGCGCTACATCGTCCAGACGTGGTGGTACGAGCTCGTCCTGACCCGCTTCGGGCTGACGAAGTTCGTCGCCCGCGGGCGCACGGCACGGATGACGCGCATCGCGCAGCGCTTCCACGTGCTCGCCGTCGACCTCGGCGGCCTCATGATCAAGGTCGGCCAGTACATGTCGTCGCGGCTCGACGTGCTGCCGCCCGAGATCACGCGTGAGCTCGCCGGGCTGCAGGATGAAGTTCCGCCCGTGCCGTTCGACGACATCCGGCGCCTGGCCGAGGCCGAGCTGGGGGTGCCGCTCGAGCGGGCGTACGCGTCGTTCGACCCGACGCCGCTCGCCGCGGCATCCCTCGGCCAAGCCCACCGCGCCCGGCTCGCACCCGTCGACGCCGGCGACATGGGCTACGACGAGGCCGTCGTCAAGGTGCAGCGGCCCGGCATCGAGGTGATCGTCGACGTCGACCTCGCGGCGCTGCGCCGCGTGGCCGGATGGCTGAGCCGCGTGCGGTTCGTCGCGAACCGCGTCGACCTGCCGGCGCTCGTCGAGGAGTTCGCCACCACCAGCCTCGAGGAGATCGACTACCTGCACGAGGCGCAGAACGCCGAGCGGTTCGCCGCGAACTTCGCCGACGACCCGCGCGTGGCCGCCCCCGAGGTCGTCTGGGAGCGCACCACCCGCCGCGTGCTCACGCTCGCCGACGTGACCGCGATCAAGATCAGCGACCGCGCGGCGCTCGTCGCGGCGGGCATCGACCCGAAGCAGGTCGCGCACCAGTTCGCGGCCGTCATGTTCGACCAGCTGTTCCGCGACGGGTACTTCCACGCCGACCCGCACCCGGGCAACATCTTCGTGACGCCGGTCGCCGGGCCCGCGGCATCCGCTTCGGCTTCGCCATCGCTCGGGGCGACGGATGCCGCGGCGCCGGCGTGGCAGCTCACCTTCATCGACTTCGGCATGATGGGCGAGGTGCCCGACGGCCTGCGCCGCGGCCTGCAGCAGCTCATGCTCGCGGTCGCCGCGCGCGACGGGAAACGCCTGGTGCAGGCCATCCAGGGCGTCGGCTTCCTGCTGCCGACCGCCGAGACGTACGAGCTCGAGCGGGCCATGACCGAGCTGTTCGCGCGGTTCGGCGGCATGGGCTTCGCCGAGCTCGCCCAGGTCGACGAGCGCGAGCTGCGCAGCTTCGCGATCGAGTTCGGCGAGGTCGTGCGGTCGCTGCCGTTCCAGCTGCCCGAGAACTTCCTGCTCATCATCCGCGCCATGTCGCTGACCTCGGGCATGTGCAGCACCCTCGACCCCCAGTTCAACCTGTGGGACGCCGTCGAGCCCTACGCCGCGCAGCTGCTGCGCGACCAGCGCGGCGGCCTCGTGCAGACCGTCGGGCGCGAGGCACTGTCGGTGGCCGGCACCGCTTGGCGGCTGCCGGGCCGCCTCGAAGGGCTGGTCGACCGCGTCGAGTCGGGCCGGCTCGTTGCGCAGTCGCCTCGAATCGAGCAGCGGATGACACGCCTCGAGCGCGTCGCCGGCCGCATCGTGTCGGCGGTGGTGTTCGTCGGCCTCTTCCTCGGCGGCATCCTGCTGCGGGACGACGAGCCCGGCTGGGGTGTGGCGCTCATCGTGGCATCCGTCGTGCCGTTGCTGCATGCGGTGTTCGCGGGGGTGTTCGGGCGGCGCGGGCCCGGCTGAGCGCCGAGGGTCAACTCGGTAGTCGGACCACCGCGAGCGTGGCGACCGCGACCCCCACGACGAAGAACGCGAGACTCACCACGTACATCCGCCACCACCACCGTTGCATGCGCTTACCCGCGCGCATCAGCTCGTCCGCTTCAGCCAGCGGCCCCAAGTCGAGTGGGGAGCGGTCGACGAGCGCCCGCTCGAAGTGCCTGCGCCGGAACGAGACCGCTTTCGTGAACTCGCGTTGCGCCCGGTAGCCGAAGCCGACGCACGCCGCTCCGGCCGTCAGACCCAGGACCCAGGCGAACACCGCGGGAGCGACGAACTCGACCCGCAGTGCGAGCGTCGAGTCGGGCGCCGACACGGCGCCCAGCAGGGTGAGGAACGCGACGGCGGCGCCGCCGTTCAGGAGGAACAGCGGCGAGGACACCGCATGCTCGAATGCAGCGGTCGCCTTGTTGAGCTCGAGCTCGTGCGCGCGCTGCGCCTCGTAGATCGCCAGGTCGCGGTCCGAACCCGAATGGCGGGCCATACGACCAGCATGACCGCGCACGACATCCACCTCAACCGTGGCCGGCGGCCGTCGCTGGACAATTGGACCGAGTTGCGTGCCGAAGGCCACACCGCCACGCGAAACTCGGCGCAGGGGTGCCCGAATGCACGAGCGAATGAAGGTCTGCGATCCACTATTCCTGCAACTCGACGACCCGCGGGCGCCACGCCTGTTGTTCGCCGCCGTGGAGGATCCTCCGGAGCGAGGGAAGGTCGAACAGATAGGTCCGGGGCTGAAGGCCCAACATTTCGAATGGTTCAGCGAATTGCTGCTGCAACTGCAGGACCGCTCGGGTTCCGCCCTGCCCGTGCGTCTCTGCGTCTACCGGATCGCGGCCACTGAGGATCTCGATCTGCACGCCGCCTGCATCGATTCCGCTCCCGAGGGCCTGCTCTCGGTGCTCGGCGGAGCCGACTACGGCGATGCGCTGGCCGGGCTCCTCGCCAGACACTGGCCGGACGTGTACTCCATGCTCGAAGCGAGTACGGCTGGCGACCTGAGCCGCCGGCTGCTCATGGCGTTCGACACGCAACACGGCCGGCAGTGGCTGGTCGCCGATCCGGTCGTCGGCGAAGCGCGCGGATGGGTCCAGCCCGAGCAACTCGCCAGCCTCGCGGTGGACGCGCTCGATGTCGCGCTGCGGGTGAACGACTTCGTCACGAGGCTGCCGCAGATCCTCGAGCTCGGGCCTGACCTGGCCTCCCGGCGTCTTGCGGCCTGGGGAGGCCTGCTCTCGGGCATCGGCGGCGCAGGCGACGGCGCGATGACGCTCGCCGAAAACGGATTCGACACGCAGGCACTCAATGACATCGTCGAGGCGCTCAAGGGGCTGCCGGAGCAACTCCGGGGCGTGAGCGAACGACGGTCGCCATAGCTCCGGAAGTCCGACGTCAGCTCGCGCGGAGTCGTGCCAGCACGGCGTCGATCGCGGCGCCGCTTCGCGCAAGCAGTTCGTCGGTCGCGGCCTTCAGGATGCCGAGGCGAGCAGGCGATGGGTCGTCCATCTTCCCCGCGACGCGATCGTCCTCGACTTGGAGTCGGGTGACCTGCGAGGGGCCCAGCGCCCGGACCGCGAGCGTGTGCCCGGCCGTGGTGGCCGTCGCCATCCTCACCAGGTCCTGCGCCGATCCCAGCCAGCTGCCTGTCTCGTCGAACACTGCCGAGCTCTTCGGCACACCGGTGCCGAGCGACAGCATCACGACGGAGTCCCCGGTCAACCCGCGAGCCGCCGTCAGCGGCAACGACTCGGCGAGAGCGACGCCCGCAGGGTTGTTCGCCCAGACCCCGCCGTCGATGAAGCGGCACTCTCGACCAGCCCACTCGCGCACGTACGGGGGCAGGTAGGTCGGGGCGGCCGACGTCGCGCGAGCCGCCGCCCAGAGCGGCATATCCCACGTGGGGTCGGCGACCGCGTCTCGCCGACTGATGACGACAGGGCGGTTGGCTTCTGCATCGAAGCTGGTGACCGCGAGCTCGAGCCCTGCGTTCGAGACGCTGCGATCACCGAGCACCTCCTGGAGGACACCCTCCAGGCCCGCGGCAGCGTGCCGGGCGTTTCCGCCGAACCTTGCGTTTCCTCCGAATGGAGCGCCGACCGTCCGCCCGGCGTTGTTCATCCGATCGAAGAAGGTCATCCCGCGCCCGCTCAACGTGTCAGCCTCAGGACCGAAGATGCGCGCGCCGTATCGCGGGTAGAACTCAGCCAGCTCGGTCGCCGGGATGCCCGCCGAGAGCCCGATGGAGATGATGGCCCCCGTCGACGTTCCCACGGCCAGGTCGAAGAGCGTCGCGGCGTGAACGCCTGCCCGTCGCTCCACCTCCGCAAGCACGAGCGCCGGGATGTAGCCGCGGATTCCTCCGCCGTCGATGGAAAGGATCCGCACAGGACGGTTCATGCAGCCACCCTGCGTGCAACGCGGTGCCGTGTCAACGCCCGATCAGTGCGCGCCCCCGCACCGCAGCTCGCACCGCGTCGAGCACCGCCTGCAGCGCGGGCGAATCCGCCTGGCTGCGGCGGTGCACGGCGGCGATGTCGCGCACCGATGCGGGGTCGGCGGTGGGGATCGCCACGAGGTCGTCGGGCAGCGGCGACCGGCCGAGGCGCGGCACGAGGGCGACCCCGAGGCCCGCGCGAACGAGCTCGAGGTGGTTCTCGAACTCCATCGACTCGTGCACGATGCGCGGCGCGTTCGAGACGCCGTCGAACAGGCGGCGCAGCCACTGGCGGCAGATGGTCGAGTCGAAGGTCGCGATCCAGCGCTCGTCGGCGAGGTCGGCGGGCGTCAGCTCGGCGCGGTCGGCGAGCGGGTGCTCGCGCCGAAGGATCACGTCCGCGACATCCGTGAACAGGGGCGTCTCGACGAGGTGCCCGGGCATCGCGAGCGCCACGCCGCCCCAGCGGTGCACGATGCCGAGATCGCGCTGACCGGATGCCACGAGCGCGACGGTCTCCCACGGTTCGCTCTCGCGCAGCGGCACGCGCAGGTCGGGATGCGCACACTGCAGGTCGGCGAGGACGTGGACGAGCAGCCCGCGCACCGCGGTCGAGAAGGCGCCGACGCGCACCTCCCCAGTGATCCGACGCTCCGCGCTGTCGGCTCGCGACCCGCCGGCGAGCTGCAGGTCGGCCTCGATGCGTTCGAGGTCGGCGAGCACGCTCGCGGATGACGTGACGAGCTGCCGACCGGCATCCGTCAGCACGACGCCGCGACCGGCGCGCTCCAGGAGGGCGACCCGGGTGCCGCGCTCGAGGCGCTTGATCTGCTGCGACACGGCCGACGGCGTGAAGCCGAGCGCGTCGGCCGCAGCGGCGACGCTGCCGTTCGTGGCCACCGCACGCAGCGCGACCACGCCTTCGAGATCGATCATGCAGCGATGCTACCGATTCAGATGAAGAAATGAACGCTGGTGCTTCCGGATGCCACGCGCTGGAGTAGTGCCATGACGAGACGCGACATGCTGCTGGCTGCGCTGGTGGCGACGATGTGGGGGTTCAACTTCGTCGTGATCGACTGGGGCATGGCCGGCATCCCCCCGGTGTTCTTCGTCGCCGTGCGCTTCGCCGTCGTCGCACTCGCGGTCGTGGTCGTGCCGCGCCCGCTGGCGAGCTGGCGCACCGTCGTGGGCGTCGGACTGTTCATGAGCCTCGGGCAGTTCGCGCTGCTCTACACGTCCATCGCACTCGGTCTGCAGCCCGGCATCGCCGCGCTGCTGCTGCAGGCGCAGGTCGTGCTGACCATCGTCGTCGCCGCGCTGGCGCTCCGCGAGCGGCCCACCCGACTGCAGGCCGCCGGCGTCGCGATCGGCACCGTCGGGCTCGGCGTCGTGGCGTTCGGACGCGGCGGCGACGCTCCGGCGCTCGCCGTCGTGCTGTGCCTGCTCGCCGCGCTCTCGTGGGCGGTCGGCAACGTCATCGCGCGCCGGGCCGGGCCGGTCGCACCGGCCCGACGGTTCGGGGCATTGTCGCTCACCGTGTGGTCGGCGCTCGTCGTGCCGCTTCCGGCGCTCGGCCTGTCGGCGATCATCGAGGGCCCCGACGCGATCGCCGCCGGGATCGCGGCGTTCGGCTGGCGACCCATCCTCTCGACGCTGTACACCGCCGGGCTCTGCACCCTCATCGGCTACGCGATCTTCAACGGGCTGCTCGCCCGCAACCGCTCGGCGTCGGTCGTGCCGTGGGTGCTGCTCGCCCCCGTCGTGGCGATGGCTTCCGCGGCGCTGCTGCTCGGCCAGGTGCCGAACGTGTGGGAGACGGTCGGCGGCGCGGTGCTCGTGGCGGGCGTCTTCATCGCGAACGCGCCGGCCCGCCGGCAGGTTCGCGCCGCCGAACCCGCCGCCGCTGAACCCGAGGCCCCAGAACCCGAGGCCGCCGAACCCGAGCATTGCGAACCGGCGCCGCCCCGCGCGACGATCGGACGATGAGCGCTCAGGTCCGCAACGTCTACGCCGCCCTCGACTCGTTCTCGGAGCACTGGCAACCCCGCCGGCTCGCGAGCGTGAACGACTACGACGTCAAGGTCGTGAAGGTCCTCGGCGAGTTCACCTGGCATTCGCACCCCGACACCGACGAACTGTTCATGGTGCTGTCGGGTCAGCTCGTGATCCAGCTGCGCGACGGCGACGTGGAGCTCGGCCCCGGCGACGTCTACGTCGTGCCGCGCGGCGTCGAGCACTGCCCGAAGGCGGATGGCGAGGTCTCGGCGATCCTGATCGAACCGCAGGGCGTCGTGAACACCGGCGACACCCCGAGCGAGCGCACCACCGTGCTGCGCGAGCTCGACTGACCAGGCCGGAGACACGACTGACGGAAGATGCACGCGTCTGGGCCGTCGGCTGCGCCGTCCTCGCCCTCGGCTGGGTCGTCATGGCGGTGCTCGCCTGGCGGCGGACGCGTCCGCGCGACGTCACGACCTGACCGGCCGGCCGAGCGCGGACGGCGCGGCTGCACTCGCCCGGTACTTCGGTACCGACTCCGAGGAGGACGAACTGCTTCCCGGCCGCGACGCGGCGATCGGCCCAACCCGGTCGCGCGGCACCCCGCGGCTCACGCCACGAGGTGCGCCGCCTGCTCGACCACGAGCACCACGGCGAGCACGATCATCGCCGCTCCCGAGACGCGCGAGACGAGCCGCATCGCCGACGGGCGCAGCCGCAGCACCGTTCGCGCGCCGTAGCCGACGAGCGAGTACACGAGCGCGCACGCGCCGACGAAGATCAGGCCGAGCACCGCGAGCTGCACCGGGATCGGCCAGGCGCCCGCGGCATCCGTGAACTGCGGCAGCAGCACCACGAGCACGAGCAGCCCCTTCGGGTTCAGCCCGCTGACGCCGGCGCCCTGCAGCACGCGCAGCCACGGTCGAGCGGATGCCGCGGGCACGTCGCCGGCGGCGGACGCGACCGCTCCCCCGATCCTGCCGGCGCCCGCGACCGCGACCGCGACGGGCGGCTGCCGCAGCACGCGCACGCCGAGGTAGGTGAGGTAGATCGCCGCGGCGAACGTCAGCGCGACGATGAACCCGGGCAGGGCCGCGACCGCCGCACCCACGCCGAGCGCGACCGCCGCGACCGTGGCGAGGTATCCGAGCAGGATGCCGGCGAGCGACGGCAGCACGCTCCGCTCGCGCATCCCCGACGCGATCAGGTACGCCCAGTCGGGCCCGGGCAGCACGACCATCAGCACCATCATCACCGCGGCGGCGATCAGCAGTTGCATGTCCACACGAGAACGGTACGGATGCCGCGAGAGCAGCCGCTGCCGTATTCAACCTCGCCGCGCGGCATTCGTGGAAGAATTCACGTTGTGGACGCCATCGACCGGAAGATCCTTGCCGAGCTGCAGCGCGACGGCCGGCTGAGCCTCACGGAGCTCGCCGAGCGGGTGAACCTCAGCATGTCGCCGACGCACCGCCGGCTGCGGGCGCTCGAGGCGTCCGGTGCGATCACCGGGTACCGGGCGGTCATCGACCCGAACGCGGTCGGCATGGGCTTCGGCGCGCTCGTGTTCGTCACGATGGCGCAGGCCAACCGCGACACCGTGCCCGCGTTCGACGCGGCGGTCGCCGAGATCCCCGAGGTGACCCAGGCGTTGCGCCTGTTCGGCGACCCCGACTACCTGCTGCAGGTCGCGGTCGCCGACCTGCGCGCGTACGAGCGCCTGTGGGACGAGAAGCTCTCGGCACTGCCGGGCGTCGCGCGCGTGCAGTCGACGCTGGTCATGAAGACCGTCGTCGACGACCGGGCACTGCCGCTCTGACCGAGCGGCGCCCCCGGAGCCCGATCAGCTGGGCAGTTCGATCGTGTACGACACGATCTCGGTGATGCATCCGTCGCCGTCGAAGTCGTAGAGGTCGCAGGATGCCACGATTGACACGTCGCCCGCGGCATCCGTGTACCGCGCGAGGCTGTCAACCACCACGCTGTCCTCGCCGACGACGCTGCGGAACCGCTGGAACTCGGTCGTGACCTCCGCGAGCTGCGCCGCCGTGCGCTCGACGGCCTTCTTCACCTTCTTCCGCCCCACGATCGGATCGGAGCCGACGACGGTCCAGATCACGTCGTCGGCGAGGCGGGGCAGCGCGACGTCGAAGCGGTGGCTCGAGAACGCTCGGGCGATCTTCTCGGTCGATTCCTCGGTCATGACGTCCATGCAGGTCGCTCCCTCCCGTGTGATCCGCGCCTTCGCGGATGACGGATGCGATCAGCCTCGACCCGGCAGCGGCGATCGTCAAGAGCCGTCAGGCGCCGGCCGCGCCCCCGTCGGACGCGTGGCCGCGCGCCGCGACCCACGACGAGACCCGGTCGAGCAGCTCGCGGTCCACGGGCTGCTTGACGAGCGACCGGTACGCCGCGAACGAGGCGGTGTCGCCGGCGTCGCGTCGCAGCAGGTGCGTGAGGCGCTCGGGCCGGTCGATCTCGACGGGGCCCGCGACCGTCGCGGCGATGCGCTCCAGGTCGTCGGGGTCGACCTGGAGGTCGTGGTCGCCAGTGATCGCGAGGACGGGCATCGACATGCGCGCGAGGTCCGGAGCCGGGTCGTAGGCGATGAGCTCCCGGTGCCACTTGGCGTTGACCCGGCGACCCTCGAGCCGGATCACGTCGGTCGTGCTCTGCCGGAAGCGCTCGACGTTGCGGCGCTGCTTCTCGATGAGGTCGATGCGAAGCAGCCGCAGGATGCCGCGGACCAACCTCGGCATCGTCGGCAGGATCTGCCGGGCCTGCCAGGCGAGCATCCGCTCCCCCACGACGGCCGGTGCGGCGAGGAGCACGGTGCCGGCCAGGTCCGGCTCGTTCGCGGCGAGGCGGGTCGCGATGATCGCGCCCTCGCTGTGGCCCACCAGTACGACGGGCACCCCGGGCAGGCGCTCGCGGAGCGCGGCGAGGGCGGCAGCGGCATCCGACGTGTTGTCGCTGAGCCCGGCGCTCAGGAAGTCGCCGCCGGACGCGCCGACGCCGCGCTTGTCGTAGCGCAGGCTCGCCACGCCGGCACCGGCGAGCGCGTGCGCGAGTTCACGCGTGATGCCGAGGCGCATGCGCGGGTGGTCGCTGTCGCGGTCGACCGGTCCCGACCCGGGAACGAGCAGCGCCGCCGCGCGCGGGGCTTCGGCGGGGAGGGCGAGGGTGCAGGCGAGGCGCACGTCGCCGACGGCGACGTCGACGGCGGTCTCGGTGAAGGTCGGGGTCGAGGCGGTGATCATGTCGTTCCCGTCGAGGTCGAAGAGGCGGAAGAGGTGGGCGCGGGTGCCGGGTCGGCGTCCGTCGCGTCGGGGATGAGGACCGTCGACAGCACGCGGCGAACCCGGCCGTCGCCCGGGCCGTTGCCGGCGTAGCGCGAGGCGAGATCGCGGAGGCCGGCGATGAACTCGTCCGTCTCGTCGTCGGTCATCCACAGCGCGACCTGCCGGTAGCCGACGCGGTCGCGTTCGAAGTCGACGTCGCCGCGGGCGAGGTACCCGTCGAACCCGGCGAGCAGCCCGGCGACGTACGCGGCGAACGCGCGGCGGTGCTCCTCGGGCGTCATCCCGGCGAGGTCGTCGCCGGTGATGCGGGCGGCGTCGAGCTGCAGTTCCCACGTGCGCTCGACGGCGCCGCGGACCCGGCGCTCGTCGACGGCGACGAGCACGCCGGCCTCCGCGAGCGTGGCGACCTGCCGGTAGAGCGTCGCGGTCGTCACGCCCGGCAGCTCGTCGCCGAGTTGGGCGGTCGTGAGCCGGCGCCCGCCGAGCAGGGCCTGGATGATGCGGAGCCGGACCGGGTGCAGGACCAGCTCGACGGTGTCGGTGGGGCCGGCCATCGCTCAGCGCACCGCCGCCCGGAGCCGGTCGCGGAGCGACGCGGCATCCGTCGTCGAGAGCACCAGCCGGTCGTATCGCTGCCCCTCGAGGTCGACCACGAGCGCCGGCTGCCCGGCGCGCGCGACCACGAAGGTGCGGCGACCGCGACCGCGCCACGTGCCGACGCGGGTGAGCCCGGGAATCGCGAGGCCCGGGGCGCGCAGCCCTCGGACGGCGTCGAAGGCGTTGTCGACGACGTCGACGTGGCCGATAGCGGCTACCGGAACACGGAGGTCGCCGAGCAGGCCGGCGATCTTCTCGCGGCGCGTGAGTGCCACCTCGAGGTGTCCGTCGGTGAGGCGGATGTCGGCCATGGCGGAGTCCTTTCGTCGTCGCACCCATTATTCTCACTAGTGCGAACGCTGTCAAACGCGCGAACATTGCACGGCCCGCCCGCCCGTTCCCGGTAACCTGCAGGTATGGAGACCCTTCGCGATATCGTCGTGCTCATCCACCTCGTCGGCTTCGCCGTCCTCTTCGGCGCCTGGGTCGTCGAACTGGTCAACGGCAAGCGGGGCATCACGCGGGTCATGCACTGGGGTCTCGCGATCGCCGCCGTCGCCGGCCTGGCGCTCGCCGCGCCGTGGGGTCTCGACGGCGACCTGAACTACGCCAAGATCGGCACGAAGCTCGTGATCCTGCTGATCATCGGCGCACTGCTCGGCATCGGCGCCGCCCGTCAGCGCAAGAGCGGATCGGTCTCGCCGGCGATCTTCTGGCCGATCGGCCTGCTGACGCTCGCCAACGCGGCCATCGCCGTCATCTGGTAGCGGCCTGAGGCTCAGCCGGCGACGAGTTCATCGGCGATCGCCTCGCCGAGCATGCGGGCTCCATCCTCGGACGGGTGGAGACCGTCGAACGACATCCCCGACCGGAACGTGCCGTCGGAGGTGCGCAGGTCGGCGGCGGCGTCGACGAAGCGCCAGCCGCGCTCGTCCGAGAACTCCTCGAGCTGCTCGTTGAACTCGACGGGCCCCTGCGGGTAGGCGTCCATGGGCGGGATCGAGGAGACGACGACGTCGTCGATCCCGACCGCGTCCACGATCCGCTCCAGGTTCGCCGACGTCTCGGCGAACGGGATGCCGAACGCGACGTCGTTCGTCCCCGCGAGGACGACGAGCGTGTCCGCGTCGACCGCGGCGGCCGCGTCCGCCATGCGCGAGGTCGTCGCACCCCACTCCGCCCAGCCGCCGGCGAACACGACCCCGGCGTCGACGACGTAGGCCGCCCACGAGGCCGGACCGATCTCGCCGGCGGCGAAGTTCCGGCTGTCGGCATCCGTGATCGAGTCGCCGACCGCGGCGAACGAGCCGCCGGTGCGGTCCGGGTCGTCCGGGTCGGATGCCGGGGGTCGGTCCGGCGTCGCATCGGACCCGCTCGACGGCGGCCCGCTCGGCGCGCACCCGAGCAGCACCCACGCGGTCGCGGCCACGGCGAGGACTCCCCCGCGTCGCGTCATCCGCTCGCCCACGGTCAGCGCGCCCCGGTCACCGCCGCTGCGCGCATCGCCGCGTCGCGGCTGAGCTCGGTCGCCCACCCGCAGTTCGAGCAGACCATCACGTAGGTGCGGCCGAACGTGAACACGGGGATGAAGAACACCCAGAGGCGACTGCCCGCCTCGAGGAATCGCTGCTGGGCCACCTCGTGGCAGTGCTCGCAGCGCAGCGTTGCGGCGGCGATCTGCCGCTCGCGCGGGAAGACGCCGACGAAGAAGAACATGCCCCGATGCTAGGCGGGCCGCCTGATCGCGGGCAGGGGCTTGCGGATCCATCCGCCGACCGAACGGATTCGGTATTCAGTCTTGCTATCTACCGGTACTCCGTCTTACTATCTACCAGTACCCAGTGACACCGAGTACCGAGAGGAGGCGCTGATGGGCAAGCAGATGACCGAGATGCTGAAGGGCACGCTCGAGGGCATCGTGCTCGCGCTGCTGGCCGACCGGCCGGCGTACGGCTACGAGATCACCGCACGACTGCGCGAGCAGGGGTTCAGCGACATCGTCGAGGGCACCGTGTACGCGCTGCTCGTCCGCGTCGAACAGCGCGGACTCGTCGACGTCGAGAAGGTGCCCTCCGAGAAGGGGCCGCCCCGCAAGGTGTACTCGCTCAACCCGCAGGGGCGCGCGTACCTCGACGAGTTCTGGAGGACCTGGAGCTTCCTCGCAGAGCGCATCGGACAGCTCCACGACGACACCGAAGGAGACGACTGACATGGCCGCCAAGTGGATCGAAGCCCTCACCGGCTCGCTCGAGCAGAAGAAGCAGTACAAGCAGGCCAAGGCTCGCATCGACGGGCTCCCCGAGCCCTACCGCGCCGCCGCGCAGGCCCTGCACCGGTACTTCATGTACTACGGCGGCATCACCGAGGGCGACACGCTCGTGACGATGTTCGTCGACCTCGCCGACCTGTTCGAGCGGGCGGCGACCGACCGGATGCCGCTCCGCGAGATCGTCGGCGACGACCCCGTGGAGTTCGCCGAGACCTTCGCCCAGGCCTACGGCGGCACCCGCTGGATCGACAAGGAGCGCGCACGCCTCATCACGGCGATCGACGACGCCGAACGGAAGGAACCGCGATGACCACCGCAACCGCCACCGCCCCCGCCATCCGGGTGCAGGGCGTCGAGAAGTCGTTCGGCGAGGTGCCGGTGCTGCGCGGCGTCGACTTCGACGTGCAGCCCGGGAGCATCTTCGCGCTGCTCGGCTCGAACGGCGCGGGCAAGACGACCCTCGTCCGCATCCTGTCGACGCTGCTGAAGCCGGACGCGGGGACCGCGTCGGTGCACGGGTTCGACGTCGGCGCGGCGCCGGGCGACGTGCGCGAGTCGATCAGCCTCACCGGGCAGTTCGCCGCCGTCGACGAGGTGCTGACCGGGCGCGAGAACCTCGTGCTCGTCGCGAAGCTCCGGCACCTGAAGGAGCCGGGGGCGATCGCCGACGACCTGCTCGCCCGGTTCTCGCTGACCGACGCGGGCGACCGCCGCGCCGGCACCTACTCCGGCGGCATGCGCCGCCGGCTCGACATCGCCATGAGCCTCATCGGCGACCCGCCCGTCATCTTCCTCGACGAACCGACCACCGGGCTCGACCCGCAGGCGCGCATCGAGGTGTGGCAGGCGATCACCGGGCTCGCGGCATCCGGCACCACCGTGCTCTTGACCACGCAGTACCTCGACGAGGCCGAGCAGCTCGCCGACCGGATCGCGATCCTCCACCGCGGGGTGATCATCCAGAACGGCACGCTCGCCGAGCTGAAGCGGCTGCTGCCCGCCGCGAAGGTCGAGTACGTCGAGAAGCAGCCCACGCTCGAGGAGGTGTTCCTGGCGCTCGTCGGAGAGCCGGAACCCGCCGAGCGCGCGACATCCGAGCGCGCGACATCGGAAGGAGACCCGCGATGACCACCCACGTGATCCGCGACACCGGTGTGCTCACCGGTCGGTCGCTCACCCACATCCTCCGCAGCCCCGACACGATCATCACGACCGCGGTCACGCCGATCGCGCTCATGCTGCTGTTCGTGTACGTGCTCGGCGGGGCGATCCAGACCGGCAGCGGCGAGTCGTACGTGAACTACCTGCTGCCCGGCATCCTGCTCATCACGGTCGCGTCGGGTGTCGCCTACACGGCGTACCGGCTGTTCCTCGACCTTCAGGGCGGGATCTTCGAACGGTTCCAGTCGATGCCGATCGCGCGGTCGAGCGTGCTCTGGGGGCACGTGCTCACCTCGCTCGTCGCCAATCTCGTGTCACTCGCGATCGTGGTCGGCGTCGCACTGATCATGGGGTTCCGCACAGGAGCTTCAGTCGGGGCGTGGCTCGCGGTCGCCGGCATCCTGACGCTGTTCACGCTGGCCCTCACCTGGCTGGCCGTGATCGCGGGGCTCTCGGCGAAGACCGTCGACGGGGCGAGCGCGTTCAGCTACCCGCTGATCTTCCTGCCGTTCATCAGCTCGGCGTTCGTGCCGACCGACTCGATGCCCGGGCCCGTCGCGTGGTTCGCCGAGAACCAGCCGGTGACGGCGATCGTCGACTCCCTGCGAGCGCTGTTCGCGGGCGAGCCGGTTGGCAGCGACCTGTGGGTCGCGCTGGCCTGGCTCGTCGGGATCCTCGTGGTCGCCTACGTCGGGGCGGTCGCGATCTACCGGCGGAAGATGAACTGAGCAGACCCGTCAGGATGGAGCCATGACCATGCGTGCGATCGCTTACTCCGAGACCGGCCCGTCGTCCGTACTTCGGCTCGTCGAGCGCGACCTGCCGCAGCCCGCCGCCGGCGAGGTGCGCGTGCGCGTCGTCGTCTCGGGCGTGAACCCGACCGACTGGAAGGCGCGCGCGGGTGCGTCGCCCGGCCGGTCGACGCCGTTCGACGAGGTCGTGCCGAACCAGGACGGCGCGGGCGTCGTCGATGCGGTCGGCGACGGGGTGACCGGGTTCGCCGAGGGCGACCGGGTGTGGGTGTTCCTCGCGGCGCACCAGCGTCCGACGGGCACGGCGCAGGAGTTCACGGTGCTGCCCGCGAGTCGCCTGGTGCACCTGCCGGATGCCGCGGGCTTCGACCTGGGCGCGTCGCTGGGGGTTCCGGCGATGACGGCGCACCGGGCGCTGACCGTGCACGAGGGCGGGCCGTCGCGGCTCGCGCCGGGCGCGCTCGAGGGGCGCACGGTGCTCGTCGCGGGTGGGGCGGGCGCGGTGGGGCACGCTGCCATCCAGCTCGCGCGGTGGGCGGGCGCCCGCGTGATCACGACGGTGAGCTCCCCTGAGAAGGCGGCGCTCGCGACCGCGGCGGGTGCGCAGCACGTGGTGAACTACCGAACGGATGACGCGGCGCGCGCCATCCGCGCCATCGCCCCCGACGGGGTCGACCAGGTGGTCGAGGTCTCCCCCGCCCGCAATGCGGCGTTGAACGCGCAGGTGCTCGCGAACCACGGCTCGGTCGCGGTGTACGCGACGGATGGCGGCGGGCAGATGTCGCTCGACGTGCGGCATCACTTCGCACTGAACGTGCGGTACCAGTTCCTGCTGCTGTACACGGTCGGTGATGCGGCGCTTGCGGCGGCGGCCGAGGATGTCTCCGCCGCCGTCGCGGACGGGGCGTTGTCCGTCGGTGAGGAGGCGGGGCTGCCGATCACGCGCTTCCCGCTCGAGCGCGCGGCGGAGGCGCACGACGCGGTCGAGGCGGGCACGGTCGGCAAGGTGCTCATCGACGTGGCGGACGAGCCGACGGACTGAGCCTTCGAGTGCGCCGCACCCCGGGCGGATCGTCGTGAGGTCGGCCACGAACGAGCGGGTCGCGAACTCGCGCTCGATGGGCGACGCAGCGACGTCGGCCCGCTCCAGGCGCGCGTGCTGCGCAGCGCGCTCTTGTGCCGTGCGCGACCGCGCTGCCAGCATGGCCGCAGCCCTACGATCCGCGGAGACCGCATGCCTGAGACCACCGTCCAGCCGCCCGCCCACCTGTCGACGCTTGCCGGCGCGACGCTGTTCCACCGCGCGCGCATCCTCCTCGGGACCGCGGTCGGCGCCGCCGTCGCCTACGGGCTGCTCACGAACGCGTCACGCGGTTCGTGCACGAGCGATGCCTTCCCCGAGGGAGGCGCGGAGGTCACGACCTGCACGACGATCACCCTGATGCCGAGCGCGGTGGTCTACCTGGCGATGGCGCTCGTCGTGATGCGCGCCATGACCATCGTGTTGCAGTACTCCCAGACGCAGGATGCCGCGATGCGCACCCTCGCACGTGCGCGGACCCTGGTCGTCGCGATCGCCATGGGCTCGACCGTCCTCGCGCACGCCTGGTTCGCGGCGATCCCCTTCGAGCCCGGACCGCCCCCGACGACCGGCGACGGGATCCTGCCCATCCTGATCGCCTGGGTGGAACTCGACACGACGACACCGTGACGCAACCTCGCTCCGACGCAACCCTCGGCGCCGCCCTGCTCGACATCGCCCGGCACGCGCCGACGCCATCCGAGGCGCTCCGCGCCGCCGGGATCATCGACGCCGTCCCCGAGCTCGCGGCGCTCGCGGCCACCCCGCAGGACCCCGTCTGGCATCCCGAGGGCGACGTGCTCGTGCATTCGCTCTGGGCGGCCGACCTCGCCGCGACCGACGCCGACCACCGCGGACTCGACGTCGACCGGCGGGCGCTCCTCGTGCTGGCCGCGCTGTTGCACGACGTCGGCAAGCCCGACACCACGCAGACGCGTGACGGGCGCATCATCTCGCACGGCCACGCCGAGCACGGCGCCGAGCTGATCCGGTCGCTGGGCGCGCGGCTCGAGCTGCCGGTGCCGCTGGTGCGGGCGGTCGCGGCGATCGCGGAGACCCACATGGCGCATGTGTCGGTGCGCGGCGAACCGTCGCGCCGCGCCGTCCGCCGGTTGCGCGACCGCCTCGAGGCGGCGGGCACCTCGCTCGACGACTGGGGTGTCGTGGTCCGGTGCGACGGCGAGGCGCGCGGTGCGGCGGCGCGGCCCGACGCCTCCGTGCCGTGGCGGCACGTGGCGCGCGACCTCGACGGTCGCTGAAGCGCAGACCTGACCGACGGATGCCGCGCCTCCGCAACATGTCGGTGGCCTC
The DNA here is from genome assembly GCF_001620055.1 of Agromyces sp. NDB4Y10. Lineage (GTDB taxonomy): Bacteria > Actinomycetota > Actinomycetes > Actinomycetales > Microbacteriaceae > Agromyces > Agromyces indicus. The sequence continues at coordinate 167,159 of NZ_LQGY01000014.1, read as the reverse complement.
GGGCACCATGCTCGAATGGACGACGGAGTCATCGACTGGCTGCTCGACGCCGACCCGGCGATCACCTGGCAGGTGCGACGCGACCTGCTCGACGAACCGGCCGACGCGGTCGCCGCCGACCGCGCGCGCGTCGCGACCGAGGGCTGGGGCGCCGACCTGCTCGCGCTGCAGGCCGCCGACGGGTACTGGGGTGGCGCGGTCTACGGCGAACGCCTCGAACGCGACTCGGTGATGTGGACGCTGCAGGTGCTCACCCGGTTCGGCATCGACCCCGAGGCATCCGCCGTCGTCGAGGCGATCGAGAAGGTGCGCGACGGCGTGCGCTGGCCGGACGACGTCGGGGGCAGCCCCTTCTTCGACGGCGAGGTCGAGGAGTGCGTGAACGGCGGAGTCCTGACCTTCGGCGCCTTCTTCGGCGTGCTCGGCGAGGGCGCCGACCGCATGGTCGAACGCCTGATCTCGCAGCGGCGCAGCGACGGCGGATGGAACTGCGCCGAGCCCCGGCCCACGCCGCGCTCGTCGTTCGACAGCACGCTGTGCGTGCTCGAGGGCCTGCGCGCGTACCAGCGCGCCACCGGGTCGACGGATGCCGCGCTCGCCGACGTCATCGGCACCGGCGAGGAGTACCTGCTCGACCGGCACCTCCACCTGCGGAGGTCGACCGGCGAGGTCGCGAACGAGCGATACACCGACTTCGCGTTCCCCACCTACTGGTACTACGACGTCCTCCGCGCGCTCGAGCACTTCCGCGCCAACGGCGGGCCGGCCGACCCTCGGCTCGACCCCGCCCTCGACCTGCTCCGGTCACGGCGAGCGCCAGACGGACGATGGCCCGCCGGACCGCAACGCCCGGCCCTGCGCGCCTGGGTGCTCGAGGAGGCCAAGGGCGACCCGAGCCGGTGGACGACGCTGCGCGCGCTGCGGGTGCTGCGCTGGGCCGGCGCCGACGCCGCCGAGGGGCGCTAGCCCTCGACGACCACGCGCGGCTCCAACCCGAGGTAGGCGCCGTAGCGGCCCGCCGCCGCGTCGAGCGCCGCGCGCTCCGACGACTGCAGGGGCCGGAGCGGGCGCAGCGGGAACGTGACGGACTTCGCGCCGACCGTGCGCCGCATGTCCGCCACGAACTGCCCGTCGACGAGCGCCATGCCGATGGCCGTCTCCCGCCCGCGGCTGAGGAGGCGGTCGGCGTCGATCACGAGGCGCGAGTCCTGGTAGCCGCGGTACATCTCGTCGAGCAGTTGCAGCAGGTGCCCCGCCGGCTCCGCCGTGGTCGGCACCGCTCCGCCGACGTGCCGGTACGTGCGGTCGTCGTGCTCGAACGACTCGAGCCGGTCGCCCGCCGCCGCGATCCCGCGCCGCACGTCGGTGAGGGTCAGCGTGGCCCAGTACGCGAGGTCGCGCTCGGTGGCCGGACCGTGGGAGGTGAAGTAGCGCACCGCCAGTTCGGCGAGCGCCTCGTCGCGATCCAGCCGCCGGGGGTTCGGCACGCGGTCCGCGAACAGCGCGTACGTGTGCTCGCCGTCGCGCGGGGCGCCGCTGCAGATCAGCGCCCGCAGCTCGAGGCCGGCGAGGAGCAGCATCAGCTCCATGCCGACGAACTCGAACCCGCGCACGGCAAGTTCCGCGGCGAGGTCGCCGCGGGTGCGGTCGGGCGTGTCGGCGAGGATCGACGTGACCGCGTCGGTGAGCTGCGTCATCCGCTCGCCGTGCGCTCGGAACTGCGCATCGACCACCGGCAGGACTCGCGGAGCGGTGAGGTCGAGCAGCCAGGCCGCGTCATCCGCGTCGACGTAATGCCACGTCGGCCGCAGCACGTGCGTACGCAGCACGCGTCCGGCGGCGAGCTCGTCGGCGAGATCCTCCTGCCGCGGGTTCGTCGTGCGCGTGGCGACCGCCCACGCCGACTGCGACGGATTCTCGGCCTGCACGCCGAGCAGCCGCGACACCACCTGCCGGGCGCCGTCGACCGGGGCGGCGAGCAACTGCGAATGCAGCCGCCATCGGGCGAGGACGCGATCGCTGGTCACCACCCTCGTCACCATAGCGACCAGGCCCTGCGCCGGACACCGCCGGGTCCGCGAGCCCGCGTCGAGGGGGTTCCGGCGACGGCCGCCGGTTGGAACACTGGTCCCGGTGGCCGCGACCGGCGGCGGACCGAGGGGGAAGACGCCGATGTCGAACAAGGTCACGTCCAGGAACTTCGTGCAGGCCGAGACCGCGCACCGATTCCGCGCCCAGCTCGGCCGCGCGCCGGTCAACGCGTTCCACCACGACCGGGTGCCGGTGCACGAGGCCCACCCGGGCGCGGTGCGCCCCAACGTCGACGTGCTCTACTCGCACGCGGTCGTCGACGTGAGCGAGGCGGCCACGTTCGCGCTCGAGCCGTCCGACGAGTTCCAGGTCGACCAGGTCATCGACGAGCAGCACTACGTCGTCGGCGTCGTCTACCCGGGCGAGCGGCTCACCCTCACGCGAGCCGACCTGTCGAGCGGCACGCACGTCTACGTGCTCGGCCGCACCTCGCTGGCCGGAGGGCGCGACCGTGCCCACCGCCTGCAGGACCTGCGGCGCGTCGAGGCGCTCACCGCGAACGCGTACCTCCCCGTCGACTACGACGACGCGAGCCGCCGCACGGTGGGCACGAAGCTCGCGCGCAGGGCCGGCGCCGCGCCCGACCTCAGCCGGGCGTTCGGCACCCCCGCGACGACGGACGCCGAGCAGCACCTGCTCGGCACCCGCCTCGGCTGGGGCGGGCTGCCGCCCGAGCACGGCCAGTACCACGAGGGCGTGGCCACGAGCAGCGGATGCGACATCTGGACGTTCGACGTGCCGCCGGTCGATTCCGAGCACGGGTTCTACTCGGTCGTCAAGTACGACCAGCGCGGCCGCGCCGGCGGCGACCACACCGCGATCGCCGGGACCGAGATGATGCGCAACGGCGACGGGACCGTCAGCGTCTACTTCGGCGACGACACGTGCGTGGCCACGGGCAACGTCATCCGCACCGGCCCGCGCGAACGGTTCCGCTACGCGATGCGCGTGTACCGGCCGCGCGACGCCGACGAGACCCGCCAGTACCTCGCGCGCCTCGACGCGCGGGGGCTGGAGACCGTGCTGCGCTGACGCGGCTCAGCCGACCGCGGCCTCGCCCCGCGCGTCCTCGAGGTGGGGCGCGCCATGGCTCAGCACCTTCACCACGAGGTCGTGTCGTCGCAGCGTGCGGATGGTGCGGGCCACCTCGTCGGGCGTGCGCCCGAGGGCGCGCTCGTTGACGACGACGAGGACGTCGCCCGCGCGGAGCGTCTCGAAGAGGCGCGCGAGTCGCTGCTCCCACGACTCGGGTGCGTCGGGCGTCGGGTAGCGGAAGTCGAGGATCTGCACGCCGAACCGGGTCAGGTCGGTGCGCTGCTCGAGGATGGGCGGCATGTCGTCGCGCGGAACGACGAGCCCGACGAGCCGCGACCCCTCGGGGCGGGCCTTCCACCAGTCGCGGTTGCGCTGCAGTTCCTCGAAGCACTCGGGGCAGCCGATCGCGTGGTGGCCGGGCTCGTGCGCGAGCCGCGCGGCGCCGGTCGCGGGTGTCGCCGGCCCCGCGGCATCCGTCGTCGAACCGCTCGTGTGGTCAGCCATGTCGAACCCCTTCGCGTCGGGTTCCATTCTCGCCGACGCGCCGGCGCCCCTCACGCGCTGCGGGTGCGCGCGTAGTGCCGACGGGCCTTCGCGCGGTTGCCGCAGGTCTCCATCGAGTGCCACTGGCGCGTGTTCGCGCGGCTCGTGTCGATGAAGAAGTGCTGGCAGTCGGATGCCGCGCACGGGCGGATGCGCGACCCCTCTGGGCCCTGCAGGCTCGCCCATTCGAGCATCGCGCGCGCGCCGATGCGGCGGCCGGGGTCGAGGTCGTCGTGCCATTCGAGGCCGCCGGGACCGAGGGCGGGGCGGCGGGTCACCGCGCCGACCCACGGCGCGAGCTCCTCGACCGGGCGCTCGCCGCGCAGCACGTCGACGAGCAGCGGGCGCACCGCACGCGCGTCGGCGATCTCGGCGGGGTCGCCCGTGCCGCCGTGCGCGATGAGCCAGGCGGATGCCGCAGCGTCGTCGCCCAGCTCGTCGGCGACCCGGTCGGGGTAGCGGAGGCGCGAGTTGACGAGGTCGAGCAGCAGCGAGTGCTCGGCGAGGGCGCGCGCCGCATCCGTCGTCATCTGGTCACCCCCGTGTTGCTGGATCGTCATCGAATTCTAACCCCCTTGGAATACTTTCGCGGTTGGCTGCGCTACAGTCGACAACGCACTAACCATCAAGAACATTTCATACGGTTAGGCATTTCGATGAAGGAGCACCCCATGCCGTACATCACCGTCGGAACCGAGAACTCGGCGAACATCGACCTCTACTACGAGGACCACGGCGCGGGGCAGCCCGTGCTGCTCATCCACGGCTACCCGCTGAGCGGCGAGTCGTGGGAGAAGCAGTCCGCCGCCCTGCTCGACGCGGGCCACCGCGTCATCACGTACGACCGCCGCGGCTTCGGCCGCTCGTCGAAGCCCACCGTCGGCTACGACTACGACACCTTCGCCGCCGACCTGAAGGTCGTGCTCGACACCCTCGACCTGAACGACGTGATCCTCGTCGGCTTCTCGATGGGCACCGGCGAGGTCGGCCGCTACCTCGGCACCTACGGCACCGCCCGCGTCGCCAAGGCCGCGTTCCTCGCCTCGCTCGAGCCGTTCCTGCTGCAGACCGACGACAACCCCACGGGCGTGCCCGCCGACGTGTTCGCCGGCATCGAGCAGTCCGCGAAGTCCGACCGCTACGCCTGGTTCGACCAGTTCTTCCAGGACTTCTACAACCTCGACGAGAACCTCGGCACCCGCATCGGCGAGGCCGCGGTCCGCGCGAGCTGGAACACCGCGGCATCCGCCGGCTCGTTCGCCTCGTCGGCCGTCGTGCAGTCCTGGCTCACGGACTTCCGCGGCGACATCGAGAAGGTCGACGTGCCGTCGCTGATCCTGCACGGCACCGCCGACCGCATCCTGCCGATCGACGCCACCGCGCGCGAGTTCGCGAAGCGCCTGCCGTCGGCCGAGTACGTCGAGATCGAGGGCGCGCCGCACGGCCTGCTCTGGACTCACGCCGACGAGGTCACCCGCGCCCTGCTCGCCTTCGTGCAGAAGTAGGCGCTGCCTCGGCACATCACGGTTCCGAACGAGGGGCCCGGGGCGACCCGGGCCCCTCGTCGCATCCGCGCGCCTTCGCTACCATCGCGGCATGCCGGACCTCGTGCTCCTCGGGAGCGTCTTCCTCCCGGCCGCGGCGTTCGACCCGCTCGCCGAGGTGCTCGAGCGTCGTGGGCGCACCGTGCGGGTCGCCGACGCCGGCCCGGCGGCGACCGCCGAGGATGTCCTGGCCGCCTACCGTGCCGCCATCGGCGAGCGCGGCGACGTCATCGGCGTCGCCCACTCGAACGCGGGCACCTACGTCCCGGCGCTCGTGGCCGACGGTGCGCTGACCTCGATCGTGTTCATGGATGCCGTCCTCCCCGCTCCGACCGGCGGGGTCGTGCCTGCCGTGCGCCCGGACCTCGGCCGGCTGCTCCGCCCGCTCGTCGTCGACGACACCCTCCCCCGCTGGACCGAGTGGTGGCCGCCGGAGACCGTCCGCGCCCTGTTCCCGGACGCGGCGACGTTCGAGCGGGTGCACGCGGCGACGCCGCGCGTGCCGGCGTCGTACCTCGGCGCGGCCGTGGACGTGCCTGCCGGATGGACGGACGGGCTCCGGGCGGCGTACCTCGCCTTCGGCGACGCCTATGCCGACGAGCGGCTGCTGGCCGAATCGCTCGGCTGGGCCACGCAGACCATGGAGCTCGCGCACCTCGGCCACCTGCAGCGCCCCGCGGAGGTCGCCGACGCCCTCGAGGTCCTCATCGAGGCGGCGGGCAGCGGCGGGCTGCCACCGCGGCGACCATGAGCGGATGACGCGTCCCGCCGTCGCCGCCCGCCGCAGCGGGCCGCATCCCGCGCCGCGCACCGCGCGACGAGCCGGTGAATGCATGCCGAACCGCTGCGAGCGTCGAACGGTGCACCCGGCATGAACTCGCGGACGGCGGCGGCGCGGCATCCGTCAGCGCGCGAGCGCGGCCTCGGCGCCCAGCCGCGCCAGCTTGTCGGGATTCGCGACCGAGTAGATGCGGGTCACGAGCCCGCCATCGATGGTGACGCTGAGCGCCCCGACGAGCTGCCCGTCGACCTCGACGAGCGCGCCCGGTCCGCCGTTCACCCACGCGGGCACCGCCCGGTACGCCACCGCGTACTTGCGGATGGAGCCCGCGAGGTAGGCGACGAGCTTCTCCGCGCCCACGATCGGCCGCCGCGCCGCGCCGCGCACCTTGCCGCCGCTGTCGGCGACCGACACCACGTCGGGTGCGAGCACGTCCATGAGCCCCTGCAGGTCGCCCGTGTTGAACGCGTCGAGGAACCGTTCGAGCACGCGCTCCTGCTCCGCCCGCGCCACCTCGACGCGGGGCCGGCGGGCGGCGACGTGCTGCTTGGCCCGGTGCGCGATCTGGCGCACCGCCGCGGGCGTCTTGTCGACGGCATCCGCGATCTCGTCGTACGGCACGTCGAACACCTCGCGCAGCACGAACACCGCCCGCTCGGCGGGGCCGAGGGTCTCGAGCACCGTGAGGGTCGCCATCGACAGCGACTCGGCGAGTTCCACGTCGTCGGCGACATCCGGGCTCGTCAGCACCGGCTCGGGCAGCCACTCCCCCACGTAGTCCTCGCGGCGGCGCGAGAGCGTGCGCAGGTGGTTCAGCGCCTGGCGGGTGACGATGCGCACGAGGTAGGCGCGCGGGTCGCGCACCTCCGCGCGATCGACGCGCGACCAGCGCAGCCACGACTCCTGCAGCACGTCCTCCGCGTCGGCGGCCGAGCCGAGCAGCTCGTACGCGACCGTGAACAGCAGGTTCCGGTGCGTGACGAACGGGTCGGCGCTCATGCGCGTCACCCTACGCCGCCCCCGCCACGGCCGCGCGCTCCGCGAGCGGCGGCAGGCCGCACGCGTCGGCGTAGTGGTCCGAGCGGATGCCGAGCGCGAGGTTCATGCGCGCCGTCGCGTTCATGAGCGCGACCTTGGCCGCGAGCTCGACCAGCGCCGCCGGACCGAGGTCGGCGAGCAGGGCGTCGGACAGCTCGTCGCTCACGGCCGGCGGGCTCTGGCACATCGCCTCGGCGTACTCCATCACGCGGCGCTCGAGCGGGCTGAAGACCGACGCCTCCCGCCATCCGGGCACCTGGCGCACCTTCTCCTCGTCGAGCCCGCGGTGGTGCGCCATGAAGTAGTTGAAGTCGAGGCAGAAGCTGCAGCCGACCTCGGCCGCCGCGGCCATGCGGGCGAACACGGCGAGGTGCTCGTCGAGCGCGTCCCAGCGCTCCGACTTCCGACCGATGCCCATCAGGTCGGTGAACACCCGCGGGTTGTGCCAGAGCACCCCGATCGAGTCGGGCACATCGCCGACCATCCGCCGCATCGCGAACTTCACCAACGCGCCGTACAGCCCGGTGACCTCGGTGGCGGGAATCCTCGTGGTGGTCATGTCTCCTCCAACGTTCGTTCGTCGTGACATGGAGACACCGGCCGCGCACCCGTCGTGACATCCCTCGGACGATCAGCGCTCGGTCCGTACAGCCGCCTTCAAGCGTCCGCTCGTACGCTGGGCCGCACACATTCGCATTGGAGGCGACGAGCACACCGTGCCCACCACCACCGAGGGTCCCGCCGCGACGTGCGGACCCGCGACCGCTGACACACCCCCGGCCGACGATCCCAGCCATAGATCCGAGCACGGGTCTCCGGCGGTGACGCGATGATCACCGCGCTGCTGCTCCTGCTGCTGGGACTCCTGCTCACCGCTGCGATCATCGCGGCGAACGGCTACTTCGTCGCCCAGGAGTTCGCGTACATGTCGGTGGACCGAGCGCGACTCCGCGCTCGAGCCGAAGCCGGCGACGCTCAGGCCGCGCGGGCCCTCGCCGTGACGAAGCGCACGTCGTTCATGCTGTCGGGGGCGCAGCTCGGCATCACGGTCACCGGCCTGCTCGTCGGGTACGTCGCCGAGCCGTTCATCGGCGAGTCGCTGGGCATGCTGCTCGGCGGGGTCGGCGTTCCGACCACGACGGGCATCGCGGTGGGCACCGTGTTCGCTCTCGCGCTCGCCACGGTCGTGCAGATGATCTTCGGCGAGTTGTACCCGAAGAACCTGGCCATCGCGAACCCGGAACCCCTCGCACGCGCGCTCGCACGATCCACGCAGGCCTACCTCGCGGTGTTCGGATGGCTCATCGCCCTGTTCGACCACGCCTCGAACGCAGTGCTCCGGCTGATCCGGGTCGAGCCCGTCCACGACATCGACATCAGCGCGACCGCGGCCGACCTCGAGCACATCATCGACGACTCGCGCGCGAGCGGCGACCTGCCCGCGGAGCTGTCGATCCTCCTCGATCGCGTCCTCGACTTCCCCGAGCGCGATGTCGAGCACGCCATGATCCCCCGCGTCCGGGTCGACGTCGCCGGCCCTGAGACGACGATCGCACAGATGCGCGCTCGCATGGCGAGCGGGCACACGCGCTACCCCGTGCTGGGCGAGGGCGAGGAGCCGGTCGGCGTCGTGCATCTCGCCGACGTGCTCGCCGCCGAGCCGGACGACGCGCGCCCGGTCACGGCCGTCATGCGCGAACCGCTCGTGTTGCCGACGCTCATGCCGCTTCCCGACGCACTCGCCGCACTCACCGAGTCGCACAACGAACTGGCCTGCGTCATCGACGAGTACGGCGGCTTCAGCGGCATCGTGACCATCGAGGACCTCGCCGAGGAGCTCATCGGCGAGATCGACGACGAGCACGACACCCCCGCCGGGGTCGGCGCGGAACTCGACGCCGACGGCGCCTGGGTCATGGATGGCGACCTGCACCTCGACGAGGTCGAGCGCATCATCGACCGCGACCTGCCGCGCGGCGACTACGAGACGATGGCGGGCCTCATCATCGCGCAGGAAGGCAGCCTTCCCGAGGTCGGCGAGACCGTGCGCGTCGACCTGCCGACGACCGGTGCCGAGCTCGCGGAGGACGAGCCCGGGCGCCGCCACCTCCTCATCGAGGTCGCGGAGGTCGACCGTCACGTGCCCTCCGTCATCAAGGCGAGGGTCGTCGAAGAGGAGGGCGAGCGATGAGCGCCGGGGCCGTCGTCGCGATCACGATCGCGCTCATCGCGCTCAGCGCGTTCTTCGTCGTCATCGAGTTCTCGCTCATGGGGGCACGCCGCCACCGCCTCGAACAGGAGGCCTCGGGCAGCCGATCCGCGCGGGCGGCGCTGCGCGGCATGAACGAGCTGACCATCATGCTCGCCGGCGCGCAGCTCGGCATCACGGCATGCACGTTCGCGCTCGGCGCGGTCACGAAACCCGCGGTCGACGGATGGCTCGGCCCGGCGTTCGCCTCGTGGGGCGTGCCCGACTGGCTGGCCGGCAGCGCAGCGTTCGCGCTGTCGCTCCTGTTCGTGACCTTCCTCCACCTCGTGATCGGCGAGATGGCGCCCAAGTCGTGGGCCATCGCCCATCCGGAGCTCGCCGCGAAGGCGATCGCCCTGCCGTCGCGGGGCTTCATCTGGGTCTTCCGCCCGTTCCTCGTCTGGGTCAATCGCATCGCCAACCGCCTCGTCGCCCGCTCGGGCGTCGAGCCGGTCGATCGCGCCGCTGTGGGCGGTCGGGACGCCGACACCATCCGACAGCTCGTCGAGCATTCGACCCAGGCGGGCGTCCTCGAGCCCGAGCTGCGCACGCAGATCACCGAGGTCATCGGATTGCAGGAGCTCACCGTCGGGGAGATCGCGAACCCGGACGCCGAGCCCGCCGCGGTCGGGGCGGACGCCACGGTCGCCGACGTCCGCGCGGCCGCGCTGGCCTCGGGGCATCTGCGCATCCTCGTCCGCGACCCCGACGGTCGCGTGACGCGGTTCGTCCACGTCCGCGACACGCTGCAGGCGGCCGATGGCACGCGGGCCGACACGTTCGCGAGGCCGGCGTACCGGGTCGACGCGGCGACCCCGGTGTACGAGCTGCTCCGCGACCTGCGCGAGCAGCGGGTCCAACTCGCGGTCGTGGAGCGCGCGGGCACCCTGCTCGGCATCGTCACGCTGACGGATGTCGCTTCGCGACTGCTTCCCGTGGTGGCGGCCCAAGCGGAGCTGCGCCCCCGCTGACCCCCTCCCACATTGCGCTCCCGGGCTGAGGCCGTAGGGTCGATGCACCGCCACCTTCCTCGAGAGGAGACCGCCTGCCATGAGCAGCGTCACGACCAGCGCCACCGACCTGGACGTCTTCGACCGCCGCGAGTCGGAGGTGCGCGGGTACGTGCGCGCGTTCCCGACCGTGTTCGACCGCGCGACCGGATCGACCCTCGTCGACGCCGACGGCCGCGAGTACCTCGACTTCTTCGCGGGCGCGGGCGTGCTGAACTACGGGCACAACAACCCGGCGTTCACGCGGGCGCTCATCGAGTACCTCGAGCGCGACGGCATCATCCACGGCCTCGACATGGCCACCTCGGCCAAGCGGGCGTTCATCGAGGCGTTCGAGCGCTTCATCCTCGAGCCGCGGGGCCTCGACCACAAGCTGCAGTTCACCGGCCCGACCGGCGCGAACTCCGTCGAGGCGGCGCTGAAGGTCGCCCGCCAGGCGACCGGCCGGTCGACCATAGTCGCGTTCACGAACGCCTTCCACGGGCTGAGCATGGGCGCGCTCGCGGTCACCGGCAACAGCCACTACCGCTCGGCGGCGGGCGTCGGCCTCGACGACGTCGCGCGCATGCCGTACGACGGCTACCTCGGTGCCGACGTCGACACGCTCGACCTGCTCGAGAAGCAGCTCGACGACCCGGGTTCGGGTCTCGACCTCCCGGCGGCGGTCATCGTCGAGGCCGTGCAGGGCGAGGGCGGCATCAACGTGGCCCGCGTCGAATGGCTCCAGCGGCTCCGTGCGATCACCGAGGCCCGCGGCATCCTGCTGATCCTCGACGAGATCCAGGCGGGCGTCGGCCGCACCGGCCGCTTCTTCGCGTTCGAGCACGCCGGCATCGTGCCCGACATCGTGACGGTCTCGAAGTCCATCTCGGGCTCAGGGCTGCCGATGTCGCTCGTGCTTCTCCGTCCGGGCGTCGACGTGTGGAAGCCCGGCCAGCACACGGGCACCTTCCGCGGCAACAACCTCGCGTTCGTCTCGGCCCGGGCCGCGCTCGAGACGTACTGGGCGGATGCCGCCTTCGCCGAGGCGGTCACGGCCAAGGGCGAGCTACTGCGCACCGAGCTCGAGCGGATCGCCGACGAGCACCCCGACCTCGACTTCGTCGTCCGCGGGCGCGGCCTCATGATGGGCATCGCCTGCGACGCCGACCGCACCCTCGCGGGCCGCGTGTCGAAGGCGGCGTTCGAGCGCGGCCTCGTCATCGAGACGTCGGGCGCGCACGACGAGGTGCTGAAGTTCCTTCCCGCGCTCACGATCACCGAGGACGAGCTGCGTCGCGGCCTCGCGATCGTGCGGGAGAGCCTCGCGGCGGTGCGCGCCGCCTAGGCCGCGGTCATCGCGACTGGGCGGCGATCGCGCGGGCGACCTCCTCCACGCGCTCGCCGCGCACCTGGTACAGCGCATCGCCCACGGCGACGACGGCGACCGCCGCCGGGTCCTCCGCGGGCCGTTCGACCACAGCGGAGGCCTCGACGCCGGACGGCGCACCGTCGAGCGGGAGCCCGTCGAACGCGACGTCGGCGTCGGGGGCGCGGAAGGCGTCCATGAGCGGCCCGAACCCGGGTGCGGCGGTCACGGTCACCACCGTCCCGCCGTCGACCCGCAGTTCGCAGTCGAACGTGCGCGCGGCGGCGTGCACGGCGGCGGCGAAGTCGCGGGGCGGCTCCGCCGTGGCATCCGTCATCAGGTACTCGACGGTCGTGCCGACCCGCAGCTGCGCCGCGTCCACGATGCCGTCGCGGTCGAGCGCGCCGGTGCACGCGGCATCCGTCGCACGCAGCTCGACCGAGGGCCGCTCGAGCCGGTCGGGCGGCGCGGTGCCCAGCGTCGCGAACGCCGCCTCGGCGACGTCGGCGAGTCGGTCGAGCATCCGCTCGGCATCGATGCCCTCGAACCGGCTGCCGGTGCCCGCGAGGCCGGCGGCGGTGATCGACGCGACCGCCCAGTCCTCCCCCACCGGCGCCGACAGGAGCCAGCCCGCATCGCCCGCAGCGACGGAGGCCTCCACGCCCGCCACCTCCCGAGTGTCGGGTGACGGCGCGTCGCCGAGCTGCAGCGGCATCCAGTCGCCCGCGGCATCCGGAAGCACGTCGAGTCGCAGGTAGGCCCAGTCGCTCGGCGCCTGGTACTCGGGCATGCCGGAGCCGACGCGCCAGGAGCAGGCGAATCCGCCCACGCCCTCGAGCAGCACGCCGGTGAACGCGTCGGTGCCGTTCACCGCGGGAACCGGGTCGACCGGGTCGCCGTCCGCGCCGACGAGGGCGGCGGCCACGAGTTCGCCGGAGACGAGGTCGTCGCAGGACAGCGGCCCCGAGGCATCCGCCGACGGCGACGGTCTCGCGCCCGCCGTGGGCGTCTGCCCGGCCTGCGGCCCGCCGGCGCATCCCGCGAGAGCCGCGACCAGCACGGCCGCGGACGCGAGCAAACCTCGCTTCGCCCCCACCCCTCGACTCTAGCGACGCCGCGCACGTTCGCGAAGGCCCGCGCGGATGGGACGCGGCGGGCGTACCGTGGCCCCGAGCAGCGTTCCGAACAAGGGGGGTTCCCGATGGCCGAGCTCGCACCGATCCAACCGTGCCTGTGGTTCGAGGACCAGGCGCGCGCGGCGATGGACTACTACGTCGACGTCTTCCCGAACTCGCGCATCGTGGAGGTCGTCGAGTATCCCGACGAGTCGCTCGACGAGCACTTCCGGGGCATGGCGGGCAAGGTGGTGAACGGGCGGTTCGTCCTGAACGGCGTCGAGTTCACCTGCCTCGACGGCGGTCCGCTCTTCACGTTCAACGAGTCGATCTCGTTCATCGTCTCGTGCGCCGACCAGGCCGAGATCGACTATTACTGGTCGCGCCTCTCGCACGTGCCCGACGCCGAGCAGTGCGGGTGGTGCAAGGACCAGTTCGGCGTCAGCTGGCAGATCCTGCCCGCGAACATGAACGAGCTCACCCGGCGGCCCGAGCAGGTCCAGGTGATGATGCAGCAGAAGAAGGTCGTCATCGCCGAACTCGAGCAGGCCTGACGAACGGATGCCGCAGGCAGTTGCTTTAGCGGCTAAACTGTCTGCATGACCACCCTCGCTCTCTTCGGCGCGACCGGGAAGACCGGTCGCCGCGTCCTGGATCGGGCCCTTGCCGAGGGCTTCGACGTCCGCGCCCTCGTGCGCGACCCCGCCCGCCTCGGGGTGCAGCACGATCGGCTCACCGTCATCCGCGGCGATGTGCTCGACGCCGCCGCGGTCGACGAGACCGTCGCCGGCTCCGACGCCGTGCTCAGCCTGTTCGGCCACGTGAAGGGGTCGCCGGCGTCGCTGCAGGCCGACGGCACCCGCCACATCGTCGCGGCCATGCAGCGCCACGGCGTCAACCGCATCGTGTCCCTCTCGGGCGGCGGCCTGCGTGCCGAGCAGCACGATCGCCCCAAGGCGGCCGACCGGGTCATGCGCCTGCTGCTCAAGACCCTCGCCGGCGACGTCCTCGCCGACGCCGAGGCCCACCTCGGCGTGCTCCGCGACAGCGGCCTCGACTGGACCATCGTCCGCGGCCCCCGACTGCTCGAGACCCCCGGCACGGGGACGTACCGCGTCGGCTGGGTCGGCGTCGGCACGGGCATGCAGATCAGCCGCGACGACCTCGCCGACTTCATCCTGAGCCAGGTCGAGGACCGCACCTACGTGCACCAACTGCCGTTCGTCAGCGCATGACCGACGACACCTCGCGCCGCGAGCACGTCGCCCGCGTCATCGAGCGGACGGTCGCCCTCGGTCGTTCGCTCCGCAGCGGACGGCGCACCCCCTTCCACGGGCGGGTGCTCACCGGCTCGCAGCTCGAGGCCCTGTTCCACCTCGCCCACGGCCCCGCACCGGTGACCCCGAGCGCCCTCGCCGCGGCGCTCGCCCTGACCCCCGGCGCGGTCACGCAGCTCGTCGACGGCCTCCGTGCGGAGGGCTTGGTCGAATCGGCGCCGCACCCCGACGACGCCCGGTCCCGCGTCATCCGCCTCAGCGCGCAGGCCACGGAGCAGGTCGACGCCTTCGAGCAGGAGCTCGTCGCGCACGCGCTGCCGACGTTCGACGCCCTCGACGATGCCGAGCTCGAGACGCTCGCCTCGCTCCTCGACCGGGTCGGCCGACCGCAGTGAGCGCGCGATGACGAGCGACGCCGTCTTCGTCACGGGCGCCACCGGGATCGTCGGGTCGGCCGTGGTCGACCACCTGCTCGAGCGCGGCGAGCCGGTCGTGGCGGGCGTGCGAACCGAGGCGGATGCCGCACAGTTGCCACGCGGCATCCGTCACCGCCACTTCGACTTCGGCATGCCCGCGCACCGGCTCGATGCGGTGCTCGACGGATGCGACCGGCTCTTCCTGATGCGCCCGCCGCCCATCGCCGACGTGGAGCGGTACCTGTTCCCGCTCATCGACGCGGCGATGCGCCGCGGCCTCCGGCAGATCGTGTTCCTCTCGCTGCAGGGCGTGCAGGCGAACCGGTCCACCCCGCACCACGCCGTCGAGCGGTACCTGCGCGAGGTCGATGCGCCGTTCACCTTCCTGCGGCCGAACTTCTTCATGCAGAACCTGACGACGACGTACCGCGACGACATCCGCGACCACGACGAGATCTTCGTGCCGGCCGGCCGATCGCGCACGGCCTTCATCGACGCGCGCGACATCGGCCGGGTCGCGGCGGCGGTGTTCACCGGGCCGGGCCACCTCCGGGCGGCGTACACCCTGTCGGGCGAGCAGAGCCTGACGTACCGCCGGGTGGCCCGGATCCTCTCCGACGTGCTCGGCCGGGAGATCCGCTACGCGCGCCCGGGCGAGCGGGAGTACCTCGCGCGTCTCGCCGCGAACGGGGCGCCCGAGGATTACCTCGCCGTGCAGCGCATGATCCACCGCGTCGTGCGCTGGAACGTCTCGGCCCTGCCCAACCGCGCGGTGCGCCGGTTGACCGGTCGGCCCGCGACGACGTTCGCCGAGTTCGCGGCGCGGGAGCGCGCCGCCTGGGAGCGCTGAGCGCCCCGGCCGACGGGAGCCGCCACGCCACGGGCCTCGCGGAGGAGGCCGTCGGCATCGTCGAAGTCGTCGCCGATGTCGCCCGTGGCCGCGTCGAGGATGGTGCCGATCGAGCTGCTCATACCTCGATCCAAGCAGCACCCACCGACACCCGACGAGGCCCGACGGAAGTGCCGAAACGGCCGGACAGCGGCCGTTTCCACCGCCCGCCATCTACCCCTCGGCGCTCCTCAGGAACGCCAGCACCGCGGCCACCCGCCGGTGCACGCCCGACTCCGGCAGCCGCAGCTTGGTGAAGATCGCGTTGACGTGCTTCTCGACGGTCGACGACGACAGGAACAGCGCCTGCTCGATGCCCGCGTTCGTCTTGCCCGCCGCCATCTCGCGCAGCACCTCGAGCTCGCGCGGCGACAACGCGGCGAGCGGACTCGCGGCGTTCGCGCTGCGCCGGCGCACGAGCGTGTCGACGATCTGCGGATCGATGACCGATCCGCCCGCGCGCACCTCTCGCAGCGCGTGCACGAGGTCCTCGAGGTCGCCGATCCGGTCCTTCAGCAGGTAGCCGAGGCCGGCCGACCCGTCGGCGAACAGCGCGAGCGCGTAGCTCTCGTCGGCGTGCTGCGAGAGCACCACGACCCCGGTCGAGGCCGCCGTCGCACGGATGGCGTGCGCGGCCTCGACCCCCTCCATGTGGTGGCCCGGCGGCATCCGGATGTCGGTGAGCACCGCGTCGGGACCGAGCCGTCGCACGGCGTCGAGCAGTTCGGTCGCGTTGCCCACCGAGGCGAGGACCTCGACCTCGCCCGAGTCCTCCAGGAGGCGCCGAAGCCCCTCGCGCACGAGGTAGTTGTCCTCGGCGATGACGACGCGCAGCGCGCTCCCGTCAGCCACCCGACGCTCCCGGCGCGCTGAGTGGCAGGTCGACGACCACGGTGGTCCCCGTCGGCACGGCGGGCGCCACCTGCACCGTGCCGCGGAGCGCCGCCACCCGGTCGCGGATGTTCGCGAGCCCCCCGCTCGTCGCCGACGCGGGCGACACGTCGCCGATGCCGCATCCGTCGTCGCTGATCGAGATGCGCAGGTGCCCGTCGTCGCGCGCGAGCCCGACCGAGGCGTGCGACGCGTGCGCGTGCTTCGCGGTGTTCGCGAGCGCCTCGCGCACGACGTAGTACGCGGTCGTCTCGACGTCGTCGGGGTAGCGCTCGGCGCGCACCGCGGCATCCGCGTCGACCGTCAACGGGATCGGGTACCGGGCCACACCCGATTCGACCGCCGCGACCAGCCCGTTGTCGCTCAGCACCGGCGGGTGGATGCCGCGGGCGAGCTCGCGCAGGTCGGTGAGCGTCTCCCGGGCCTGGTCCTGCAGCTCCGCCAGCTCGTCGGCGGTGAGCTCGCCGCGCTCCAGGCGGTTCCGGGCGAGGCGAAGCCCGGCGATCTGCGCGACGACGTCCTGCTGGATGCCGTCGTGCAGGTCGCGCTCGAGGCGGCGCCGCTCGTCGTCCTGCGCGGCGACGAGCCGTTCGCGCGAGGCGGTGAGCTCGTCGAGCTGCTCGGCGAGCTGGGCGGTGAGGCGCAGGTTGGCGACGGATGCCGCAGCCTGGCCCGCGACGGTGCGGAGCATCGTCCGCTCCTCGTCGGAGTACTCGCCGCGGCGGCGGGGTCCGAGCTCGATCCGGCCGAGGGTCTCGTCGGCGTGCACCAGGTCGACCGACTCGACCGGCTCGGTGCCGGCGGCCTCGCCGGGGATCGCGGCGACGCCCGCGGGGGCATCGGCGAGCGCGCCATCCGTTGCCGCCAGCCGGATGCGGACCCACGTCGCGTCGAGCCCGGCGCGCACGGCCTCCGCGAGCCGGGTGAGCAGCTCGCGCGGCTCGCCCGCCTGCTCGAGGCGGGAGCCGAGCTCGCTCAGCATGCCGAACTGGCGGTCGCGATCACCGAACAGGGCGCGGTGCAGCCGACGCTGCATCCACGTGCGCACCGGCAGCAGCACGACCGCGAGGAGCGTGGTGAGCAGGATCGCCGGCACCGTCTGCAGCGGTGGCGTCAGCAGCACGGCGGGCGTCGCGACCCCGGCGGCGTAGACGACCGTGATGAGCAGGTTCGACGAGCGTTCGACGCGCGCGCCGCGTTCGCCCGGCCCGATGTCGAACGCGCCGTAGCGGAGGATGCCGTGGATGGCCGCGACCGGGATCGCGAGCATCGACGCGTAGACGAGCAGCCCGACGCCCCACAGGCCCGGCGCGAACGTCCAGAGCAGGAACGCCACGATGGCCCCGGCGACGGTCAGCGCCATGACCCTCGTGCGGGCCCGCACCTCGGGCGGGCCGAACGCGGCCCGGGAGACGAGCACCGCGAGCGCGAGCGCGACGGCCGCCCACGCCTGCAGCACGAGGTACTGCACGAGCGGCGCCGCCCACTCGAGCCACGGCACGGCGAGCGGGTTCGGGATCGCCTCGCCGCTGATGCCGAGGAACGGCGACATCACCACGTGCGGGGTGGTGAGCAGGGTCAACGGGCCGACGAGCACGGGCAGCCAGAGGAAGTGGACCGCGACGCGCTCCCAGCGCCGTTCGGGGACCCCGTCCGGGAAGGTCGCGAAGACGATGAGCAGCGAGGAGGTCGCGAGCGCGTCGGCGGTCAGGCCGAGGGTGTTGAAGAGCGGGAACCACGACTCGGTCAGCAGGTCGGGCGTGCGGAGCACCAGGGTCTCGTAGGCCGAGCCGACGAGCATCGACGTGGCCCCGAGCGCGATGAGCACCGCGACCCGAGACGACGACACGGTGAGCAGCCACATGCCGAACACGAACAGCGGCAGTGCGCCGAGCAGCGGCCAGGCGAGGCCGTGGTCGCTGTCGGCGTCGAGGAAGCCCCGCACGACGACGACGTAGACCAGGGACGCGACCCCGATGGGGCCGAACGTCGCGAGGCACACCCACCTGCGGTCCACGGTTCCATGGTCCTCCTGTCGCGGCGATCGCGGGAGGGGGCGAACCGGGACGCCCCTTGGCGGCTGGCCTCCATCACGCGTCCGGTGCTCCGCCATGCGGCATCCGGCGGGCTGCGTTCCGGCCCGGGCGGCGCCGGGCGAACGTGGGGTCGAGCGGATGCCGCGACGAGGCGCCGCACGAAGGAGAAGGCATCATGCGCACCCTGTACACCGGTCTCGCCTGGACCGTCGCCGGCGCGGTCGTCGTCCAGGCCGCCGCGATCGCGTTCGCGTTCAGCGGCATGCTGAACCTCGTCTCGGAGGGCGGCGTGGTCGACAAGGCGCTCCTCGAGGGCTTCCAGGCGGCGGGCGTCGGCGAGGCCGGGTTCCTGGTCCACGGACTCGTCGGCGGCATCGTGATCCCGCTCGTCGCCGTCGCGCTGCTCGTCGTGTCGTTCTTCGTCCGCGAGCGCGGCAGCACCATGTGGGCGGCGATCGTCCTCGGGCTCGTGGCGCTGCAGGTCACCCTCGGCTTCTCCGTCACCGACCTGCCCTACCTCGGGCTCGTGCACGGCGCGAACGCGCTCGCGGTCGTCGCGGCGGCGTCCGTCGCCGCCCTCCGGATGCGTCGCACTCGCGGCGAGTCCGCCCCGGAGGAGGCGACCTCACGTGCGGTCGCGGCGTGAGCTGCTGCGACGCGTCGCCGTCGGCGTCGCGGTCGCGACCGGACTCGGCGCGGCGGGGCTCGCGTGGAGTTCCACGCTGCTCGGCGAGTACTCGGTCATGGACCTCGGCGCCGAGCAGGCGGGGCACGGCGCGCACGCGGCGGGCGGAGCGGCATCCGTCGCCGGCAGCCCGGGCACGACCGACGTGACCGCGCTGACCGCCGACCCGGATCGGCATGCCGACGTGCGGGTCGAGTTCGTCGCGCGGCAGGAGCGCATCGACGTTCCCGGCGGACGCACGGTCGACGGCTACACCGTGAACGGCACGTCGCCGGGGCCGGAGCTGCGCGCCCGGCAGGGCGACCTCGTCGAGGTGACGTTCGTGAACGAGTCGGTGGCCGACGGCGCGACGCTGCACTGGCACGGCATCGACGTGCCGAACGCGGCCGACGGCGTCGCGGGCATCACGCAGGACGCCGTACCCGTGGGAGGGCGCCACGTGTACCGCTTCGAGGCGACGGATGCCGGCACGTACTGGTACCACTCGCACCAGGTTTCGCATGTGCAGGTGGAGCGCGGGCTGCTCGGCGCCATCGTGATCGAACCCGCCGACCTCCCGGAGGTCGCGACCGACGCCGAGGCCACCGCGCTGCTGCACGTGTACGGCGGGCGGCACACGGTGAACGGCCGCGCCGAGGACGCCCGCGTCGCGGCCGAACCCGGCACGACGGTGCGCGTGCGCGTGATCAACACCGACCAGGGCACCGCCGCCGTGTGGTCGGCGATGCCGTTCCGGGTCGTCGCGACCGACGGGCACGACGTGCACGAGCCGACACCCGTCGACGGCGAGCGCGTGCTCATCCCCGCCGGCGGTCGAGCGGATGTCGCGGTGCGGGCACCCGACGACGGCTCCGCCGTGCGCCTGCACACCGGCGGCCGCAGCGTGATCGTCGGCGGCCCGGCGGCATCCGTGCCCCCACCCGCCGCGCAGCCCTCGCGGACCCTCGACCTGCTCGCCTACGGCAGCCCCGAGCCGCTCGCGTTCGGCACCGCCGACCCCGACCGCGAGTTCGACTACGTCATCGCCCGCCGCTTCGGCATCATCGACGGCCGGCCCGGCAACTTCTGGACCATCAACGGGCGCATGTTCCCCGACATGCCGATGTTCGACGTGCGCGAGGGGAACGTGGTCGTCATGCACGTCCGCAACGACTCCGGCGACGTGCACCCGATGCACCTCCACGGGCACCACGTCGTGGTCCTCTCGCGGGACGGGATCGCGGCATCCGGGAGCCCGTGGGTCGTCGACTCGCTCGACGTGCACCCCGGCGAGGCGTACGACGTGACATTCGTCGCCGACAACCCGGGCATCTGGAGCGACCACTGCCACACGCTGCGGCACGCGGTCGACGGACTCGTCGCCCACGTGATGTACGAGGGCGTCACGACGTCGTTCACCATCGGCGCGGTCTCGGGCAACCGGCCGGAGTGAGCGCTCGCGCTCAGAGCCCCTCGGCGATCTGCTTGATCGCGGCGAGGCGGCGGTCCCACTCGGCCCCGATGGCGTCGAGGCGACGGGCGGCGTCGCTCAGCTGCGCGCCGATCACCCGGTAGCGCACCTCGCGGCCGACCCGCTCGGACTCGACGAGGCCGACCTCCTGCAGCACGGCGAGGTGCTTCATGATGGCCTGCCGCGTCACGGGCAGGCGCCCGGCGAGGGCCGACGCCGAGGCGTCGCCCTCGCCGAGTGCCGCCAGGATGCTCCACCGGGTCTCGTCGCCGAGCGCGGCGAACACCGGAACCAGCGTTCCGGTGGTCACGCGGCGCCCTCGGCGCGTTCGAGCACGGCGACGAGCTTGTCGAGCTCGGAGACCCAGCCCTCGCCGTGGGACGCGAGGTTCGCGGCCGGGTCGGACGTGCGGTCGAAGCCGGTCTCGACGACGGTGAGCCGCGTGCCGTCGGCCACCGTCTCGAGGGTGAACGTGAAGACCGTCGAGGTCTCGTCGTCGACGATGTCGGGCAGGTGGCCGAGGGCATCATCGTTGCCCCAGCGATACGTCACGGTGTGCGGGGCATCCATCGCCTCGACGCGGATGGGCACGGCGCCGTAGTCGGGGAACGTCATGGTGCCCTGCGCGCCCGGGCCGGAGCCGTCGAGCACGGTTCGCCCGAACCACTGCGAGATGTGCTCGGGTTCGGTGACGGCGCGCCACACGCGCTCGATGGGCGCGGCGATGCGGATGGTACGGCGCACGGTGTACGTGCCCTCGTCGATGACGGATGCCGGGTTGTCGGTCATGGTCACGATGATCTCTCCTTCTCGGGCTGCTGACGTGGGACGGGATGCCGCAGCATCCGCGTCTTGCAACCACAGGATTGCACTTCTTCGACTTTAGCGCAACTGCTTGGTTGCAACTTTTCAGGCGGCGATGTCAGGACTCAGCCGCGGAGGCTCATCAGGAAGGAGATCGGGCGGTTCAGAAGGTTCGTGCGGCTCGCCGCCCGCCCGCCGCGATCCGGGCCGGCTGCTCCCGGTCGCGCGATCGACCGGCACGAACGGGCGTTCGGGAAGCGTGCGCAGGTCGTGGCCGACGAGCCCAGGTTTCCGACCCGCGACGGCGGGCCGTGACATCCGTCGCTGCCAGACTGAACACATGCCGAACGCACCCGTCGACCACGCCGCCGCGCACGCGCTCTGGGAGGCGTACCGGAGCGCGCACCCCGACCGCGCGACCGACCTCGAGCCGCCGTCCGTCGAGGTGTTCGGCGACCACCCTGAACTCACCGACGAGCTGCTCGGGCTCGTGCTCGACGGCACCAAACGGGCGACCGCAGCCCTCGTCGCGGAGTTCGCGGCCGAAGGGCAGCCGCTCCCACGCATCGGCGGTCACTGGATCGCGTGCGACTCGACCGGCCGGCCACGCGTCATCCTGCGCAGCACCGAACTGCGCCTTGCCGCCTTCGACGAGGTCGACGACCGGTTCGCGTACGACGAGGGCGAAGACGACCGCTCGCTCGCGTCATGGCGCGAGAACCACCGCCGCTACTGGCAGCGGGTCACGGCGACCCTCGGCTTCGAGTGGACCGAGCAGCACGAGATCGTGCTCGAACGGTTCGAGGTGGCCTGGCGCGCCGACTGACCGGCGCGCCTGCGCGCCGCGCCACGGAGGCGCGGCAGCCGCCCGACCGAGCCGGACGGCTGCCGCATCCGCTCACGCCACTCGACGCAGGAACCGCAGTTCGGACCCGTTCGCCTCGGCGATGAGCGGCCCGAGGGCGGCGTTGAACACCGCGCCGTGCGGCTGGGCGAGGTGCTCCGCGAAGGCGGCCGCGTCGCGGTACGCCTCGACGACGACGAAGCGGGTCCCGACCGCCGTCCAGTCCGGATCCACCTCGGCGACGGCCGGCGGATCGGTCAGCACGTACGCGTCGAACACGAGGCATCCCGGTTCGGCCCGCACCGCGATCGTGAGATCGCGCAGCAGCGACTCCACCTCCGCCTCCTTGCCAGGCCGCGCGGTGAACTCGGCGACGAGTTCCACCGACGTCGAGGTCTGGGTCAGGCTCATCCGCGGCTCGCTCCCGTCATGATCGCCACCGCATCGGTCATCGAGTGCGACTGGGGCGTGATCGTCGCCGCGCGCTTGCCGAGGCGCTGGACGTGGATCCGGTCGGCGACCTCGAACACATGGGGCATGTTGTGCGAGATGAGGATCACCGGGATCCCCCGATCGCGCAGGCTCATGATCAGTTCGAGCACCTGGTTGGACTCGCGCACGCCGAGCGCCGCCGTCGGCTCGTCGAGGACGACGACCTTCGACCCGAACGCCGCGGCGCGCGCGACCGCCACCGCCTGCCGCTGTCCACCTGACAGGTTCTCCACCGGGACGGTGACGTCCTGCAGGGTCGAGATCCCGAGCGAGGACAGCTCGTCCCGTGCGCGCTGACGCATGCCCTTCTGGTCGACCATGCGGAACACGGAGCCCAGGACTCCCTTGCGCCTGATCTCCCGGCCCAGGAACAGGTTCGCCGCGACGTCGAGCGCGGGCGAGACCGCGAGGCCCTGGTAGACGGTCTCGATCCCGGCCGCGCGGGCATCCTGCGGCCGCTTGAAGTGGACGGGCTCGCCCTCCAGCCAGATCTGCCCCTCGTCCGGGATCTCAGCACCCGTCAGGCACTTGATCAGCGTGGATTTCCCTGCTCCGTTGTCGCCGATGACCGCGAGGACCTCACCCGGGTAGAGCTCGAGACTGACTCCATCGAGACCGACCACCCGGCCGAACGTCTTCACGAGGCGGCGTGCGCGGAGGATGGGGACGCGGCCGTCGGCGGCGCCCTCCTCGGGCTCGACTCCGGTGCTCGGGGTTGTGCGGGTGGTCATGCGCGTACCTTCCTGATCCACTGGTCGACCGAGACGGCGATGATGATGAGCACGCCGACGGCGAATGTCTGCCACAGCACGTCGAGTCCGGCGAGCGCGAGGCCGTTGCGGAACACGCCCACGATGAGCGCGCCCAGGAGCGTCCCCCAGACCATGCCGCGACCGCCGAACAGGCTGGTGCCGCCGATCACCACCGCGGTGATCGAGTCCAGGTTCAGGTCGGCGCCCGCGTTCGGCGATGCGGCGTTGGAGCGGCCGATCTGGATCCACGCGCCGAGGGCGATGATCGCACCGGCCGCGAGGTAGACGCTCATCAGCACGCGGTTGACGCTGATACCCGCGAGGCGCGCGGACTCCCGGTCGTCGCCGACGGCGTAGACGTGCCGACCCCAGGCCGTCTTCTGGAGGATGAAGGCGACCGCCACGTAGAGCAGGAGCATCATCACGACGCCCACCGTCAAGTTCACGCCGAACACGGGGAACGTCGCGCCCGTCCAGGTGAGCAGCTCGGGCATCTCCCGTCCGCGCACGGTCGCCCCGCCGGAGTACAGCAGCGTGAGGGCGAGGAAGATGCTCAACGTGCCGAGCGTGACGATGAAGGGCGGCAGCTTCAGCCGGGTGACGAGTGCGCCGTTGAGGGCGCCCGCGGCGAGGCCCACGGCCAGGCCGGCGGCGAGCCCGAGCACGGCGGGCAGGCCGGCCTGCACCGTGGACTGGGCGATGACCATCGAGCTGAGGACCATGACCGCGCCGACGGACAGGTCGATGCCGGCGGTCAGGATGATGAGGGTCTGGGCGACGGCGAGCGTGCCGACGACGGCGACCTGCTGGGTGATGAGCGAGAGGTTCGCGGGGTTCAGGAATCGCTCGTTGAGCAGCCCGAACACGATGACGGCGACGACGAGCACGATGGCCGGGCTGATCGCGGGGTACCGGTGCAGCGTGTTGCGGATGCGGCTGAGCGGGGTGGTTCGGTCGAGGAACTCCTCGGCCAGGTCGAGCGCCGAGGTCGGCGGCTCGGTCGTGTGCTGAGTCACGTGGGCTCCGTTCGGAAATGGCGGTTCGGGTGCGATCCGGGCATGAGCGGGGCGGGTGGTCGAGATGACCGGGCACGAGTCATCCGTGGCGGCCCGCCCCGCTCATGGGGTCACCGGATCAGCCCCAGCAGATCTCGCTCGCCTCGGCGGTGTCGATCGACTCGACGCCGTCCTGAGGCTCGTCGGTCACGAGCGCGACGCCGGTGTTGTAGAAGTCGAGCCCCTCGCTGACCTCGGGGGTCTCGCCGGTGGTGACGAGATCGTGGATGGCCTGGACGCCGAGCTCGGCCATCTTCAGCGGGTACTGCTGGCTGGTGGCGCCGATGACGCCGTCGGTCACGGCCTCGATGCCGGCACAGCCGCCGTCGACCGAGACGACGACGAGGTCGTCGGTCGCGCCGGCGGCCTTGAAGGCCTCGTACGCGCCGTATGCGGCCGGCTCGTTGATCGTGTAGACGACGTTGATGTCCGGGTTCTTCGACAGGAGCGTCTCGGCGGCGGTGCGGCCACCGTCCTCGGCACCCTGCGATGCCTCGTTGCCGACGATCTCGTACTCGCCGCCCGAGTACTCGCCCGTCTGCGCCTCATCGCCGTTCTTCGACTCGTCGGCGAGGTCGATGCCCATGCCGTCGAGGAAGCCCTGGTCGCGTGCGACATCGACCGAGACGATCTTGTCGTCGAAGAGGTCGATCATGGCGATGGTGGCCTTCTCGCCGTCGAGCTTGGCCGCGGCCCACTTGCCGATCTCCTGACCGGCCAGGTAGTTGTCGGTCGCGAAGGTGATGTCGACCGACTCCGGGTCGCCGGGCGGGGTGTCGAGCGCGATGACGTACAGGCCCGCGTCCCGGGCCTTGACGAGCGCATCCTCGACGGCCGGGCCGTTCGGGGTGATCAGGATCCCCGCGTCACCGCGCGAGATCGCATTCTCGACGGCCTGGATCTGGGTGTCCTCGTCGCCGTCCTCCTTGCCTGCGGCGAGCGTGATCTCCACGCCGAGGTCCTCGGCGGCCGTCTTGGCGCCCTCCTGCATCGCGACGAAGAACGGGTTGGTGTCGGTCTTCGTGATGAGCGAGACGCTGATGGTCTCGCCCTCCGCGCCGCTCGCGCTCTCGCCGGAGGCGCCCGACGAGGCGCATCCGGTGAAGGCGAGCGCTGCGCTCGCCATGAGCGAGCCGGCGAGGACCAGTCGGCGGCGGATCGCGCCGGGGCTTTCGTGATTCATCCGGGAATCTCCTCTTGGTGTGGGGCATCGTCACCCTCGGTGACAACGATGTCACGGCAGGTCTAGTGCATGACGATGTGTATAGTCAAGACACGACCCGTCGATGGAGATATAAACGTGACACCGTTGTCAAACGGCGGCGCGGCGCCTGAGCCCGCCCGCGCACGGCCGACCATGCGGCATGTCGCCGCCCTTGCCGGCGTCGGCGTGAAGACCGTCTCGCGCGTCATCAACGGCGAGCCCAACGTGTCCCCCGCGACCACGGCGAAGGTGCTCGCCGCAGCGCGCTCCCTGGACTACGAGCCCGACCTGCACGCGGGGAACCTGCGGCGCTCCGACGGCCGGTCGCGAACGCTCGGCCTGCTCGTCGGCAGTGTCGACAACCCGTTCGCCGGGGCAGTGCACCGAGCCGTCGAAGACGTGGCCCTCGGCCGGGGCGTCGCGGTGTTCGCCTCGAGCCTCGACGACGACCCGGCGCGCGAACAGGCCGCCGTATCGGCGTTCCTCCGTCGCCGCGTCGACGGCCTCATCCTCACCACGGTCTCCGAGAGCCAGTCCTACCTCGCGCCCGAACTGCGACGCGGCACACCCGTGGTCTTCGTCGACCGGGAGCCCGCCGGCGTCACCTCCGACACCGTCGTGAGCGACAATCGCGATGGCGCCGCCCTGGCCACCCGGCACCTGCTCGAGCGCGGACACCGCCGACTCGCCTACTTCGGCGACCGTTCGACGATTCGCACCGCTCAAGAGCGCCGACGGGGATTCCTCGACGAGCTCGGCTCCGCCGGGGTCGCCACCCGCGACATCCCCGTCGTGGAGGATCTCCACGACGAGGCGGCCGCCCGACGCGCCGCGATCGAGCTCTTCACCCGCCCGGGCCCGCCGACGGCGATCTTCTCCAGCCAGAACCTCGTCACGATCGGCGTGATCCGGGCGCTCCGCGAACTCGGTCGACACCGCGACACCGCGCTCGTCGGCTTCGACGACGTGCCGCTCGCCGACCTGCTCGAGCCGGGGGTCACCGTGGTCGCGCAGAACCCCCAGGAGATCGGGCGGATCGCTGCGGAGCGCGTCTTCGCGCGCCTCGACGGCGATGACTCACCCGCTGCGCGCTCGGTCGTGCGAACCCGCCTCATCGCGCGCGGCTCCGGCGAGATCACGCCCCGAACAGAAGGATGACCGTGCCCCCCACCTCCCCCGCCCTCACCCCCGCCCGGATCACCGTCGTCGGCGACGCCCTCATCGACGAGCTCCGCGACGCCACCGGCTCCCGCGAATTCGTCGGTGGTGCCGCGTTGAACGTCGCGGTGGGGCTCGCGGTCCTCGGACACCGCCCGACGCTCATCACGATGCTCGGCGACGACGAACCCGCCAGTCGGATCCGGACGTTCCTGAACGACCACGGCGTCCGGATGGTCGAGTGCCGCTCCGCGCACGGCACCGCGCGCGCGATCTCCGACCGCACCGACGGCGAGCCGAGGTACGAGTTCAACCACGCGGCACGTCATCGCCGGTTCCGGTTCGACGATGCGGCACGCGCAGCGCTCGACGAGGCCGATGTCGTCGCCGTGAGCTGCTTCCCGTTCGACGACGACCACCAGGTCGCCGACCTCCTGGAGGCGATCCGCGATCCCGAGCAGCGGCTGGTCGTGGACGGCAATCCCCGCTCGGGCATGCTCCACGACCGTGCCCGCTTCCAGTCGAACTTCGAACGCACCGCTGCCCGCTCCCTGCTCGTGAAGGTCGGCGACGAGGACGCGGCGCTGCTGCTGGACGCGTCGCTCGCAGAGCTCGTCTCCCGGCTCCGACCCGGCTCGGGAGCGCCGCCCGCCCACGAGACCGCCGTCCTCGCGACGGCGGGTCGCGACGGCGCCGCCGTGCACCACGGCCGGCTCGAGGTGCAGGCCGGGATCGTGGACCTGCCGGGACCCGTGATCGACACGATGGGCGCGGGCGACGCGACGCTCGCGGCCGTGATCGACGACATCGTCCGAAACGG
Organism: Agromyces sp. NDB4Y10; assembly: GCF_001620055.1. GTDB lineage: Bacteria > Actinomycetota > Actinomycetes > Actinomycetales > Microbacteriaceae > Agromyces > Agromyces indicus. The sequence continues at coordinate 139,633 of NZ_LQGY01000014.1, read as the reverse complement.
GATGCCCGGTACCGCGGACGCATGGTCATCGGCCCTCGCAGGAGCGATGACCGTCGCCGCGGCGACCGTGCGCCACGAGGGCGCGCTGCTGCGCACGGCGACCGACCAGCCTCGGGTCGCCTGACGCGGAGTGTTCATCCCGCGTGCGGGGTGGTTGATTTGTCCGCTGGACACTGCGTAGCATCGCCCGCGTTCTGACAACGATGTCACCCGTGAGGCGTGACCCGCGCAACGAAGGGCGAACCAGTCGATGACGACGGTATCAAGATGGAGAACGATCGCGATCGTCGCCGCCACGGCGACAGCCACCACGCTCGGGGGCGTTCCGCCCGCCGCGGCGGCGGATCCCGAGGTGCACCCGGCGGACGAGCCGTACCGGCCCGCCCTGCACTTCTCCCCGCAGGAGAACTGGATGAACGACCCGAACGGGATGGTGTACGACGACGGCACCTGGCACCTGTTCTTCCAGCACAACCCGTACGGCACCCGCTGGGGCAACATGAGCTGGGGCCACGCGACGAGCACCGACCTCGTGCACTGGGAGGAGCAGCCGATCGCCATCCCGCAGACCTTCGATGAGGACGGCACTGCCATCGAGGACATCTTCTCGGGGTCCGTCGTGATCGATGAGGGCAACACGAGCGGGTTCGGCACGGCCGAGGACCCGGCCATGGTCGCGATCTATACGAGCGCCTACACGCCTGCGCATCCGACGCACGCCGGCAAGCAGGCGCAGTCGCTCGCGTACAGCACCGACGGCGGCATGACGTGGACCAAGTACGAGGGCAATCCGGTGCTCGACCGGGACTCGGCGAACTTCCGCGACCCCAAGGTGTTCCGGTACGAGGACCCGGAGACGGGCGAGTCGTACTGGGTCATGGTCGCCGTCGAGGCGCTCGACTACAAGGTCGTGATCTACCGCAGCGACGACCTGAAGAACTGGACCCACCTCAGCGACTTCGGCCCCGCGAACGCGACAGGCGGCATCTGGGAGTGCCCCGACCTGTTCCCGCTCGCAGTGGACGGCGATCCCCAGAACGTCAAGTGGGTCATGGTCGTGAACCTCAACCCCGGTTCGGTCGCCGGCGGATCCGGCGGCCAGTACTTCGTCGGCGACTTCGACGGCACGACGTTCACGTCGGAGAGCACCGTATCGGATGACTCGCTGCCGGCCGGCGAGCTCTTCGCCGGCTTCGACGACGGCACGTACGAGGGCTGGAGCGTCGCGAACGAGCCGGGCAATTGGGCCAACGGCCCGTGGACCGACGCACCGGCGACGGGTACGCTGCCCGGCCAGAACCCGGTGACGGGATTCATCGGCGCCGGTCTCGTGAACGGGTTCGCCGATCACGACTGGCCGGTCGGCACGATGGAGTCGCCGGCCTTCACCATCGACGAGCGCCGTATCAACCTGTTGGTCGGCGGCGGCAACCACCCGCACGTCGAGGGCACGCAGCTCGGCAACGAGCCGCCGGCGGGCCGTTTGCTGTTCGACGGCTTCGAGTTCGCCGACGGCACCACGCTCGCCGACACCGGCTGGGAGGTCACGGGCGACTTCGCGACCGACCCCGCACGCAACCCGTCGACCGCGGGCGGCGACTACTACCTCGGCGCGAAGCGCCTCAACACGTGGGAGGGGGGCCCGAAGGGCGATGACAACCTCGGCGACCTGACATCCCCGGCCTTCACGATCGAGCCGGGCGAGGATCACCTCTCGTTCCTCATCGGTGGCGGCAAGCGCCTCAACGGCACGCTCGAGGTGCGCCTCCTCGTCGACGGCGAGGTCGTGCGCACGGCCACGGGCCCGGAGGCCGGTCAGCTGAACTGGCAGGCGTGGGACGTCTCGGAATTCGCCGGGGACGAGGTGCGCTTCCAGGTGCACGACGACGCGACCGGCGGCTGGGGGCACCTCACGGTCGACCACCTCGTGCTCGGCGCGGAGCCCGCGACGCCCCGCTCGGACGAGACCTCCGTCAACCTCGTGGTCGACGGTGAGATCGTGCGCAGCGCCACGGGCCGCAACAGCGAGAACCTCGACTGGGTCAGCTGGGATGTCGCCGAGTTCGCCGGGCAGGACGCCACGATCAGGATCATCGACAACAACCGGTTCGGCTGGGGTCACATCCTCGTCGACCAGGTCATGTTCTCGGACGTCGCCGCCGCACCGCGGCTCGAGGGATACGACTGGCTCGACTGGGGCCGCGACTACTACGCGACCGTGTCGTTCGCGAACGCGCCCGACGACCGCCGGGTGATGCTCGGGTGGATGAACAACTGGGACTACGCGAACGACATCCCCACCGGGACCTGGCGCAGTGCGATGACCCTCCCCCGCGACGTGGAGCTCGTGAGCACCGATCGCGGGCCGCGCCTCGCGCAGCGGGTGGTCCCGGAGTTCGCCGAACTCGAACGGCCCGACGTGGCGTTCACGGATGGCGGGCGCGACATCGTCGAGGGAGCGGAGACGCTGCCCGTTTCGGCCGACGTGGTGCGCATCGACGTGGTCCTCGACCCGGGCGACGCCGATGCGGTGGGCCTCAGCGTGCTGGGCGACGACGAGTCGGCGACGCGGATCGGCTGGGACGCGGCATCCGCTCGCCTCTACGTCGATCGGCGCGATTCGGGGAACACGGCCTTCCATCCGGCGTTCGCGTCGTTCGACGACGCGCCGGTGGAGCTCGAGGACGGCCGGCTCGCCCTCACGGTCTACGTCGATCGCGCCTCGGTCGAGGTGTTCGCCGACGACGGGCGCACGACCATCACCGACCAGGTGTTCCCGAACGCGGGCGCCGACGCCATCGGCCTGTGGGCCGAGGGCGGTGACGCGCGGCTCGACTCGCTCACGGTGACGCCGATGCACGGCGCGATGTACCGCGAGGCCGGTGCCGACGGCGCGACGGCCGCGCCGCCCGCGGCAGAGGTCACGGCGCTCACCGGCCCCCGCAAGAAGCCCGACGCAGACGGGAACTACGAGGTCAAGGTCAAGGTCGGCAAGGGCGAGCCGACCACGGTGGTCCGCCTCCTCGAGGACGACCGGGTGATCGACCGCGTGTACCGCACCGCCGATTCGGAGCGGACGTTCACGTTCCGGGTCACGGGCGCGGCGCCGGGCGAGCACCGCTACCGGGTCGACGTCGAGAACTCGGCCGGGGTCACGCAGGGAACCGAGTTCCTCGTCACGGTCGCCGGGTGAGCCGCGTGGGTGGGGTGCGGCGATGCTGAGCGCCGCATCCCACCCGCCAGCGGGCACATCGCCTACGAGGGCGTCACCACGTCGTCCACCATCGGCGCGGTCTCGGGCAACCGGCCGGAATGAGGCGTAGAACGGGACGCATGACGCCCACGGCCCGACCGAGCACCATCCTGTTCGACATCGACGGAACGCTCGTCGACTCCAACTTCCTGCACGTGGACGCATGGCAGCGCGCGTTCGCCCTGCAGGGCGTCCACGCCGACGCCTGGCGGATCCACCGGGCCATCGGACAGGACGCCTCCAGGCTCGTGACGGAACTCGCGGGCGAACGCGACGAGGCGTGGACGGCGGAGGCCAAGCAGGGGCACTCCCTCTTCTACCGCGAGCTCGCCCCGCGGCTGCGGGCCTTCGACGGCGCCACGGACCTGCTCCGGGCGGTCGCCGACCGCGGCACGCGCGCCGTGCTGGCCACCTCCGCCCCCGACGAGGAACTCGAACTGCTGCTGCGTGCGCTCGACGCCGGCGACGCCGTGCACGCCACGACCTCGGCCGACGACGTCGACCGCGCCAAGCCGGACCCCGACATCCTCGCCGTCGCGCTCGAGCGCGCGGAAACGGAGGCCGCCGACGCCGCCTTCGTCGGCGACTCGACGTGGGACATGATCGCCGCCGAACGCGCCGGGGTCATCGCCTACGGCGTGCGATCGGGCGGCACCTCGGCCGCGGAACTGCGCGAGGCGGGGGCGCGCGAGGTGTTCGACGATCCGGCCGACCTGCTCGCCCGTCTCGACGAGCTCGTGCTCGGCTAGCCCCGCATCCAGGTCGCGATCAGGGAACGCGCGCCGACCCGACGAGCGCCTCGCCGAGCGGCGCCCGGAGGTGCAGCATCCGCGCACCCTCGCGGCGGCTCACGATGAGGCCGGCCTCGCGCAGCACCGTCAGGTGGTGCGACGCGGTCGACAGGGCGAGTGACGCGTCCGCGGCGACCTGCGAGGTCGTGCGCGGCGCGTGCGAGGTGAGCAGGATGCCGGCTCGGGCGGGGCCGAGCAGCGCGCCGAGTGCATCGGCGAGCGCCGCGGCATCCGTCGCCCATCGCTCGGTCACGCCCTGCGCCGGGTAGAAGACGGTGGGCTGGGCCGGCGGCTCGGTGAGCACGGAGCATCCGGTTCCGCCGAGCACCGACGGCACGAGGACGATGCCGGAGCCCCGGCAGTCGAGCACCTCGGAGTGGAGGCGCAGCTCGACCCGGACGGCGTCGTCGTGCCATTCGATCGAGCGGTGCAGCCCGCCCACCATGCCGCCGAGCCCGTCGGTCGCCACGCTGCGGGCGCGCACCGCGATGTCGGCCCGCAGGATGCGCTCGAGCTCCGTCCACACGGGCGCGAGCAGGGCCGCCCACAGCTCCAGCCACGCGTCGGCGATGAGGCGCCGCGCCAGCGGCAGATCGGCCAGCATGCGCTCGACCGCATCGCGGCGGTGGCCCGCGGAGCGGACCACGACCTTGCGGAGGTCGACGGCCATGGGGCCGAGCGGCGCCTCGCCGAGTCGCGCCGCCTCATCGGCCGGCTCGAGGTCCCACGTGGGCGTGGTCGTGAGGAAGTCGGGGAAGTAGCCGCGCTCGCCGATGAGCACGGCGAACAGCTCGAACGCGTCGCGCGGCACGTTCGCGCGCACGCTTCGGAGCCAGCCCCACTGCAACGGGTGCTCGTCCGGACGTTGCAGCACGCGGACCGCGTGGCACAGCTCGTGCCCTGGCGAGACGCCGAACCGGATCGCGGAGATGTCCCCGGGGGCGAGCCGGAACTCAGCGAAGTTTCGCTCCACGTCGAAACACTAACGGCGACGGATGCCACGGCGCGACGCTTGCCCCATGACCGATGCAGAGATCACCCTCAGCCCGTCCGGAACCGCGGCGAGGGCTCCGGTGCTCGTGCCCGCCGAGACGCTGCGCATCGGCACCGGGCGCACGCGGCGCTTCGTCGGACGCGAGCACGGCGCCGGCGTCTCGTACTTCTTCGTCGACAACGACCCCGGTCAGGGGCCAGGCCTGCACTGGCATCCCTACCCGGAGACGTGGGTCGTGCTCGAGGGCACCGCCCGCATCATCGTCGGCGACGCCGAGCTGGTCGCCACCTTCGGAGACACCGCCACGGTGCCAGCCGGCGTGTGGCACCGCTTCACCAACACCGGCGACGGCCCACTGCGGATGCTGTGCATCCACGCGTCCGACACCATCATCCAGATCTGGGCCGACGGGCCCGCCGACCGCTGAGGAGCAGCGCATGTCCTTCCAGGCCTATCTCGACAACATCGAGGCCAAGACCGGCCTCACCCCGCGGCAGTTCATCGAGCTCGCGACCGAACGGGGCTTCGGCCCCGGCACCAAGGCGACGCCGATCGTCGCCTGGCTCGCCGAGGACTACGGCCTCGGCCGCGGCCATGCCATGGCGCTCGTGCACGTCATCACGAAGGGACCGCGGATCAGCGCCAAGCATGTCGACAGCGGCGGCGCCCACAGCGACCCCGCCGACACGCTGTGGCTCGACGGCGCGGCGACGAACCCGAACGGATGACGCGACCCGGGGTTTCCATACCGTTGCATTGATCCCCCAGCTGTGACCCAGGCCTGTCCGGACGGTGGATCTGCCGTGGGGTTCCTGTTGCCGACGCCTCCATAGCGTTGCCATCACGACGTTCACACGAACAGAACAGGAACCCCACCCCCATGGACGCCATCACCCCCCAGGCCCCCCAGGCCACCGAGAAGCCCCGCTCGCGCAAGCGCATCCTCGTCCCGCTCGCCGGCCTCCTGGTCGCCGCCGCGGTCACCGCAGGATCGGGCGCGGACTTCATCTCCAACTCGGTCAACTCCGCCAACGCGTTCAACGCCGGCACGCTGACGCAGTCGAACTCGAAGGCCGGCAACGCGATCTTCAACGTGAGCAACCTCAAGCCGGGCGACGTCGTCAACGGCAAGGTCACCATCACCAACACCGGCTCGCTCGCCTCGAACATGAAGCTCACCGAGGACGCGGTCAACAACTTCGTCACCAAGTCGAACCTCACGCTCGTCATCACGCAGACCGGCTCGCAGACCCCCGTGTGGTCCGGCACCTTCGGCGCGCTCACCACCTCGGGCCCGATCGACCTCGGCACCTTCGCCGCCGGCGAGGCGCGCGAGTACACGTTCAGCGTCACGCTCGCCCAGGCCGCGACCAACGCCGAGCAGGGCAAGACCGCGACGGCCACGTACACCTGGAACGGCACGCAGACCGCCGCCACCACCTACAACCAGTGACGACCTGACGACCACGAGACCAGGACGGGAGCAGCAGCATGAGCGCCACGCGCACGGCGAAGACCATCGGCAACGCGATGATCACGGCGGTCGCCCTCATCGCCACCGCCATCGCAGCGCTCATGCTGCTGCCCGGCCTGCTCGGGCTGGACCGCTACGTGATCACGGGCGGCTCCATGTCGGGCACCTTCGAACGCGGCGCCCTCGTGTTCGAGCGGCAGGTCCCGGTCGCCGACCTCCGCGTCGGGGACGTCATCACCTACCTTCCCCCGGCCGAGTCCGGTATCACCGAACTGGTCACCCACCGGATCATCTCCATCGAGCCCGCCCCCGCCGGCACCGACTCCCCGATCTTCCAGACGCAGGGCGACGCCAACGGGAGCGCCGACCCGTGGACCTTCGCCCTCGAGGATGCGGTGCAGCCCCGGGTCGAGGGCTGGCTGCCCGAGGTCGGCTGGATCTTCATCGGCCTCGCCGAACCGCTCACCAGGGTCCTCGTGATCGGCATCCCCGCCGGCATCGTCGCCCTCCTCTGCCTCCGCGACGTGATCAGCGCGCTCCGCGGCTCCAAGACCACCGGGACGCCTGTTCCCCCCGACCCGAACGCGGGCGTCCCGGTTCTCACTCCCGCCCCCATCCCCACCGGGCAGGTCGTCACGTGACGACCGCGCCCACCTCCCCCCGGCGACGCCGCCCACTCCGGTGGGCGGCGGTCGCCGCGCTCACCGCCCTGTCGCTCCTGCACCTCGTCGCCGCCCCCTTCGGCGACATCACGACCGACCCGTACCTGATGTTGTCGCTCCTGATCGGCCTGATCGGCCTCGGCGCGGCCGCGCGCTTCGCCGCCGCGGGGTGCATCGAGTCCCGCCTGGGCATGGCGATCGTCGCGGGCGCATCGCTCGTCGGTGCGCTCCTCACCCACGTCGTCGGCCTCCCCGGCGCGGCGGCCCAGCCCTGGAGCGCCCGCGAGATCGCGATCACGGTCCTCGCCGCGGGCCTCCTCGTCGCCCTCCGCGTCGGGCTCAGCAGCGAATGCGAGCCGGCGCCCGCCCGCGCCGGCGCGGGCGAGCGCGAGCGTTTGTTGCGCCGGTGAGGTGCTCCCGTGGCGTGGCTGTAACCCACCGCCGCGTAGCGTCGGAACCGACCCCCGCCCCCTGAAGGGACCACCCCATGATCCACGCTGCCGTCCGCATCGCGATCGGCGCCGCACTCGCGGTGCTGCTCGTCGCGGGCGTCGGCGCGAACGGCCCGGGATTCTCCTCGGCGGCGTTCACCTCCCAGACCTCGAACGGATCGAGCGCCGTCGGCGCCGCCGTCGACTGGACGCCGCCCACCGTCTCGGTCCAGAACCCGGGCACCGGCCTGAAGGACACCGTCTCCATCACGGCCGCCGCGTCCGACGCCGAGACCGGCATCCGCGACGTCGTCGTCCAGGTGCAGGCCGCAGGCGCCACCACCTGGACCACGCTGTGCACCGCGACCGCGTCGCCGTACCGCTGCAGCTGGGACACGCGGACCGTGCCGGACGGCAGCTACGACCTCCGCGCGATCGCCACCGACAACGCCGGGTACACCACCACCTCCGCCCTCGTCCGCACCACCGTCGCCAACGCGTTCGCCGTGCTGCTCGCCGACCCGGGCGACGTGGTGCGCGGCACGGTGCCGCTCGCGACGACCCTGCAGAACGCCGGGACCGGCACCTACTCGGTCCGCGTCGAGTACGCCGCCGCCGGCTCCGGCACCTGGCGGACGCTGTGCAGCAACCTCACGGCGCCGTACGCCTGCAACTGGAACACCGCGTCGTTCGCGAACGACTACTTCGACCTGCGATCGGTCGCCACGCTGAACGGCATCACGACGACCTCGGCCGTCGTCACCGACGTGCTGGTGGACAACGTCGCCCCGACCGTGGCCATGACCGACCCCGGCACGCCGCTGAGCGGCACGGTCACGCTCGCGGCATCCGCCTCGGACGCCCACTCGGGCGTGAACCGGGTCGTGATCCAGTACACGCCCACCGGCACCACCGCCTGGAAGGACGCGTGCACGATCACCGCGCCGCCGTACTCGTGCCGCTTCGACACCACGACGGTCGCCGACGGCGTCTACGCCTTCCGGGCGGTGGCGACGGATGACGCCGGCAACTCGGCCACCTCGACCACGGTGTCGAACCGCACGGTCGACAACAGCGTCATCTCCATCTCGATGGAGGACCCGGGCGCCTACCTCAGCGGCACCGTCACGCTGTCGACCGCCGCGAACTCCAGCGCCGGCGTCAAGTCCATCGTCATCCAGCGGGCTCCGAGCGGCACCGGCACGTGGACCACCGTGTGCACCATCACGACCACGCCGTACAGCTGCGCATGGGACACCCGCACCGTCGCCGACGGACTCGTCGATTTCCGCGCCATCCTGACCGACAACGCCAACAAGCAGGCCACCTCCAACACGCTGAGCGGCCGCCGCATCGACAACACTCCCGTACGCGGGTTCGACGTGCAGACCGCCAACGGCGGCGCCACCCCGGGCAAGGTCGACACCGGCGACACCATGACGTTCACCTACAGCGAGCAGATGAACCCGGCGAGCATCGTGGCCGGGTGGAACGGATCGGCGCTGCCGGTCACCCTCCGCCTGCGCGACGGCAACCTGCTCGGACTCGGCAACGCCGGGGACACCGTCGACATCCTCCGCTCCGGCGCCGCCGTCAACCTCGGGTCGGTGAACCTCAGGCAGGACTACATCAAGACGAGCAAGACGTCGAATTTCAACGCGACCCTCACCGCGACCACCGCCACGGTGAACGGCGTGCCCGTCACCGTCGTCCAGGTCACCGTCGGGTCGCTGCTGAACGGCGGCGCGCTGCGAACCGTGAACACGGCGTCCGCGATGGTGTGGAGCCCCACGGCCGCCGCCACCGATATGGCCGGCAACCCCTGCTCGACCGCTCCGGTGACGGAGTCCGGCGCGCTGGACCGGGAGTTCTGAGCATGGGCGACCCGGGGCGACGAGATGCCGACACTCGGGGTCGCGCGCCCCGGGAAGACGAGGGCGACGTCGATAGCATCGACGTCGTGGGGCGGCAGATCCTTGTTGTGGAAGACGATGACGGCATCGCGCTGCCGTTGGTTCGAACCCTCTCGCGGGAGGGCTACGAGGTGCTGCGCGTCGCCGAGGGACGCGCCGCGATCGAGCAGGCGACCGCGGGCGAGGTCGAGCTCGTGGTGCTCGACCTGGGGCTTCCCGACATGGACGGCCTCGACGTGTGCCGCCGCCTCCGCGACCTCGGGTACGACGGCGGCATCGTGATCCTCACCGCCCGCGACGGCGAACTCGACCGCGTCGTCGGGCTCGACGTCGGCGCCGACGACTACATCGCCAAGCCCTTCGCGCTGGCCGAGCTCCTCGCCCGCCTGCGGGCCCTGCTCCGCCGCAGCAGCAGGCCGCTCGCCGCCGAGCCCGGCGGTGGCGCCCCGCCGGGCGCGAGCGCCCCGGGCGCGGCATCCGTCACGCCCCTGACCGTCGACCCCGCCTCGCGTCGCGCACACGCCGGCGACCGGGAGGTGCAGCTCAGCACCAAGGAGTTCGACCTGCTCGCCCAGCTCGACCGCCACCGCGGCGCGGTCGTCACGCGCGAGCAGCTCATGGACGAGGTGTGGGACGAGAACTGGTTCGGCTCGACCAAGACGCTCGACGTGACCATGGCGCGACTGCGGCAGAAGCTCGACGACGCCGGCGCCGACGTGCGCATCACGACCATCCGGGGCGTCGGATTCCGCCTCGACGAGGGTCGCGCGGATGCGTGAACGGCTCGTCATCGCGTTCGTCGCGCTGGCGGTCGGGATCATCGCGCTGTACGGCATCCCGCGCGCGTACATGGTCGCCGACCTCGTGCAGTCGAGCGAGCAGCGCCGCGTCGTGCGCCTCGCCGACTTCCTCGCCGTGCTCATGACCGAGCGCGAGGCCGGGAACGAGGTCACCGAGGAGTTCCTCGAGCCGCTCCTCGTCGAGGGCGAGCGCATCACGTTCACCGCCGCCGACGGACGTGTCGTGACCGCGGGCGTCGACCCGGAACCGGACGACATCACCGCGACCTCGGAACTCGCCGACGGGGGCACGGTCGAGTTCAGCCGCTCGAGCGAGGTCATCGGCGATCGGGTGCAGGAGGCGCTCATGCCGGTCGTCGTCATCGGCGTCGGCCTGCTCCTCGCGTCGGCCATCGTAGGCGTGCTGCTCGCCGGCCGCCTCTCCGACCCGTTCGTGCGCCTCGCCGGCACGGCGCGCGAGCTCGGGCGCGGCCGCCTCTCGCCACCCGGCGACGACCTGCGGATCCCCGAGGCGCGCGCCATCGACCAGGCCCTCCGCACGAGCGCGGCAACGCTGGAGGACCGGATCCGTCGCGAGCACGAGTTCGCCGCGAACGCGTCGCACCAGCTCCGCACGCCCATCACCGCGCTGCGCCTCGAACTGGAGGACCTGTCGCTCTGGAAGGAGACCACGCCCGAGCAGCGCGACCTGCTCGAGCACGCCATCCAGGAGATCGACCGGCTCTCCGACGCTATCGGGCACCTGCTCGACCTCGCCCGCGGCGGCACGCCCGGCGCCGACGACTGGCTGCCCGTCGACGAGCTCCTGGAGGACGCCGCGGACCGCTGGAGCGTGCTCGCGGACGAACTCGACCGCACCATCGAGGTCGTGACGACGAGCGAGCTCGCCCACGCCGCAGCTCCGGCACCGGCGGGGCAGATCCTCGACGTGCTGATCCACAACGCGCTCCAGCACGGACGCGGCGACGTGACCGTGTCCGCGTCGACCGCGAGCGCCTACGTCACCGTCCGCGTCGCCGACGAGGGCGAGCGACCGATCGGCAACACCGTCTTCCAGCGCACGCCCGGGCGAAGCACCAACGGCGGCGAGGGCATCGGCCTCGCCCTCGCGGCCGAACTGGCCGAGGCCCTCGGCGGGCACCTGCTGCTCGACTCCGCACCCACGACCACGTTCTCGCTGATCCTGCCGCGCGAGCAGGAGCTCACGACCGGCTGAGCCCGTCGGGCAGCGCCGTCTCCCCCACCGCGGTGATCGCGGTGAGCGTCGCCCGGCCGGCCGCGAGCAGCGACGCGTCGCTCCGCTCGTCGTGCTCGCCCTCGAGGTCGGCCACCGTCAGGCGCACGCCGCCCTCGCCCGCCTCGGCGGCGGTGGTCTGCACGATGCCGAACGGGGCGAGGGTCGCCGGTTCCGGGCGCAGGCCGGCGGCATCCGCTCGGTTGGGCACGTTGAGGTTCAGTACCGTGCCGGGCACCGCGGCGAGCAGCGGGCGCAGGATGCCGCGGGCGAGCGCGGCCGCGGCATCCCACTCGTGCGCGACCGGGTGCATGCCCACGTCGAGCGAGACCGCGAGACCGCGACCCCCGCTCGATCCGCCCGTGAGCGCGGCGCCGACCGTGCCCGAGTGCAGCACCGCGTGTCCGATGTTCGCGCCGCGGTTGATGCCGGAGAGCACCGCGTCGGGGACGTCGCCGAACGCGCCGTGCGCGGCGATGAGCGCGATCAGCGCCGGCGCCGCGCGAACCGCGTAGCACGGCACGTCGAGCCCCGCGATCTCGCGGCGCGACATGTGCACGTGCCCGTCGTGGTCGGCGCCGATGATCGAGGCACTCGACCCGCTCGCCTCGGAGGCGGGCGCCGCCACGACCACCTCGAGCCCCTCGTCGATCGCCACCGCCGCGAGCGCGTGCAGCCCGGGCGAGTCGATGCCGTCGTCGTTGGTGATCAGCACGGTGCTCATCGGTCGTCCACCTCCGCACGCGCCGCGAGCTGGTCGGGTGTGACCACTTGCGCGTCGTCGTCGCCGACTTCCTCGACCGTGACGCGCGCCCGCAGGCGGTGGATGGCCTCGGGGTCGCCCGTGCCGAGGCCGTGCCTCGTGACGTTGAGCGCCCCGGCCGCCGCGCCCAAGGCGATCGCCTCGAGCAGGGATCGGTCCTCGGCGAGCGCGCTCACGACCGCGGCGAGGAGCGAGTCGCCGGCGCCGTTCGGGTCGACCTCCTGCATGCGCGGCACGCGCACCAGGCGGGCGTGCTCGCCGTCGATGAGCACGAGCGGTTCGCCGGCGCGCGTGATGACGACGCTGCGGGCTCCGGCATCGCGGAGTCGCCGGCCCGCCGCGACGACCTCGTCGACCGAGTCGCCGCGGATCTCCCGGGCCTCGCGCAGTTCGGCGTCGCTCACCTTTGCGAGCGTGACCCCGCCGGCGAGCGCGGCCTCGAGGCGGGCCCCGGCGAGATCGACGACGACCGGCACGCCCTCGGCCCGGAGGTCGGCGGCGAGCCTCCGGTACACGTCGTCGGGCAGGATGCCCTCGTCGGCCGGCCCGCTGAGGATCACGATGCGGGCGGCCATGGCCTCGCGGAGCACCGCCGCGTACAGCTCGTCGAGGTCGTGCCGCGAGAGCGGGTCGCCGGCGAGTTCGGCGACGACGGTCCGCTGGCCGGTGCGCCGGTCGTGCACGTACGCCGGTCCGCGGCCGGTGCGCACGACGGGGTGCACCTCGATGCCCTCGTCGCCGAGCAGGTGCTGCACGACGCGACCGGACTCGCCGGTGAACGATCCCACGATGGCCACGGTGCGGCCGAGGGTGCGCAGCATCCGCGCCTGCCAGACGCCCTGCCCGCCCGAGTGCACGTGCAGGTCGCCGCCGGGATGGTCGCCCTCGAGCGTCACGGTCAGCAGCGGCGCGGGCGCGAAGATCAGCACGTCGGTCATGGTCCTCACCTCGTCGGGTCGGTTCCGTCGGCCTCACGCGCCACGATAGGGGCGGCGAGCGGATGGCACGAGGGCCTTGCGTCGGGCGTTCGTCGCCGTTCCACGGCCTCCCCCATGAGGATGAGATCGTCCGCCGACCGGTTGGGGGCGGGCCGGAGCCGAGGAGAATCGTGCGGTGACCTCGACCAGCACCGCCCCTCCGCCTTCGCGACTCGCCGACGACCGGTTCCTCGTGCCCATCCGTCCGGCCGCGCTGCGGGTCGCGGCGGTCACGGCCGTCGCGTTCGTGCTCGGCGGGGCGACGTCGTTCGGGCAGGCGTTCCCGCCCGCGGAGTTCGCGTCGCTCGCCAATTCGGCGTCGGGCTGGATGATGCCGACCGCGGTCCTGGTGTTCCTCAGCGCTCGCCGCCGGCCCGAGGCCGCCATCGCGGGTGCGCTCGCTTTCGTCGCGTTGACGGTGGGCTACGCCGTCGTCTCCGGATGGCGCGGCTTCCCGTTCGATCCCGTGGTCTGGGGGGTCATCGGCATCGTGACGGGACCGGTCGTCGGCGTCGCCGCGCACGCCCTGCGCCGGCGCCCGATGGAGGCCGCCGTGGGCGCGGGGGTGCTCGCCGGGATCCTGATCGGCGAGGGCGCCTACGGTCTCGTCGTCGTCGCCGAGACCACGAGCCCCGTGTACTGGTGGGCGGTGATCGTCCTGGGCGCCGCGCTCGTGGCCGCCATGGCGGTCCGCCTGCGCTCGGCTGTGCCGGTCGCGCTGATGGGCTTCACCACGGCGGTCGTGGCCGGGGCCTTCATCCTGGCCTTCCTCGCGCTGCCGCTGGTGTTCGCCGCGCTCTGAACCGGCCGTCCGCCGCGTCGCCCGCGATGTCGGATGCCGCTGGCATGCTCGGCTCATGGCGATCGAGGTGCGCGCGGCATCCGTCTTCGACGACGTCGCAGCGGTGCTCGGGCCGAAGCGGCCCGACGCGAACGTGTGCTGGTGCCTGAGCTATCGGCTCACCTCCTCGAAGGAGAACCTGGCGCTGCGCGGCCCGGCGCGCGGCGAGCGCGTGCGCGAGCTCGTCGCCCAGGACCCGCCGCCCGGGGTGATCGCGTACGACGGCGACGAGCCGGTCGGCTGGGCGGCCGTGCACCCGCGGGCCGACACGAGCTTCGCCACGAACCGGAAGATCCCGCACGTCGACGACCTCGACGTGTGGTCGGTGTGGTGCATCCGGGTGCGGCCGGGCCACCGCGGTCGGGGGCTCTCCCACCGGCTGCTCGCCGGCGCCGTGGCGTTCGCGCGCGAGCACGGTGCGGCGGCCGTCGAGGGGTACCCGGTCGACAACGGCGGGGCGAAGGTCGACCTGACCATGGCGTACGTGGGCACGCGCGCGCTGTACGAGGCCGCGGGCTTCACGAAGGCGTCCGACACGGAGTCGGTGATCAACGGGTTCCCGCGCGTCCTGATGCGGCTCGACCTGCGGTAGCCGCCGTTCGTCGCGTCAGGGCGACCGTTCATCGCAGGGGGTTTCGGTGAACGACCTGCGTGCGCTATGGTCTGCTTTACATACCGAACGATCGGTCAGCAAAACGACCGGCGTCCGGCCTGCATCCGCAACGGCGCACCCACCCCCCGCGCCGCGGACAACCCGACCCACCCGAACCTGCACAGAACAACGGAGTTCGCATGACGACGACGTCACAGATCCACGAGGAAGCCGAGCGCACCGGGCGCATGCCGAAGGAGGAGCGCAAGGTCCTCGCCGGAACCCTGGTCGGCACCTCCATCGAGTGGTACGACTTCTTCATCTACGCCCAAGCCGCCGGCCTCGTGCTCGCCCCGCTCTTCCTCGCGCCCGTCGCTGAGTCGAACCCGGCGCTCGCGCAGATCCTCGCCTTCGCGACCATCGGCATCTCGTTCCTCTTCCGCCCGCTCGGCGCGGTCGTCGCCGGTTACCTCGGCGACAAGCTCGGCCGCAAGAAGATGCTGGTCTTCACGCTCATCATGATGGGCGTCTCGACCTCGCTCATCGGCTTCCTGCCGACCTACGCCGCCATCGGCATCGCCGCGCCCATCCTGCTGATCACCCTGCGCATCCTGCAGGGCTTCTCGGCGGGCGGCGAGTGGGGCGGCGCGGCCCTCATGGCCGTCGAGCACGCACCCAACCAGAAGCGCGGTTTCTTCGGGGCGTTCCCGCAGATCGGCGTCCCGGTCGGCATGATCCTCGCCACGTTCACGCTCTGGGTGATCACCTCCACCATGTCCCAGGAGGCGTTCCTCGAGTGGGGCTGGCGCATCCCGTTCCTGCTGTCGATCGTCCTGATCGTCGTCGGCTACGTCATCCGCCGTGCCGTCGAGGAGAGCCCGGTCTTCCAGGACCTGCAGCGCCGCAAGCAGGAGTCGTCGGCGCCGCTCGGCCAGCTCTTCCGCCACAACACGAAGAACGTCGTCCTCACCGCGCTCGTCTTCATCGCCAACAACGCGGCCGGGTACCTGCTCATCGCGTTCTTCGCCACCTACGCCGTGACCTCGCTCGGCATGGACCGCCCGACGGTCCTCCTCGCGACGGTCCTCGCCTCGTTCGGCTGGCTCGGCTTCACGATGTTCGGCGGCCGCCTCTCCGACCGCCTCGGCCGGATCCGCACGTTCCAGATCGGCTACGCGTTCCTCGCGCTGTGGGCCGTGCCGATGTGGTTCCTCATCGACACCGGCAACATCGTCTGGTACTTCGTGGCGCTGTTCGTGATGACGTTCGGCCTCGGCCTCTCGTACGGCCCGCAGGCGGCGCTCTACGCCGAGCTGTTCCCGGCGAACGTGCGCTACTCCGGCGTCTCGATCGGCTATGCGCTCGGCGCGATCCTCGGTGGCGCGTTCGCCCCGATGATCGCCGAGGCGCTGCTCACCGCGACCGGCAACTCCTGGACGATCGGCGTCTACATCGCCATCGCCGCGGTCATCTCGCTGGTCGCCGTCTCGCTCATCAAGGAGACGAAGGGCACCGACCTGCACGTGTAGGGGGCGCGTGCAGCGCGCGGTGGGGTCCGCGCGAACGACGGGGGCGGATGTCGCAGGACATCCGCCCCCGTTCCCTGTGCCGTCAGCCCGATCCCCGGACCACGCGGCTCATGGCGAAGTTCTCGAAGACGACGCCGTTGCGCACGGGGTGGCGCACCGCGTCGACACGGAATCCGTGGGCCTCGAAGAAGGGCCTCGCGGTGATGCTGGCGTGCGTCCGCACCACCTCTGCGCCCGCGCGGCTCGCCTCCTCGAGCGCCCAGGCGAGCAGGGCGCGACCCACGCCCCGGCCGCCGACGGCCGGATCGACGTACATCATGTCGAGGTAGCCGGTGGCGTCGACATCGGTGAATCCGACGACCCGACCGTCCACCTCGGCGACCACCGTGTTGCGTTCCGCACGCCGCACGGCCCATGCTGCGGGGTCGAGATCGTCCGGCGCCCACGCCGCGACCTGCTCCGGGCCGTAGTCGGCCGCCGCGGTCAGGCGAACGGCGCGCCGGAACACCTCGAGCGTCGGCGCCGCATCGGCGGGCCCGTACGGACGGAGGCGGACCGTCATCCGATCGACCGCGGTGTCTCGACCGACCGCTCGAGGGCGCGGATCAGCGAGCGCGAGTCCCACGGACCGATATGGCGGACGCCGCCGACGAAGAACGTCGGCGTGGAGTGCAGGTCCATCACCTCGGCGTCGAGCTGGTCGTCCTCCACGCGGCGCACCACCTTCGGCGAGTGCAGGTCGTCGAGGAAGCGCTCGACGTCGAGGCCGATCTCGGCGGCGTACCGGCACAGGTCGTCGGTCTCGAGCGCGTCCTGGTTCGCGAACATCAGGCGGGCCAGCTCGAGGTGGCGACCCTGCAGCGCCGCGGCTTCGTACGCCTGGGCCGCATCCTTGGCGTGCGCGTGCACGCCCTCGAGCGGCAGGTGGCGCCACACCCAGCACACGTCGTCGCCGAAGTGCTCGAGGACCGCGTCGATCGACCCCGTCGCACGGCTGCAGAACGGGCACTCGAAGTCGCCGTACTCGACGATCTGGTACGGCGCGTCGGGTCGTCCGCGGTAGTGGTCGCGGGTCGGGTCGAAGGGGCGCACGAGCACCTTGCCGACCGGCTGCGGCGGCCAGAGCCGGTCGCCGACGGTGAACACGGCCCATCCGAGGAGGAAGGCGATGACGGATGCCGCGAGCACGCCGACGCGTCCGAGGTCGCGGAGTTCGGGGTCGGTGAAGGCGAGCGACACGATGAACAGCGAGATCGTGAACCCGATGCCCGACAGCGCGGCCCCGCCGGCGATGCGCGGCATCCGCAGACCGGGTGCCAGCCGGCCGAGTCCCGTGGCGGTGACGACGGCGACCGCGCCGGTGATGCCGACGAACTTGCCGACGACGAGCCCGGCGACGATGCCCCAGACGAGCGGCGACACGACGGCGGCGCCGATGGTCTCGGCATTCAGGTGCACGCCCGCGTTCGCGAGCGCGAAGATCGGCAGCACGAGGAACGAGATGTACGGCCCCCACGCCCCCTGCAGCCGGTCGTTGATCGAGATCGACTCGCGCAGGCTCCGGTTGACCGCGGCGGCGTAGGCGGCGTTCGGCGACTCGCGGAACGCCTGGGTGAGTTCGGCGGTGCGCTCCACGTCGGACCGCGCCGGCGGGAACACGGGGATGAGCAGGGCGACGGCGACCCCGGCGAGGGTCGGGTGGATGCCGGCGGCGAGCACCGCGAACCAGAGCGCGATGCCGAGGACCGCGTAGGCGATGCCGCGGCCCGCGCGGAGGAACCGGACGAGCGCGATCGCGACCATGAGCACCACCGCGATGGCGAGCGGCGCGGGATCGAACCCGGTGTTGTAGAACACGGCGATGACCAGCAGCGCGCCGATGTCGTCGACGACCGCGAGGGTGAGCAGGAACGCCCGCAGTCGCGCCGGGAGCTTCGGGCCGATGATCGCGAGCGCCCCGAGCAGGAACGCGGTGTCCATCGAGATCACGATGCCCCACGCGTGCGCCTGCCCGGTCGGCCAGGCGATCGCGAGGAAGATCAGCGCGGGCACGATGAGTCCCGCGATCGCGCCCACCACGGGGACGATCGCGCGCGAACGGTCGGTGAGCTCGCCGAGGGTGAACTCGCGCTTGACCTCGAGGCCGACGACGAAGAAGAACAGCGTCATCAGCGCGTCGTTCACGAAGTGGTGCAGGTCGGTGCGCAGGACCACGTCGCCGATGCCGAGCTCGATCGGCAGGCCCCAGAACGCCTCGTACGTCTCGCCCCATGGCGAGTTGGCCCACGCGATCGCGAGCACGGTGGCCAGCAGCAGCAGTGCGGCGGCGGCGCGGTCGCCGGTGCCGAGGTGCAGCCGGGGGCGCCGCCGACCGCCCTCGGTCGTGGCGGCCGGAGCGGGGGCGGGGGCGCTCATGCGCCCATGCTAGGGGCGGATGCCGCGGCGGGGGCAGTGGGCGTCGACCGGATCAGTGCGACACGGCGAGCGCGGAGGCGATGACCCGGTCGGCGAGGCCGGTGAAGGCGGGCACCGCGACGGCCGATCCGGTCCGAGCCGACTCGAGCACGGCCTGGGTCAGGTGCGCGGCGCGCAGCCCGTCGGCGAACGTCGGGAGGGTGTCGGAGGGCGTCCCGCGCAGCGCCCCGTAGGCGTCGGCGACGAAGTCGTTGAAGCACTGCTGGTAGCCCTGGGGGTGCCCGGCCGGCACCGGCTCCAGGCCGACGGGCGACGCGGCCGCCTTCGCCGGGTTGCGGGTGATCAGGCGGCTCTCGTCGCGGCGGCCGATCCAGGCCCGCTCGGGCAGCTGCTGGTCGAACTCGTAGCTCTCCTCGGGGCCGTCGAAGGAGAAGTAGAGCCGGTTGTCGCGGCCGGCGCTCGCCTGGCTGACGACGAGCGAGCCGATCGCGCCGTGATCGGTGGCGAAGGTGAGCACCGCCCCGTCCTCGGTGCGGTTCTGCGACGGGCCGCCGGCGCGCTCGAAGGCGTTCCCGACCGTCGCGGTCACGGTGGTGATGCGGTGTCCGGTCACGAACTCCATGAGGTCGCACCAGTGCACGCCGATGTCGCCGAAGGCGCGGCTCGCACCGCCGGCGGCCGGGTCGACGCGCCAGTTGGACTGGTCCACGCCCGCGAGCCAGTCCTGGAGGTAGCTGCCGTGCAGCATCCAGAGGCGGTTGTCCGGCGTGCTGCGGATGCGCTCGCGGATCTCCCGCACGAGGCCGTAGTAGCGGTAGATGAACGGGACGGCGGCGACGGGCACGTCACCCTGTCGACGGGCGAGCGCCTCGGCGTCCTCCACACTCGTGGCGAGCGGCTTCTCGACGACGACGCCGATGCCGGCGTCCATGATCGCCTCGGCCTGCTCGCGGTGGAGTGCGTTCGGCGTCGTGACGTGCACGACGTCGGGCCGCAGCCCGATGAGCTCGTCGATGGTCGCGACGGGCGCCGTCGCAGGGCGGTTCGCTGCGAACGCCTCCGCCTTCTCGCGTGTCGAGCCGGCGACGCCGACGAGGTGGTGACCGCCGGACGCGATGGCCTGCGCGTGGACGCGCGCCATGAACCCGGTGCCGATGATCCCTGCGCGAACCGACATGCGATGCTCCTCTGGTCGTGGTGAGTGCCACTCCAGTGTCTCGCACTTGCGCATGAATCGCACATAAGTGGTTGCTATCTTGCGCATAAGGGGAAGCGCAGTCCCGTCATCCCTCGCGGTTGTAGTACGGCCACGGGAGGAATCGACGCTCGCCGCGCCGATCGGGTCCTTCGAGGCTGACGTCGCCCACGGCGGCCCACTCGACGCCGCGCGGGAACATGCGGATGAACTCGATGCGCCGGAACGTGTCGATGTCGTGGCCGATCGTGATGGTGAAGCTCCGACCCGCGCCGTACTCGTTGATCCACGCGATCGGCTGGTCGGTGTTCATGCCGTTCAGCTCGGCGATGCCGCCCTCGGGGATCTCGACCGGATAGTGCGACATCGGCCAGACGGGCGCGTTCTCGTAGGCCTCCAGGTCGTCGAAGGTCGTCAGGAGCACCTGAGCACCCTCGTAGAGATCCACGCCCGTGAGGATGTCGTCGCCGGTCACGGTCCAGCGGGCGCTGATGCCTTCCGTGATCGGATGCCGCGGCTCGACGGTGTCGAGCTGCGCCTCGCCCCAGGGCCGGGGCCGGAGCCCGGTCTCGTACGCGCTCAGCTTCGCGCCCCGCATGACGTTGTACTCCTCGGGATAGCCCCAGCGGTCCTCCTGCGCCGCGGACCCGTGGAACCACACGATGCCCTTGCCGTCATCGTGGACGAACTTCAGGATGGCGGCATCCGTCTCCGGGCCGAATCCGACGGCCTTCTCGAAGAACCCGTCGCGACCCTCGAACACGACGACCAGCACGTCGTACTTGTCGATGATGTCGGCGCCGAGGCCGCGCGGGTCTTCGACGACGCGCACCCTGAAGCGCCCGGTGTCCTCGAGCAGGGTGGTGATCCACTGGTTGTGCAGCCGGAAGCTGCGGAACTCGTTGTCGTGCTCCCGGGTCATGTGCCCGGAGAGGATGAGCACGTTCAGCACGTCGGGCATGCGGCAGGTCTCCGTTCTCTCCGCGAGAGCGAGCTCACGAGAGGTCGATGGGGTGCGGCGACGCTCAGGCCTTCGTCGAGAACGCCGCGTCGAACGAGGCGTGCGGCGGGGTGATCTCGGCGAGCCTGCGCACGAACGCCAGGGCTTCGGGCGCTCCGACCAGCCGGTCCATGCCCGCGTCCTCCCATTCGACGCTCGTCGGCCCGTCGTAGCCGATCGCATTGAGCGCCCGGAAGAGGGGCTCCCAGGGCACCGCACCATGGCCGGTCGACACGAAGGTCCAGCCGCGACGCGGGTTCGCCCAGGCGAGATGCGAGCCGAGCACGCCGTTCCGTCCGTCCAGGTTGGTGATCGATTCCTTGCAGTGGACGTGGTAGATCCGGTCCGCGAAGTCGAGGACGAAGGCGACGCTGTCCAGCTGCTGCCACACGAAGTGGGAGGGGTCGAAGTTGAAGCCGAAGCTCTCGCGGTGGCCGATCGCCTCGAGCGTGCGCTTGGCGGTCCAGTAGTCGTAGGCGATCTCGGAGGGATGCACCTCCAGCGCGAAGCGGACGCCGACCTCCTCGAACACGTCGAGGATGGGATTCCAGCGATCGGCGAAGTCCCGGTAGCCCGCGTCGATCATCTCGTCCGACGCGGGCGGGAACATCGCCACGTACTTCCAGATGCTGGACCCGCTGAAGCCGTTGACGGTCGCGACGCCGAGCTTGGCGGCCATGCGCGCGGTGTCCTTCATGTCCTCGGCCGCGCGCCGGCGCACGCCCTCGGCATCACCGTCGCCCCAGACTCGATCGCTCAGGATGTCGCGGTGCCGCTGGTCGATCGGGTCGTCGCACACGGCCTGGCCGGTGAGGTGGTTCGAGATGGCGTGGACCGCCAGGCCATTGCGCTCGAGGATCTCGCGTCGACTCGACACGTAGGCGTCGTCGTCCCAGCGCGAGACGTCGAGGTGGTCGCCCCAGCAGGCGATCTCGAGGCCGTCGTAGCCCCACTCGCCCGCGAGGCGCGCGACCTCCTCGAACGGCAGGTCGGCCCACTGGCCGGTGAAGAGCGTGATCGGTCGGGGCATCGGGTCCTCCTCTATGCTTCGGCGGGCGCGTCGACGCCCACCCATCTCGAATCCTGGGCGGCGCTGGCCTCGACCGCGGCGAGCACCCGCTGCACGTGCAGGCCCTCCGCGAACGCCGGGTGCGGATCCGTTCCGCCCGCGATCGCCTCGACGAGGTCCTTCACCTGGTGGCTGAAGCCGTGCTCGTAGCCGAGCATGTGCCCGGCCGGCCACCACGCCGCGACATAGGGGTGCTCGGGTTCGGTCGCGATGATGCGCGTGAACCCCTGCACCCGGTTCGGCGCGGTGCGGTCGTACCACTGCAGGACGTTGAGCTCCTCGAAGTCGAACGCCAGCGCGCCGGCATCCCCGGACACCTCGATCGCGAGGGCGTTCTTGCGTCCCGTCGCGAACCGCGTGGCCTCGAACGAGGCGAGCGCTCCCGACGACAGGCGGCCCGTGAAGATCGCGAGGTCGTCGACGGTCACCTCGCCCGTGCCCTCGGCGGCCGTGCCCGAGAGCCCGGAGCCGGACCCCTGGAGGGGCCGCTCGCGGATGATCGTCTCCAGCACCCCGGAGACCGCGGTGACCTCCAGCCCGGTGACGAACTGCGCGAGGTCGATGGCGTGCGCCCCGATGTCGCCGAGGGCGCCCGAACCGGCGTGCTCCTTCTGCAGCCGCCATCCGAGCGGCATCGCCGGGTCGACGAGCCAGTCCTGGCGGTAGCTCGCCCGGACCTGCTGCACGCGCCCGATCCGGCCCTCGGCGATGAGGTCGCGCATGAGCGTGACCGCGGGCACGCGGCGGTAGGTGAAGCCGACCATCGATCGGATGCCGCGGGCGGCGGCGCGCTCCGCGGCATCCGTCATCGCCTCGGCCTCGTCGACCGCGTTCGCGAGCGGCTTCTCGCACATGACGTGCTTGCCCGCCTCGAGCGCGGCGATGGCGATCTCGGCGTGCGAGCCGCCCGGCGTGACGATGTCGACGAGGTCGATGTCGTCGCGCGCGATGACCTCGCGCCAGTCCGTGGCCGCTTCGGCCCAGCCCCACTTCGCCGCGGCATCCGCCACCGCATCGGCGTTGCGGCCCACGAGGACCGCCATCTCGACGTCGACGGGGAGGTCGAACACGCGCGGGGCGGTGCGCCACGCCTGCGAATGCGCGGCGCCCATGAAGCCGTAGCCGATCATGGCCACCCGCAGCGCCGGGCGGGAGGTCATGCCAGCACGACCTCGCGCTCGACGGGCACGCGGTTCGTGACGTACCGGCCGGGGCCGCCGTCGACTCCCGGCATGATCTGCATGTAGAGCAGTCGCATCGTGAGCACCACCTCGACGGTCAGTTGCTCGCCCTCCTCCGGCGCGCGGCCGAGGTCGATGAGCACGTTGGGGCGGTCGGCGACGAACCAGAGCGTGTCCCACTGCTCGGGGAGCTCCTCGATGCGGTACACGCGGCCTTCGAGCTCGAAGCGCAGCTGGTCGGTCGGGATCTGGACGCCGTTGACGGATGCCGCGACGCCGTCGACCGCCGAGAGCCACAGGCTCCGGTACCAGGGCAGCTGCAGTGAGACCGAGAGTCCCGTCTCGGTGCGACGGACGTCCTTGTCGGCGAAAAGCGAATTGTGCGTGGCCATGATCTTCCTCAGGCGTAGGTGTCGGTGAAGTGCTCGTGCGGCACGGGCGGTGCCGGCTCGAGCTTCTGCACGGTCTCGGGGCTGTAGGGGTGGTTGGTCGAGGGCACGGGCTCGTCGGCCGGGGGCATGAAGACGGGCTTGCCGTCGTCGCCGAAGTACATGAGGTCGAGGTCGAACGCGCCCTGGTTCTTCAGGCCGAAGCTGACCCAGTTCTCCTCGAACGGCGCGCGCGCCAATTCGTAGCAGCGGAACTTCCAGAACTTCCACTCGCCGTCCTGCTTGAGGAAGTCGATGGCGTACTTGCACCACACCCAGTGCGCCCAGACCTTCTTGCCGAGCACCTCCTTCGGCGAGTACATGTCGGGGAACGCCTCGGCGACCTTCGGATCGGTCAGGCCCGACTCGGTGCCCGCCATCAACCACACGCCCTTGGCGGTCCTGCCGTCGGCGGCGACCTCGATCACGGGTGTGGTCGTGGCGTGAAGGATGAGCTTGCCCTCGGGATGCGGGCGGCCGCGGTGGTAGTCGGTGACGCTCTGCCACGTCGTGTACTGGCCGGCGTTGGTGTACCGGGCGCGGATGCCCTCCGTACCCTCCTTCACCCACAGCGGGATGATCTGCTCGTCCTCGAACGCGTTGTGCAGGTACATGTAGCGGTTGAACAGGTTCTCTACCTGGCCGCGGTCCTCTGCCCGCTGCGCCAGCGCCCGGGCTCCGGCGACCTCCTCGCGCAACGCGGCCAGTTCGGCCTGCAGTTCGGAGAGGGATGCCGGGGCGGTGGTCGTGTCAGACATCGGCGTGCTCCTTCGCGGGTTCCTGCGACGCGACGGTCTCCTCGATCGCCTTGCGCATCAGCGCGTGCTGCTTCTTCACGAGATCGATCGGGTCGGCCTCGCCGAGATCCTGGAAGGCGTGACCCTCCCACTCGCTGGAGAGGTACCCCTGGTATCCGCCCACGACGAACTGCCGGACGATGCGCGGGATGTCCATGGCGGGCTCGTCGCCGTTCTCGTCGATGTCGTAGAACTTCGCGTGCACGTGGAACATCTGCGGCATGATGTCCAGCCACTCCTCCGGCGGAACCAGGCCGTGCATGTTGAAGGCCAGACGCGTGAACGGCCCGAAGGTGAGCGGGTCCACGCCCTCGCCCACGAGGTAGTCCTCGAACTTCTGGTTGCGCACGTGCATGGGGGTCGGCTCGTGCCAGATCTCCTCCATGACCGGGAAGTGCTTCTCGTCCATCCCCATCTGCGCGAGCGTGGTCAGCAGCGTCGGCGAGAGCGAGTGCATCGTCGAGGAGAAGTCGGCGGTGAAGCCGAGGCGCTCCGACTGCAGCTCGTCGTACATCTCGCGCATCTGCAGCACCTGCGGGTTGTTCGGCCCGGAGGGCGCGTGGATCTCGTAGCCGAGGTACTGGTCGTACTTCTCGGCGAGCGGCAGCAGGCTGCGCAGCAGCTCCTTGCCGTGCGACCGGATGACGACCCGCTTGAAGCCGAGCGTGTGCGCGGTCTTCAGCTGGCGTGCGAGGAACTCGTGCTCCTCGTCGGGCGTCATGTCACGGTCCTTGCGCCGGCCCATGTCGAGGTTGGTGCCGACGGCGCTCGCCTCGAGGCCGTACTTCTCGAGCGAGTCGAACCAGAGCTTCACGAACTCCTCGTCGACGTCGGGGTACGTGCGCAGCAGCTGGGCGATGTTGAACTCGACGCCCGGGCCGATGCCCTCGTCGTGCACGGCCCTGATCAACGTCTCCGGGGTGTAGACGCCGGCCGCGAACTCGCTGGTCATCGAGTAGAGGGTGGTGCCCAGCTTGATGCCGGTGCCGGCGATGCCGTCGGTCGTCTCGCTCATGCCTGGACCGCCTTTCCGAGGTGGGTGTCGAGGATGCGGCGGGCCTCCGCGGCATCCGTGATCATGCGGGAACCGGTGGCCTCGGCGGCCGACCGCTGCACGGCCTGCTCGGCCGCGATGATGTCGAAGGGGCTCTCCCAGTTGTTCCAGTGCCACCCCTCGTACTCGCTCGAGATCGCGCCCGAGTAGCCCTGCTCGACGAGCAGGCGGACGAGGTCGCGCACGGGGACCGAGGGCTCCTCGCCGCGCTCGTCGATGCCGAAGAACTTGCCGTGCACGTGCCGGATCCACGGCATGATCTCGAGCCAGTCGTCGACGCGGGCCGGGCCGAAGAGTCCCGTGCCGTTGATGCCGAAGTCGATGCCGAGGTCGGGTCGGCCGTTCTGCGCGGCGAGACCGATGAACGCGCCGAACCGCTGCCCGTGCTCCGCCTGGTCGGCGGGCGGGCCCTGCTCGTAGAAGGCGTTCCAGAGGTCGACCACCTTCGCGAGCAGTTCGTCGGACGCGCCCCGGCGGCGGTACGCCTCGAGCAGCGACGGTGCGAAGCCCGTGACCGTGGCACCCCAGTCCATGGTGAACCCGAGGAACGGCGACCCGACCTGCTCGTACCGGTCGCGGAGGGCGAGGATGCGGGGGTGCGAGGCGTACTGGTCGGCGTGCACCTCGAGCGCGAGGGTCACGCCGTACTGCTCGGCGATGGGAGCGAGCTGCTCCATCGAGTCGGGCGTGAGGGAGATCTGCACGCGCGCGATGGGGAAGCCGAGCTTCGCGGCCGCCTCGATCTGCCGGCGCATGTACTCGATGAGCTCGTCCTGCGTGAGCAGGCGGTCGCGGTGGATGCCGATGTCGGCGTTCACGGCGAGCGAGGTGGTGACGAGCCCCGTCTCCGCGACGAGGTCGCGGAACTCACCCGCGAAGCGGTCGTCGACCTCGGGGAATCCGCGGAAGCTCGAGAAGCCGATGATCTCGAGGCCGGGGCCGTACCCCTCGGCGGCGACCCGTCGGATCAGCCCTTCGAGATCGATCTCGCGGCCGTGGAATGCGCGAGTGAAGCTGTAGAGCGTGACGCCCTGGACGGGCGTGCCGAGCTGCGTCATGCCGCCACCGCCTTTCGTGCCGGCATCGACTTCGTGTCGCGCTCCTCGATGTGGAGGGTCTCGCCGTCGCCGATGATGATGTAGGGGATGTAGAGCGTGAGCTGGACGCTCACCTCGTGTTCCGCGGCCTCCGTCGCCACCGCCACGTCGCCAGAGAGCACGGCGGAATCGCTGGGAAACCACCACTCGTCGGTCGCGTCGACGAGCTCGCCGAACGTGAACTCGCGGCCGTTCATGCGCCAGCGCAGCGACTCGGCGGGCGCTTCGACGCCATCGATCGCCAGCGTCGCGCCGGCGATGCACGAGCCGGGCAGCGCCCGGTACCACGGCATCCGGACCTCGACCGATGCACGGTCTCCGTCGGTGCTGAGCGTGCCGTGTTCGATGATGCGGTCGGCGATCATGCGGACCTCCTGGACTTCTTCGTCATGATTCCTACACTCTAATGTCAGTTTTCGACGGAAGCAAGATCCGCCGCGAGGTGACGTGCGATCGCCCGCGCGCCGCGGACCGCGAGGGCCACGCTCGTGAGCGTCGGATTGCACGCCGTGGCCGTTGGGATCACGTTGTTGCCCGCCACGAAGACTCCGGACGCATCCCAGAGCTCGCCGTCGGGGTTGCACACGCTCGTGCCGTCGTTGCGCTCCCCCATGCGGGTCGTGCCCTGGTAATGCAACGACGCACCCAGCGGCATGGTGAACGGTCGCGGGTCGAGCGGCTGGCCGACCGCCTCGCCCAGGCGCACGATCTCCGCGCGAGCCTGCTCGAGCACCTCGCGGTCGCGCTCGGTGAGCCGGTAGTGGATGCGCATCGCCGGCATGCCGTACGCGTCGACCTCCTCGTCGCTGAACTCGACGCGATCGTCGCGCTGCAGGTCCTTCGCGCAGAACAACCCGAGACCGACGATCGAGCCCGGCACGACCGGGTCGTCCTCGGCGAGCGGGATCGGGGACGCGTCGAGCTGCATGATCTGTCCGTGGAAGGGCTGCTCGTCGGTGTACGGCACCCAGCTCACGCCGCTCTGCTCGCTCAGGCCGCCCTCGGCGGGCGCGGCCTCCTCGGCACCGGCGCCCGGGCCGACGTCGCGGATGCGCGAGGCGAAGACGACCTGGGTCTGGTCGTTGAGGTAGCGACCGAGGGCGTCGGGGCGGATGCCGCTGGCCCAGAGCAGTTGCGGGGTGCGGAGCGCGTCGGCGGCCACCACGACCGCGCGGGCGCGCACCTCGTGCTCCTCCCCCGTCCGCAGGTCGCGCACCCGGACCCCCGCGGCACGGCCGTCCTCGACGAGCACACGCGTGGCGAGCGACTCGTCGTGCAGGGCGAAGCGCGGGTTGGCGCGCGTGACGTCGCCCAGCACCACGTCCGAGCCCGACCACACGAGGCGGCCGTCGGGTCGGCGGTGCACGGCGAGCGGCATCCGCTGCACCCTCGCGGCCGGGTCGCGACCCTCGTCGACCGCCGCGGCCAGGCGCTCGCGCACGAGGTCGGTGAAGGGCGCGCCGTCGAACGCATCGGTCGTGACCCCGAGCAGGCGGTCGGCCTCGTCGAGCAGCTCGTCGAGGTCGGGCAGGAACGCGATGCGCTCGCTGCCGCCCGGACGCGGACAGGCGCCCGTCCAGTGGGCGGACATGCCGCCGACGTTGCTCGACATGGCCGCGACGGGCAGGCCGTCCTCACCCGGGAACGCGTAGCCCTCCTCGAGGAGGAACGTGCCGGGGCGGGCGCGACGCTCGCCGCTCTTCACGGCGCCGGGCGAGTTCACCGTCGCGGCGCCGGCGCCGGGACCCTCCGACGCGCGCTGCGCGGCGGCACGCGCTGCCGGGTCCTCGATGTTCTTGACGTGCGCGCCGGGCGGGTCGGAGACCGTCGGGCCGACCTCGAACATCGCGATCGTGACGTCCGGCGCCGCTTCGCTGAGGATGCGCGCGTACGCGGCGCCGGTCGGGCCGCTGCCGACGATCGCGACGTCGACGGCCTCGGGATAGCGGCTCATGCGGTCACCGCCAGTTCGCGGATGAGGGCGACGGACGCCTCGGACTCCTGCGTCGGGTAGTACTCGAGCCCGATCGGACCGTCGTACCCGGACGCGCGCAGGATACCGAGGGTCTCGGCCCAGTCGAGCGATCCCGAGCCCGGCTCGCCGCGACCGGGAGTGTCGGCGAGCTGGACGTACTTCACCAGGTCGCCGGCATTGGCGAGCTCCGCCGCCATGTCCTCGCCCTCGACGGCCGAGTGGTAGATGTCGTAGAGGATGCCGAAGAACGGCGAGTCCACGCCGCGGGCCACGTAGACGGCCTCCGCCGTACGGTCCAGCAGCGAGCCGGGGTGATCCACGCGGACGTTCACCGGCTCGAGGACGAGCGTGATGCCGGAGCCGTCGATCTGCGCGATGGCCTTCTCGTAGATCTCGATGAGCTTGTCGAGCTGCACCTGCCGCTTCCACCCGCCGAACCCGGTGCCGCTGCCCACGACGATGCGCGGGCACCCGAGTTCCTTCGCGATCGAGACGCCCTCGTCGAGCTTCCGGAAGAACTCGGAGTGGTCCCACGGCGGGATCATGAACTGCGTGCGCGGCTCGGCGAGCTGGGCCGTCAACTGGGTGCCGGTCTCGACGAGCGCGGCCTTGAGCGCCGGGAGGTCCTTCGGCTTCGCCGGGGCGTCCACTCCCGTGGGCCCCCACATCTCGACGGCGGTGAAGCCGGCCGCGGCGGCGGCGCGCACACGGTCGTGGTAGTCGCCGGCTTCGGTAAAGAGGAGTTCGATATTGGGTGCGAGCTGGTACACGTGCGTCTCCTGGAGTCAGAACATCGGGTGGTCGTGAACGGCATGCACGGGAACCTGCTGCAGCACGTCCCAGTGCTCGACGATCCGGCCGTTCTCGAATCGGTGGGTCCGTGGACGGTCAGCCCTTCAGCCCGCCCGCGAAGCCCTGGATGAAGCGCTTCTGGGCGAACATGTAGAACGCGAGGATGGGGATCATCGAAATGATGACGACGGCGAAGATCTTGTTCCACGCCGACACGAGGCCGCCGACGTAGGTGTACATCGCCACCGGCAGCGTCTGCGTCTCCGAGCCGCCGAGGAAGATCAGCGAGTTGAAGAAGTCGTTCCAGACGATGAGTCCCGCGAGGATCGCGACCGTGCCCGTGGCCGGGGCCATCAGGGGCAGCACGACCCGGAAGAACGCCTGCGTCGGCGTGGCGCCGTCGATGACGGCCGCCTCCTCGTATTCGGTCGTCAGCCCGCGGAAGAAGCTCGCGTACAGGAAGATCGACAGCGGCAGCAGGATGCCGATCCAGAGCAGGATCATGCCGAGGGCGTTGCCCGTGAGACCGACCGACCGTGCGCCGATGTAGAGCGGCACGGTGCCGAGCTGCGCCGGCAGGATGATCGCGATCAGCACCAGGTAGTACGTGACGTTGGTCCACGTGCGCGTACGGCGGGCGATGACGTAGGCGGTCAGCGAGCCGAGCAGCACGAGCCCGGCGATCGCGCCGGCCGTGATGATCACGCTGTTCAGGATGCTCATGGGAATGCTGTTGCGGCCCGTCGAGGTGAGCACCTCGACGAACGCACCGAAGTCGACCGTCGAGGGCGGTGCGACCGCGCTCGTGGTCAGGACCTCCTGGTCGGGCTTCAATGCCGTGACGACGAGCAGGTAGAGCG
Source organism: Agromyces sp. NDB4Y10 (assembly GCF_001620055.1). Classification (GTDB taxonomy): domain Bacteria; phylum Actinomycetota; class Actinomycetes; order Actinomycetales; family Microbacteriaceae; genus Agromyces; species Agromyces indicus. Next base: position 109,516 of record NZ_LQGY01000014.1, on the reverse strand, counting down.
GGAGGAGCCCGATCAGGGTGACGATCCAGACGAGCACTTCCCGGAGGGCGGTGAGCTTGGTGTAGCGGAACACGTTCAGGCCTTTCCGGCGTCACGGTCGCGCGTGACCCGCTGCTGGAGGATGGCGAACACGAGGATGATCACGGTGAGGACGAGCGCGAGCGCGGAACCGAAGCCGAACTGGCCGAGCGCGAACGCCTGCTTGTAGACCTGGGTCGCCAGGGTCTCCGTGGCCCCCGCGGGGCCGCCGCCCGTGAGGGCCAGGATCTGGTCGAAGATCCGCAGGCCCTGGATGATGCCGAGGGTCGTCGCGATCGCGATCGAAGGACGGATGGCGGGCACCACCACGTGCCAGAAGCGGCCCCAGATGCCGGCGCCGTCGATCGCCGCGGCCTCCTCGACCTCGACGGGGACGCTGGCGAGTCCCGCGAGGTAGATGACCATCACGAAGCCCGTCTGCTGCCAGACGACGGTGATGAGGATCGCCCAGATCGACCAGGAGGGGTCGGCGAGCCAGACCTTCTGCCACTCCTCGAGGCCGATCAACCCGAGGAAGCCGTTCAGCGGGCCGTTGAACTGGAAGATGAACTTCCACACGTACGCCACCGCGAGCGGGCTGAGCACGACGGGCATGAAGAGGAGGGTCCGGAGGATGTACCGGGTCTTCAGCATGCGGTTGATGGCGAGTGCGTAGAGCAGCCCGAAGACGTTGGTGAGGATCACGGACCCGAAGGCGAGGAACAGGGTGTTCCACACCGAGCCGAGCAGCATCGGGTCGCTGAATATGCGCTCGAAGTTGGCGAAGCCGATGAAGTCCCATTCGCCGAGTCCGGTCCAGTTCGTGAACGCGAAGAAGCCGCCCGTCATCGTTGCGGCGTAGTGGACCCCGATCACGAGGGCGACGGCGGGGAGCGCCCACCACCAGTGTCCGAACGTGATGAGCGGCTTGCGCCCGCCCCGCGGCCTCGGCGGCGGCGTGTTGCGCGCGTCGGGCGGCACGGTGATGGTGCGGGTGCTGTCCTGCGTCGTCACAGTCATTTCGCTTCCTGACATCGTCGTCGCGGCGCCCCATCGGGTCGGGACGCGATACGCCAACTCTCCCACGCTTGTGTCGAAAACACACATTAGTCATCTCGATGCCGCGTATAAGTACCGGCGGCGATCATCCGCGTCGCGCTGCTGGGAGGATTCGAGTCCATGGACCGACTGCCATCGACGCGACCGGCGACGGGACGCGACCCGCTGTGGGACGCGTTCGTCGATCCGCCCGACGAGGCGCGCCCGCGCGTCTGGTGGCACTGGATGGACGGGAACGTCGACCCGGACGGCATCGAGCGCGACCTGCGCTGGCTGCACGCGACAGGAGTGCGCGGTGCGCAGATCTTCGACGGCGGGATGGGCGGCCCGCTCGTCGTGCCGTCCCCGGTCCGGCCCGACACGCCCGAATGGGATCGAGCCGTCGATGCCGCGGTGAACACCGCCGCCTCCCTCGGCTTGGAGCTCGCCGTCGCGACCTCGTCCGGCTGGAGCGCCTCCGGCGGTCCATGGGTGGCGCCCGGCGACGCGATGAAGAAGGTCGTCTGGGCGGCATGCCAGATCAGCGGCGGCGCGCCCATCACGATCGAGCTGCCGACGCTGCCGGGAGTCGCGGGCGCCTTCCTGGACTGCCCGCGTCGGGGCGACGGGGGCGGGACCGCGGCGTTCGCCGTCGACTGGCGCGTGCTGGCCTTCCCGGCCGACGCGCGACGCGCGACCCTCGAGCCGGCATCGTTCCGCGCGTCGGCACCCGTCGACGACGCGTCCTGCCTCACCGACGGCGCATTCGGCGACGCGCTGCTCCTCCCCCGCGACCCCGACCGCTGGTCGTCGGCGTGGATCGAGCAGGTGTTCGACGAGGACGTCACCGTCCGCTCGGTCAGCGTCGGCCTGCCGGGACCTCGTGGGTTCGGCGCCGCCCCGCCGCCGGACGCCACCCTCCAGGCGAGCGCTGACGGGGTCCACTACCGCGACATCGCCGCGCTTCCGGCGTCGACGCTCCCCGCACGGACCGTCAGCTTCCCCGCGGTCACGGCCCGACGGTTCCGGCTCGTGCTGTCGGCCGCGAGCGCCGCGGAGGCCCTGCCTCCCGTCGCAGCGGGCGTGCGCCTTCCGCCCGTCCTGCGCACCTCCGACGCGTTCGCCGTCTCCGAGTTCGCGCTCCGCACGGCGGGACGCGTCCACTTCGCCGAGGCCAAGGCGGGCTTCGGCGTCGTGCCCGACTACCACGTGGTGCCCACCCCCGCCGACGCCCGGATCGGGGCGATCGGGCCCGAGGACGTCGTCGACGTCACGGGCGACGTCGTCGACGGCGTCCTGCGGTGGACGCCGCCGGAGGGCGAGTGGACGGTGCTTCGGCTGGGCGCATCGCTCACCGGCCAGACCAATGGGCCGGCTCCGACGGATTCGACCGGCCTCGAGGTCGACAAGCTCGACGGCGAGCGGGTGCGCGCCTACCTGGCCACGCACCTCGAGCGCTTCGGCGTGGATCGCGGCGGCGCGGCATCCGGTGGCCCCGGCATCTCGGCGCTGCTCAGCGACAGCATCGAGGCCGGCTCGCAGAACTGGACCGAGGGGATGATCGAGCAGTTCCGGCGGCGGCGGGGGTACGACCCGACGAGCCGGCTGCCGGCACTCGCCGGACTCGTCGTCGGCAGCCCCGACGAGACCGACCGGTTCCTGTACGACTACCGACGCACCATCGCCGAGCTCTACGCCGACGAGTACTACGGCACGCTGGCCGCCGAGGCGCACCGACGGGGCATGACGTACTACGCCGAGGCGCTCGAGGACGGCCGGCCGCAACTCGGCGACGACCTCGCGATGCGGGCTCCCGCGGATGTCCCGATGGGCGCGATGTGGACGTTCGAGTCCCGGGAAGGGCCGCGGCCGACCTACGTCGCCGACCTGAAGGGAGCTGCCTCGGTCGCGCACGTCCACGGTCGCCGCTGGGTGGGCGCCGAGGCGTTCACGTCGTTCGACCGGCCCTGGTCGTGGACCCCACGCACGCTGAAGCACATCGCCGATCTGCAGCTCTCGCTCGGGGTCACCCGGTTCTGCATCCACACCTCGCCGCACCAGCCGATCGCCGCTCCGTCCCCGGGCATCGCGCTCGCGCCGTTCCTCGGCCAGGCCTTCACCGTGCACGAGACGTGGTCGGAGATGGCGCGACCATGGATCGACTACCTCGCCCGGTGCTCCGCCGTTCTGGCCGCGGGTGCGCCTGCCGTCGACGTGGCGGTGTTCGTCGGCGAGGAGGCGCCCGTGACCGGCCTGTTCGAGCAGGTCGTCGACAGCGCCGTGCCTGCCGGGTTCGACTTCGACTACGTCGGGCCGGACGCACTCCGCGACGTGCTCCGATTCGACGGAGATCGGCTGGTCTCCGAGGGCGCCGCGTACCGGGCCCTGTTCCTGGGCGGGTCGAGCGAACGGATGACGCTGTCGACGCTCCGAGCGGTCGAGCGCCTCCTCGATGCCGGGGCGACGGTCATCGGAACGCGACCCACCGCCACGCCGTCGCTCGCCGACGATCCCGAGGAGTTCGCCGCGGCGTGCGCGCGCATCTGGGGCGCGCGCCGCGGCGGCGGCCGCGTCGTCGATACGGCCGATCTCGGGGAGGCCCTGCGCGAACTCGAGTGGCGCCCGGCGCTCGAGATCGACGGGCCTCCGGTGCGGAGGATCGCACGCGAGATCGACGGGCGACGGGTGACGTTTCTCGCCAACCCGTCGGACCAGCCGATCCACCTCCGCCTCGTGAGCGGCGGGACGGGGCCGCTCGTCGCGTGGGATCCCGTCGAGGTGCGACGGTCGCGCCTGGTCCGGTCCGCCGACGGCGAGGCCGAGCTGATCGCGCTCGAGCCGTTCGGATCCGTCTTCGTCCTCTCCGCGGCGGCGGGCGCCGCCGAGGCGGCTGCATGTGAGCCCGTCGACGCATTGACGCTCGAGGGCGAATGGCACCTCCTGCTGCCCGGTCGGGACCCCGTGCCCGTCTCGCCCGGCCCGCAGTTCTGGACGGACCTCGGTGCAACGGGCTTCTCCGGAGTCGCCACCTACCGGCTCGAGTTCGAGCTTCCCGAGGTCGAGGACGTCGCCCGCCGATCGAGGCTCGACCTCGGCGTGGTGCGCGACATCGCGCGCGTGCGGCTCAACGACCTCGACTGCGGGGTCGCGTGGACCGAGCCGTTCCGGGTCGAGGTCACCGCCGCGCTCCGCTCGGGTCGCAACGTGCTCGAGGTCGAGGTCGCGACTCCGTGGCGGAATCGGCTGATCGCGGAAGCGGCCTCGCCGAGCGGCGAGATCCCGGCTGCGATGGCCGCGGTCTTCGAGCCTCACGCCGCTCCGTCGCGCGCGGGCCTCGCCGGGCCGGTCACCATCCGCTTCGAAGGCTCGTGACCGGGATCACCGGGACTATTGCCCCGCATAACCGATACTAATGTCAGAATCAAGCCAATGTATGCCACGCTGGTTGCAACGGCCGAGCGCCGTGCCAGCCGCCCCAGAGCTGGCGACAACGACGTCACGAAAGGGTCGAAATGCCACAGCACGCACAGCACCCCGCCAACAAGTTCCGGTGGTCGCTCCTCGCCGCACCGGTCGCCGGGGTCATGGTCCTCGCCGGCTGCGCCGGCGGCGGCGGGTCGGATGACGGAGGCGGGAGCGCCGATGGCGGCGCCGCCGACAGCTTCTCCATCATGGTCGCCCAGGCCAACGACCAGGACACCGCGTACCAGCAGCTCATCGACCAGTACGCCGAGGAGACCGGCGTCGAGGTCGAGGTCATCCCCTACCCGTCCGACGCGTACAACACGCAGGTCACCACGCAGCTCCAGGGCGGCAACGCCGCCGACGCGATGATCCTCTCGCCCGGCACCGGCCAGCCGATCTCGGTCATCACCCTCGCCGAGGCGGGCTTCCTGGAGCCGCTCGACGACACCTCGGCGGGCGTCATCCCCGAGGGAACGGCCTCGCTCTACGAGGTCGACGGCGAGACCTACGCCCAGCCCACGTCGCTGCAGCCCGTCGGCCTGGTCTACAACCCGGCCGCCGCCGAGGAGGTCGGCATCGACGAGTTCCCGGAGACGTACGAGGACCTGCTCGACGCCTGCGCGACCGCGCGTGAGGGCGGCAAGAGCTTCCTCGTGATCGCCGGCTCCATCCCGTTCAACACCGGCCTGTTCTCGCAGATCCTTTCCGCCACGCGCGTCTACGAGGAGACGCCGGACTGGAACGAGCAGCGCGCCGCGGGCGACGTCACCTTCGCCGACAGCGGATGGCGTGACGTGCTCGAGGACTTCGTCGAGCTCAACGAGGCGGGATGCTTCCAGGACGGCGCCGCGGGTGGCACGTTCGACAACATCACCAACGGCATCGGCGGCGGCTCCGCGCTCGCGGCACCGGTCCCCGGTTCGGCGGCGAACTCGATCAACGCCGGCGCCGGCCTCGAGACCGACGTGCGAGCGTTCCCGCCGGCCGACGGCGCGGGCGAGTACACGCTGGCCTCGGCGAACTACGCGTGGGCGATCAACGCCTCCGCCGACGACGACGTCAAGGCTGCCGTGCAGGAGTTCCTCGACTGGGCCGCGGAGCCCGAGCAGGCGAAGTCCTTCGCTGACACCTTCGGCGCGGTGCCGATCACCGGTGTCGCCGGTGATGACCTCCTCCCGATCTACCAGCCCATCGGCGGCCTCCTCGAGTCGGGTGCCTTCACCGGCCTCCCGAACTCGACGTGGCCGAACCCGGCGGTGTACGACGCGCTCGGCGCCGGCGTGCAGGGTCTCCTGACGGGCCAGAAGACGGTCGACCAGATCCTCGACGAGATGGACGCCGCCTGGGGTTGATGCCTTGACGGATCCTTCCCGACCGCACCACCGGATCGCCGCCCGGGCCTCACGGCCTGGGCGGCGATCCGCGTTCCATCCGCGTTCCACCCGCGTCCCACCGGCCCCCCACCGGCGTCCCGCCCCGAAGCAGGTCGCCCGTCCGCGAGCCGTCGCGTCCGCGCCCTGCTCGACGAGCTGACCTGCGCCGAGAAGCTCGGCCAGCTGCAGCTCGTCTTCCGCCCCGATGCGGAGGATGCCGCTCAGCTCGTGCGCGACGGCATCGGATCGGCGTCTCCACTGTCTGAGAAGGCCGTCATGAACGACGCGGCGGATGTCTCGGAGCACCGCCTGCGCAACGTGCACCTCGAGCCGATCCTGGCCGTGGTCGAGGCGGCCGTCCGCATCGACGACACCGTCACGCGCGCGCTCGATGCGCTCGGACTCTTCGACCACCCGTACGTGCCGGAGGCCGACGAGCGCACCGAGTCGACCGGCTTCCGGGCGACGGATGCCGCGGGCGACGCGCGGCTTGTCGGCGCGCCCGTCCTCGCCGAGCCGGCCGTGCCGGGCCGGTGAATTGCGCGGGGTCGGTCATGGTTCCGGATGCCACGCGCGGGCCGGTGACATCCGCCTCGAACGTGTCCGGCTCGCTCAGGCGGGCTGCACCGCCCGCATGCTCGCGCGGATGAGGTCGTGCTGGCGGCGCACGAGCAGCAGCGGGTCGACCTCGCCGAGCTCGGCGAAGGCGTGGCCCTCCCACTCGCTCGACCAGTAACCTCGGTAGCCGCCCTCGACGAAGACGCGCACGAGCTCCGGGTAGTCGATCGCGGGCTCCTGGCCGTCGCCGTCGATGTCGTAGAACTTGGCGTGCACGTGCAGGATCTGGGGCATGATGTCGGCCCACTCGCGCGGGTCGACGTGGCCGTGCATGTTGAACGCGAGGTGCGCGAACGCGCCGAGCCGGCCGGGGTCGAAGTCGCGGCCGCGGAGGTAGCCGATGAACGCCTCCTGGCGTTCCCGCATCGGCGCGTCGGTCGCCCAGATCGCCTGCAGCCGCTCGACCGCCTCGTCGTCGAGGCCCGCCCGACGCACCGCCCGCAGCAACGTCGGCGACATCGCGTGCATGGTGGATGAGAAGTCGGCGACGAACCCGAGCAGCGGCGAGTCGAGTTCGGCGTAGGTCTCGCGCACCTTGAGGATCGGCTCGGCGTTCGGGCCGAGGGGCGCGTGGATCTCGTAGCCCAGCTTCAGGTCGAGCTCCTCGGCGACCGGGAGGAGCCGGCGCAGCAGTTCGGGCTTGGCGCTCTGGATGCGCACGAGCGGGAAGCCGAGCTTCGCCGCACCGCGGAACAGCGTCTCGCTGAACTCGAACTCCTCGTCGGGTGTCATGTCGCGGTCGCGCCGTCGGCCCATGTCGAGGTTCGCGCCGAACGAGCTCGCGTCGAAGCCGTGCCGGTCGAACGCGTCGCGCCACGTGCGCACGAAGTCGTCGGACACGACCGGGTACGTCGGCAGCACCTGCGAGGCGACGATCTCGATGCCCGGGCCGATGCCGAGCTCCCCGACCCGGTCGAGCAGGCCGTCGAAGTCGTACCAGCCGGCGCGGAACTCGGCACTGGCCGAGTACAGGGTCAGGCCCAGCGCGAACGGGTCGCCGTCCGCGGCGGGCGGCGGCGGAGCGACATGCGTCACCATCGCCGGCGCCGGTGCATCGCGGTCGGTGACCGTCAGCTCGAGCGACTGCCGCACCACGTTGGGCACGTACATGCCGGGTCCGCCGTCGGCGCCGGGCGCGATCTGCATGTACGGCAGGCGGAGCTCGCCGAGGACCTCGACCTCGTGCGACTCGCCGAGTGCGACGGGCTGGTCCCGCTTCGCGATGAGCAGCGGATGCGCCTGCAGGTACCAGAGCACCTCGCTCTGCTGCGGCAGCTCGTCGAGCGCGTAGCGCACGCCGCCGAGCTCGAATGCGAGGTCCTCGGCCGCGACCGGCTCGCCGTCCACCGTGAGCCGCAGCGTCGACACCGACGAGAGCCAGAGGCTCCGGTACCACGGCAGGGTGAGCGAGAGCGCGAGGCCCTCGGGGTGCGTGCGCAGGCTGTCGGCCTGGATGAGTCCGTTCGGCATGGTCCTGTCCTGACGGGGTGAAGCGGGAGCGGATGCCGCGGCTCAGAGCCCGGCGGCGATGCGGCGGATGAGCGAGTGCTGGCGCCGCACCTGTTCGATGGAGCGCCAGGGCTCGCGTTCGCCTTCGTACTCGCTCGAGAGGTAGCCCGTGTAGCCGGCGTCCTTCAGGGCGCGGAGCACGGGCTCCCACGGGATCTGCTGGTCCTCGAGGTGCTCGTCGATGTCGTGGAACTTGGCCTGGATGAACACGACGTACTTCGCGATGTCGGCGATGTCGGCCGGATCGACGCCGATGCCGTCGAGGAAGGCCGGCCGCCGGCCGGGCAGCTCGCCGGGTCGCAGCGGGATGGGGCGGTCCTGGAAGATGCCCGTGTCGAGCAGGAGCCCGAAGTGCTGCGTGCCGGTGCGCTCGATGAGCTCGATGTAGTCGTCGACGACGGGGTGCTTGATCGGGGTCGGCGAGTGGATCTCGGGGCAGATCACCACGTCGAGCTCGGCGGCCAGGTCGAGCGAGCGCTCGACCGATTCCGTCCAGATGGGATCGGGCACGAGGTCGCTCGAGACGACGCCGATCTTGGGCCTGACGAACCGGAACCCGAGGCGCTTCGCGAGCCGCAGGTCGCGCTGCAGCATGCCCGCGCCCTCCTCGGCGGTGAGCCGGCGGGCGTTCGGACCGCTCGAGTGCAGCCGCGTGTCGATCCACGAGCCGTAGTTCGTGGGTTCGAGCCCGTAGCGGTCGAGCAGCGCGAACCACCGGTCGATCCACTCGGTGGTCGGCTCGGGGTAGCCCGCGACGTGGCCCTCGCCGAGGATCTCGACGCCCGTGGCGCCCACGTCGGCCACGTGCGCGAGCGCCGTCTCGAGATCGAGCACGGTGCCGTAGTCGGTCATGTAGCTGTAGAGCGAGACGCCGTACTGGAAGGGCCCGCCGTCGCCGTCCGGCGAGAGCGTGATGTGGCGAGTGACGCGATAGGTGCTCGGCTGGTGCTCCTCGGGGATGTACGACATCCGCAGGCGCAGCTCGATCGACACCTCGTGCGTGCCCTCGGGCAGCCCGCCCTCATGCGGCACGGTGACGATCGCCGCCTCCTCGAGGGGCCAGCGCACGCCGTCGGAGTCCCACAGCTCGCCGAGCGAGTACGTGGTGTCGCCGAACGTCCATCGCGGCACCTCGGGGCCGACGTCGACGAGGTCGCCGACCCGCACGGCGATGCCGTCGATGAGCGAGGCCGCCATGCCGCGGTACGAGGGCATGCGCACGCGCAATTGGAAGCCGGTGACCCGGTCGCCCTCGCGGACGTTCCGGAAGCCGGTGGACTGGATGAGATCGCGTTCGAGCAGCATCGGTGCTGGTTCCCTTCGAATCAGGCGGTGACGGATGCCGCGGTGCGGGCCGAGAGCTCCTCGACCGCCTTGCGCGCCCCGCGCACCGCGATCGCGACGCTCATGAGCGTCGGGTTCATGGCCGTCGCAGTCGGGATCAGCGCGTTGCCGCCGACGACGAGGTTCTCGACGCCCCACACCCGCGACCACGGGTCGGCGACGGACGTGCCGTCGTCCGCGGGGCCCATGCGCATGGTGCCCTGGTAGTGCAGGCTCGACCCGTTCGGCATGAGCCGCGGCTCCGCGACGAAGGTGCCGAGCGCCCGGCCGGCACGACGGAGGCGCTCGGTCGCCGCGGCGATCTCGGTCTCCTCGCGCTCGGTGAGCGCGTACTCGATGGTCATGTTCGGGAAGCCCCGGTAGTCGAGCTCGTCGTCGTCGAACGTCACGGCGTCCTCGTAGCGCGGGAACTTGCGCATGCCGTAGCCCATGTTGACGTAGCCCCAGCGGTTCTTCGCCAGCGGGTGCTCGGGGTCCATCGGGAACGGCGTGGTCTCCGAGTACATGACCTGCAGCGCGAACGGGTGGTCGGGCTCCGAGAACGGGATGCGGTTGACCGCCGCGACCGGGTCGGCCGCGTTGGCGGCGCGGCGCGCGAGCTCCGCCTCGAGCTCGTCCACGGTCGCGTAGCGGCTCATCCGCTCGCCGTCGAGGGCGACGGTGGAGATCACGACGGGGTGCTCGGTCAGGTAGTGCCCCAGGGCGGCCGGCCGGATGCCCGACGCCCACAGGAGCTGGGGCGAGCGGAACGCGTCCGCCGCGACGACGACGAGGTCGGCGGGGACGAACGAGGTCTGGCGGGTCCGGAGGTCCTCGACGGTCACGCCCGTGACCCGGTCGCCGTCGCGCTCGATGCGGCGCACGAGCGTGAGGTCGCGCAGCTCGAAGCGCTCGCGGAGCGGGTTGCCCGGCTCGATGAGCGGTCCGAGCACGACGTCGGCGCCGGCCCAGCGGATCGATCCGTCGGGCTGCGGGTCGCCCGCGACGGGCAGGGTGCTCGGACCGTAGCCCTCGGGCAGCTCGCCCGAGAACTCCTCGGCGAGCAGCGAACGGATGCCGCGCCCGACCGCCGAGTCCGCGAACGCGGCGCTCTGGGCGTGCAGCAGGCCCTCGGCCTCGCGGATGAGGTCGTCCCACTCGTCGTCGGCGATGAAGTCGACCTTCTCGCTGAAGCCCGGCCGCGGGATGGCGCACGTCCAGTGCGCGCCCTGACCTCCGACATTGGTGGCCGCCGCCGCCGCGGGGAACGTCGGCGCGTGCGCGGAGCCGGCACCGCCGAAGTCGAACAGGTGCGTGCCCTGGCGGGCCGTGAACATGCCCTCGACGACCGTGCCGGCCGGGATGCCGAGCGACTCGCGGTGGTCGCCCGCCTGCGGACCCTGGGAACGCTCGCGCGCGAGGGCCTTCTCGGCGGGATCGGCGATGTTGCGCACGCTCTCGCCCGGCCGTTCGGTGAGTTGCGGACCCGCCTCGAACATGACGACCCGAGCGTCGGGCAGGCCCTCGACGAGGAGGCGGGCGTACGCGGAGCCGATCGGCCCGCTGCCGACGACGGCGATGGTGGGGTGGTGGGACATGTGCGTCTCCTCTTCGAGTCTCACGCGTTGGCGGGTTCGGATACGGATTCGGCGGCCGGTGCGGGCTCGTCGGAGAGCCGCCCGGACGGGAGCAGGACGGCCGCGACGATCCCCACCGCGTAGGTGAGGGCGAGCGCGGCGAACACGGGGACGAAGATGTCGCCGTAGATCTGGGCGACCTCCGCCTGGATGGCGGGCGCCGACCCGTGCACGAGGCTGGGCGTCAGCGACGACGGGTCGAGCGACGACGGCAGCCGAGCGGCGATGCCGGCCCCGATCACCCCGCCGATGACGGCGGTGCCGAGGGTCGAGCCGAGCTGCCGCACGAGGTTCGTCGTCGCGGTGATGGTCCCGGTCTCGTGACGCGGCACGGCGCCCTGGACGACCGCGATGATCAGGCTCATGAACGAGCCGGTGCCGATGCCGACCCCGAACATCACGACCATCGGCACCCACAGCGGCGTGCCGACCGGCAGGAGCGCCATCACGGCGAGCCCGATCGCAGCGAGGCCGGTGCCGAAGATCGTGTAGCCGCGGTAGCGGCCGGTCCGGCTGGCGAGCCATCCGGTCGTGAGGTTCGCGACGAGCATGCCGAACACCGTGGCGATGGGCACGAGACCCGACACCGTCGCGCTCGTTCGGTACGCCATCTGGAAGTAGGTCGGCAGGTAGGCCGTCACCGAGAACAGTCCGATGCCGATGATGGCCGAGAGCGCCACCCCGGCGGCGATGGTGCGGTCGGCGAAGAAGCCGAGCGGCAGGATGGGCTCCGGTGCTCGCATCTCGATCGCGAGGAACGCGGCCAGGGCGACGGCGACGATGGCGAAGGCGACCACGGCGGAGAGTGCCGTCTCGGGGGCGCCGACCCAGGTGACGCCCAGCACGAGTGCGACGAGGGCGATCGTGAAGGTGACGGCACCGCCGATGTCGAACCGGCGCGGGGCTCCGGTCTGCACGTGCGGGACCGCGAACGCGGCGAGCGCCAGCGCGACGAGGCCGAAGGGCAGGTTGATCCAGAACACCCACGGCCAGCCCCAGTAGTCGGTGATCAGCCCGCCGAGCACGGGGCCGACGAGGATGGCGATGGGGAAGGCCGCGCCGATGATGCTGAGGTAGCGGGGCCGCTGCCGGGGCGTGGTCACGTGCGCGACGATGGTCTGCGACATCAGCTGGATGCCGGCGGAACTCATGCCCTGCGCCACGCGCGCGACGACGAGCTGAGTCATGTCCTGGGCGAAGCCGCACGCGAGCGACGCGGCGAGGAACACCGCGACCGAGGTGAGGAAGACCAGTCGGGGTCCGACGAGGTCTCCGAGCTTGCCGAGCACCGGGTACAGGGCGGTGCCGGCCAAGGTGTAGCCGACCACCACCCAGCTCATGTGCTCGAGCGCGCCGAGTTCGCCGGCGACGGTCGCGAGCGACGTGGCGACGATGGTGTGGTCGAGTGCGCCGAGGAAGGCGACCGTGAGGAGCGAGGCGACGAGGAGGCGGAGCCTCAACGGGGAAAGCGACATCTGCGTGGTTCCACCCGAACGATCGGGCCGTCGACGTGACCGGATGTGCCCTCGCCGCGACTTCACGGCTCGGATCGGATCCCAGCGGGACCCCAACGTCACGTCGATTCTATGCGATCTTTAGTTGAACAACAACATAAGACGGAGGGGCACGCGCCGAACTCAGCGCGCGAGGATCGTCGCCGCCGTCGCCGCGTCGGCACCGAAGCCCGCCAGATCCCCCGTCGGCGAACCGTCGCGCACCAGCTCGAGCGCGCGGCGGAGTGCTTCGCGCTCGGGCTGTTCGTGTCGAGGCGGTGTCATGAGCCACCCCGCGGACGTTCCCACCCCGAGCACGCTCCGGCCCATCGGGGCGTCCAGGTCGATCTCGAGGGCCGTCTCCCCCGAAGCGCGCACCCGGAGCAGCCCGCCGCCCGAGGCCACGAGCGTGACGATGAGCGACGCACCGACTCCTCCCGCCCAGCGGAGCCGCGCGGTCGTGCCATGACGTCCCGGGCGACCGCGCAGGACGGCCGGGGCGCCGTCGGCGCCGCCCGTGAGCACGCGCATCCAGCCCACTGCGTCGCGGACCACGCGGGGCGCGTCGGCGAAGCTCGCCTGGCACTCCGCGACGACGGATCGCAAGGCCGAGCCGTCGAGGCTCCGGAGCGCGTCGTCGACGATGCCCGATCGCAGGCTCGGCCGACGCACCAGCACGGGGACACCGAGCTCGCCCCGGAGCGCGGGCACGTCCGTGGGCGCCGCCTCGGGCTCATCGACCAGCAGGGCGACCGCCCCGCCCGCCGCCGCGCGCCGCGCGTCCTCCCACCAGGCGCCGTCGCCGCGGATGACGGCCAGCGCGCCCGCCGGGCCGTCCGCACGGGCGGCCGAGTGCGACAGGGACGCGATCGCCACCCGGTACGCCGGCAGGTCGCCCGTGAGGAACACCGGTGCGGTCATGAGGCGCCCCCTGCCCGGATCGCCGCCGCCGCGGCGTCCGCCAGCCCGATCGCGAAGAGCGCATCGTCGAGCAGTTCGTGCGGCTCCATCGCGGTCACGCCGTCGAGGAGCTCCGCGAGGGCGAGCCACTCGCGCACGTAGCCGTCCGAGCCGTCGCGTCGGTAGGTCGTCTCCCGCGGCTCGGCGCTGCGCACGCGGACCGTGGCGCTGCCCGCGTGCACGAACGACGGCGGGAACTCGACGTCGACGCGGTCGGCCCCCGCGCCGATGCTCAAGCGCCAGAACGCGTCCGGTCCGTCGGGCAGCATGACGGCGTCCAGCAGGACGGGGACGCCGCTCGAACGGAATCCGATCGAGTACCCGAGGGGCGCGACGGCCGCGGCGAAATCGACGCCCTCGAAGTCCGGGGCGAGATCCCGGATCGCCGGGAGGTCGTGGACGGCCAGGCCGAGGACGAGCTGCCGCACGACCGCGGCGGCGACGTCGGGGTCGCCGAGGTCGGGCGCGCCGCGCGGCGGTGCGGCCGAGGGCGCGAGCTCCGCGACCGCGGAGTGGTACCGGCCGTTGGGGGGCAGGGCGACCGTCACCGAGACGGATCGCACATCGGAGCCCAGCGCGACCAGGTACCGCTTGGCGCGGTCCCAGGCCTCGTCGTAGACGTGGTTCGTCGCGACGAGCAGTGGGATGCCGGCGTCGCGGCACGCCTCGACGACGGCACGGGCGTCGGCGGCGTTCGTCGCGAGCGGCTTCTCGCACAGGATGGCGCGCACACCCGCCTCGACGCAGGCCAGGATGTGGCCGGCGTGCTCGTCCGGCGGACTGCAGATCGCCACGATCTCCACGGCCGGATCGGCGAGGAGGGCGGCCGTTCCCTCCGACGCGGCGGCGCCGAGCGGCTCGGCGAGGGCGGCGGCTCGCCCGCTGCCGCGATCGGCGAGGTGGACCACGCGGAGCCGCTCCGCGAGCCGGGCCAGCGTCGGCAGGTGCAGCGCCGCCACCCCGGGACCGGCCCCGATGATCCCCACACCTCGCACGACGGCTCCCCTCACTCCCGACCGAGTCCACGGTCGGCGCAGAACTTCTGCAGAGACTACACAGAAGTTGTGCCGGAATGCACTCTTCATCGTGCCGAAAGCCCGCTCATCGACGGCCGTTGTGCCAGAATCAGGGGCATGACACGCGAGTCCACCCTCCGGTTCGGAGCGCAGACCGACGAAGTGACGAGCCTCCTCCGCATCGTGAACCTCGTCCGCACGGGCGAGGCGATGACCCGCCCCGAGATCGGTCGGCTCACCGGGCTCGGCCGCGGCGTGGTGACCCAGCGCGTCGACCAGGCCATCGAGATGGGCTTCCTCGCCGACGGCGACTACGGCCCCTCGTCCGGCGGGCGAGCTCCGCGCACCCTGCGATTCAGGTCCGAGCAGGGGCGCATCATCATCTGCGCGTTCGGCGCGCTTCACATCCGCGTCGGGATCGCCTCGCTCGACGGCGACATCATCGACGACGGCCACGCGCACTGGGACATCGCGAGCGGCCCCGCGGCGACGATCGACCAGGCGTTCGCGATGCTCGACGAGATCCTCCTCCGCCACGAGGACGTCCCGGTCTGGGGCGTCGCGGTGGGCATTCCGGGCCCGGTCGACTTCGACAGCGGTCGTCCGGTCGCCCCGCCGATCATGCCGGGATGGAACGGCTTCGACCTGCGCCGCCGCTTCGAGGAGCGGTTCGACGCGCCGGTCTGGGTCGACAACGACGTGAACCTCCTCGCCTTCAGCGAGCGCGCACGGCGAGGCGAGGATCGCCTCGACCTCATCTTCTTCAAGGTCGGCACCGGCATCGGGGCGGGACTGCTCTCGCAGGGGCGCATCCACCGCGGGGCCAACGGGGCCGCCGGCGACGTCGGTCATGTCCGCGTGCGGGAGTCCGAGTCGCCGTGCCGCTGCGGCAAGGTGGGCTGCCTCGAGGCCGAGGCGGGCGGCTGGGCGCTCGTCCGCGATGCGCGCCAGGCGCTCGACGAGGGTGCCGGCGGCGCCCTCGCGCGCGAGCGCGGGAGCGGCGACGGGCTGACCCCGCAGGAGATCGCCATGGCCGCCATCAACGGCGATGCGCTGGCGATCTCGCTGGTGCAGCGCTCGGCGCGCCTCGTCGGCGAGTCGATCGCGGCCCTCGTCAACATGTTCAACCCGGGCGTGATCGTCGTCGGCGGCGCCGTCTCGTCGGCGGGCGAGATCTACCTCGCGGAGGTGCGCCAGCGGGTGTACGAGCTCTCCCTGCCGCTGGCGACACGCGACCTGGCGATCGTCCGGTCCCACGGCGACGAGAAGGAGCCGCTGCGCGGCGGCGCCGAGATGGTGCGCGAACAGCTCTTCGAGGCCACGTTCCCCCGGTGGTTCGCCGAGGGGCGGCCGCTGATCCGCGACGTCATGCCCGCGGCATCCTGACTCGAGGATGACTTCTTCCTGATTTCGACTTAAGGGTGTACCTTTTCGTCTCAATGAGACACGAAGGAGTGCCATGCCCGAGCCGACCATCCGCACCCTGATCGTCACGGGCGGACGACTCGGATGAGCCTGCCGATCCTGCTCGACGACGCACTCGCCCGCACCGCGGACGGCGTCGCGCTGCGCCTCAGCCTGCCCTGGATCCGCTCGCTGCCCGTCTCCAGCCTCCGGGACCTGGAGGTCTCGATCGACGGCACGCCCGTCACCGACCTCCGCATCCGACCGTGCGGCGACTGGTGGTTCCTGCAGGATCGACTCGTGGTCGAAGCCGGGCAGCGCCTCGACGACGGGCCGCACGAGGTCGCCGTGTCGTTCCGGCTGCTCATCCCCTACCTGCAGGCGGGCCCCGACGGCCCGCTCATCCTGCCGTTCCACCACGCTCGCACCCTGGTCGCGGAGGTCGCCGCCGACGCCGGAGCCTCGGACGCGTTCGGTAGCGATCCGGGCGCCGAAGCGACGACCCGCGTCCGACCCGCCCCCTCAGCGGACCTGCCAGCGGGCTGGACGCTCGCCGCGAGCGCGTTCAACTGGACCCCGGAGGCGGTGCGCGCCGAGCGTCCCGCCGCGGACATCGCCGCGGGCGTCGTCCGCGATGGCGTGGCCTCCGTCATCGAGATCGAGCCGGGCCAGATGTGGCGCGGGTTCCCCACCCCCGGCGATGACGAGGTCGACGCGTTCCGCGCGGGGCTCGCGTCGGCCGACGGCACCGTCAGCATCGTCGGGGCGAGCCTCGACGACTGGGACGCCTCGGGTCGGCGTCGCGACGACGACGAGCGGCTGGCGTTCCTGCTGCCGCAGCTCCGCGCGGCGCATCGCATCGGCGCGGACGGCGTCCGCCTCCCGATCGGGCAGGCCGGATCGGCGCTGCTCGCCCGCCTGCTGCCCCATCTGCAGGAGCTCGACCTCGTGCTCCTCGAGGAGGCGCAGGGCCGGCAGACCCCGGACGACCCGCAGACCGCCCGCGCCCTGGAGGCGATCGCGTCCCTCGACGATCCGCACGTCCGCGTGCTGGTCGACTCCAGCATGCTCATGCCCTCCCTGCCGGTGACGTACCTCGAGGCGCTCCGGGCCGCCGGTTTCGAGCGCGCGCTCCTCGATCGGCTGACGAGCGGATGGCGCGACCCGGCCACGATCGACGCGCTCGTCTCGACGCTCCGAGCCGGCGCGGTCCCGCCGCACGCCCACGCGCTGTTCATGGACATGCTCGTGCGCTTCGGGCGCTCGGACGCGGAGGTGCTGCGCGACATCCTGCCGCTCATCGGCGCCTTCCACCTGAAGTTCTGGGATCTGGAGGACGCCGACGGCCGGGTGTCGAACCCGATCCGCGATCTCGGCGCCGAACTCGGCCGCGCGGGCTTCGCGGGCACCCTGTGCAGCGAGTGGGGCGGGCACGAATGGCTCGACGCGGATCCCGAGGCGATGACCCGAGCGCACCTCGCGCTCTCCGCACGTTCCCTCGCGGCCGGGGCGCTCACCGCCGACGTCAGGACCTGAGCCGGCCGGTCACGATCGCACATCACTCGCCGCGATGACGCTAGGCCTCGAATCGATCGCACTGATAGAGTTGAGCGCCTCGACCCAGCGAAGGAACACAGCGACGTGTCCGATTCCCAGCCGCCCCTCTCCCGACTCGACCTCAACCTGCTCGTGTCGCTCGACGCACTGCTCACCGAACGGAGCGTCACCCGCGCAGCCGAGCGGCTCCACCTCAGCCAGCCCGCCCTGAGCGCGTCCCTCGCCCGGCTGCGCACGCACTTCAACGACCCGATCCTCGCGCGCACGGGAAACACCTACGAGCTCACGCCCCTCGCGTCGCGCCTCACCGAGCACACCGCCGCGGCGCTCGACGCCGCCCGCCGCGTCTTCGAGAGCTCGGCCGAATGGGACCCGAGCCAGTCGACCCGCGACTTCGCCATCTACGGCTCCGACTACAGCGTGGCCACGACCGGCCGGCGCGTGGCCGCACTGGCCGCCGACCGGGCCCCCGGCGTGCGCTTCCGCTTCATGATGCACAACCCGCAGATCGTCGAGGACGCGGTGAACCGGCTCCGCAGCGCCGACGCGCTGCTCATGCCGCACGGCTTCCTCACCGACCTGCCCTTCACCGACCTGTGGACCGACCGCTGGGTCGTCCTCGCCTCGGCCGACAACGAGGCGATCGACCAGGAGGTGACGCTCGAGAACGTCGCGCAGCTGCCCTGGGTGTTCACCTACCAGTCGCGGTCGGCGTTCACGTCGGCGACGCGGCAGATCCAGCAGCTCGGTATCGAGCCCCGCGTGGAGGCGGTGGTCGAGAGCTTCCTGCTGCTGCCGATGTTCGTCGCGGGCACCGATCGCCTCGCCCTCATCCAGTCGAGCCTCGCCGACTACGCCCGCGACACGGCGGGTGTGCGGGTCCTCGAGCCGCCGTTCGACGCGACGCCGATCCACAACGCCATGTGGTGGCATCCGGTGCACCGTCGCGATCCCGAGCACGAGTGGCTCCGGGGCCTGTTCGTCGAGGCGTCCACCGCGCTGGGCGCCGAGTCGGCCTGATCGTCAGGCGCGTTCCCGCTCACGGGAGCGGTGGCGCGCGGGCGGGATGTCGGGGACGGGTCGAGCGCGCCCGACGACGTTGCGGATCTCGCCGATGCCCTCGACGCGCATGAGCACCTCGTCGCCCTCGACGAGCGGCGGCGGGGTCAGCTCGCCCGCGCGACCCCACAGCTCGGCGAGGCATCCGCCGTTGCCCGCGGTGCCCGACCCGAGCACGTCACCCGGCACCACCAGCGAATCCCGCGACGCATAGGCGACGAGGTCGCCGAACGGCCAGCCCATGTTCGACAGCAGGTCGTGGCCGATGCGCTCGCCGTTGACGTGGACCTCCATGCGGATCGGCAGGAAGCCCTCGTCGTCGAGGAGGCCGTCGAACTCGTCGGCCGTGACGATCCAGGGCCCGAGGGTCGTCGCGAAGTCCTTGCCCTTCGCCGGCCCCAGCCGCACCTTCATCTCGCGCCCCTGGATGTCGCGTGCCGACCAGTCGTTGAAGATCGTGTAGCCGAACACGTGCCGGGCGGCCTCCGCCGGCGCGAGGTCCCGACCGTCGGAGCCGGCCACGCCGCCGATGACCGCGCCGACCTCGAGCTCGAAGTCGAGGCGGCCCGTCGAGGGCGGGCGCACCTCGTCGCCCGTCGCGATGATCGAGTGCGGGTTCGTGAAGTAGAACGTCGGGAAGGTGTACCACTCGTCGGCGACGTGGCTCGCCCCGTCGACCGATGCCGTGACGCCCTCGACGTGCTCCTCGAAGGCGACGAAGTCGCGCACGCTCGCGGGCACGAGCGGAGCCAGCAGCCGAACGTCGGCGAGGGGCGTGACGGATGCCGCCGCATCGCCCTCGAGCTCCGCGGCGAGCGCCGGCAAGTCGGCGAGCCCGGCCGCGAGCACGTCGCCGACCGTCAGCCCGCGCGGGAACGGCACCACGCCGTCGCCGATGACGAAGCCCTCGGCGACCGCACCGTCGTGCATCCACCTCGCGATCCTCATGCCGTTCCCCCCGCGGCGACGGCGTGCGCTCGTCCCCGGGGCAGTCGCCCGCCGAGCAGGTCGGCCGCATTGCCCGAGAGGATCGCGCGCTCGTCCGATTCGGCGAGTCCGGCCTCCCGCAGGCGCTCGACGGGGTCGTCCACGCCCATGTCGAACGGGTAGTCGGTGCCGACGAGCACGCGGTCCGCGCCGGCGGCCGCGACGAGCGCGCGGAGCGCGTCGGGGGTGTGCACGAGCGAGTCGAAGCGCAGCCGCCGCAGGTACGACGACGGCAGGTGGCGGCATCCGTGCGCCTCGGGTCGCACCTGCCAGGCGTGGTCGGAGCGGCCGAGGAAGGTCGGCAGGTAGCCGCCGCCGTGCGCGGCGACGAGCTTCAGGTCCGGGTGCCGATCCAGCACGCCGGAGAAGATGAGGTGCGACAGCGCGACGGCGTTCTCGACCGGTTGGCCGACGGTGTTCGACAGGTAGAACCGGTCGAGCCGTTCGTCGAGGCTGCAGCCGAACGGGTGCAGGAACACGATCGCGTCGAGCTCCTCCGCGCGGGCCCAGAACGGGTCGAGCCGCTCGTCGGAGAGCTCGACGTCGCCCGCGAACGACGAGAGCTCGACGCCGGCGAGGCCGGCCCCGATGACGGCGTCCTCGAGCGCGTCGACCATCAGGTGCGGGTGCTGGAGCGGAACGAGGCCGAGGCCGAGGAGCCGGTCGGGCGCGCCCGCGACGTGGTCGGCGATGGCCCGGTTCGCCTCGCGGGCGGCCCAGGTCGCGAGGTCCGCGCCGGCCCAGGGGTAGTAGTGCGAGGGCGACGGCGAGACGACCTGCACGTCGACGCCCTGCCGGTCCATCTCGGCGAGGCGCGCTTCGAGCGAGGTGAGCAGCGGCATCCGCTCGCCGATCATGCGACCGGATGCCGCGAGGCTCTCGGGTCCGTTGCGGCGCGCCTCGAGCGCCTGGGCGGCGGCGAAGCCGTCGGGGTCGCGCTCCGCGACGGCCTGCTGCAGGGCCGGGAGGAGCAGGTGGGCGTGCACGTCGACGACGGGCGGCGCGGCATCCGTCGCCGGATCGAAGCGGGCGCTCATGCCGGCTGGCTCACGAGCATGGCGATGCGACGCATGAGGCCGGGCACGTCCGCGTCGCGCACGTGGTCGATCTGCCACTGGCCGAGCTGCACCGAGGCCTCGACGACCTCGGTCGCGCGGGGCAGGCGCCGGGCGTGGAACTCGTCCCACAGCGACTGGTCGACCTCGTCGCGCGAGAGCAGGAGCTCGGCCAGCACGACCGCGTCCTCGCCGGCCTGCGCGGCGCCCTGGGCGATGGTGGGCGGGCAGCTGTGCGCGGCGTCGCCGATGACCACGACGCGGCCGCGGTTCCAGGCGTCGGGGATGACGTGCTGGGTGAACCACGTGTAGTTCACGCGCGAGGCGCCGTCGAGCGAGTCGCGGATCTCGTTCCACGGTCCGCCGTACGCCTGCGAGAGCTCCTTCATCACCTGCACGCCCTGCTCGGGCGAGAGCAGGTGGCGGTCCTGCGCGGGCTCGACGAGGTAGGCGTACATCATGTCGTCGCTCGTCGGGCAGTAGCCGGCGATGTAGACGGGCCCGCCGTAGTAGAGGTCGGTCTGCGTGACCTCCTTCGGACGCGGCACGAAGGCACGCCAGATGCCCATCCCGGTCCGCTCGGGTTCGACCTCGATGCCGAGCTGCTTGCGGATCGACGAGTTGAGGCCGTCGGCGCCGATGAGCAGGTCGTACCGGGCGGTCGAGCCGTCGCTGAGGGTGACGTCGACGCCGGTGTCGTCCTGCGTGAAGCTCGACACGGTCGTGCCGTAGTGGATGCGCGCACCCAGCTCGGTGGCACGGTCCGCGAGGATCTCGGCGAGCTCGGGGCGGTACATGCCGGCGACCGCGGGGTACTCGGGGCCGCCCGTCCGCGCGTCGGGGATCTGCGCGATGAACGGGGCGTCCGGGCCGGGGGCGCGCAGGCCCGTCTGGTTGAAGAAGTACCCGGCCTCCTGCACGCGGTCCCACACGCCGAGGCGGTCGAACACGCGCAGCGCGTTGCCCTGCAGGGTGATGCCGGAGCCGAGGGCTGTGAGGTCGGGCTTGACCTCGAAGACGTCGACGTCGACGCCTCCTTCGGCGAGCAGGATGGCGGCGGCCGTGCCGGCCACACCTGAGCCGACGATCGCGACACGGGAGACTGCGGTCATGAGCTGATCCCTCCTTTGGGATGCGGTTCGGGTTCCGGGTTACTTCAGGGCGATGGGGTTCACGGGCGAGCCGACCGCACCCGTGATCGGGAGCGGCGGGGCGACGAGCAGGAACTCGTACACGCCGTCGGCGGCGCAGTCCGCGGCGAGCGCCTCGAGGTCCCACATCTCGCCGATCGTGAGCCCCATGTTGGGGATCACGACCTGGTGCAGCGGCTGGAACGCGTCGTCGAACTCGTTGGGCCGTACCTCGAAGCCCCACGTGTCCGTCGCGATCGCGGCGATCTCGGTGCGGTGCAGCCAGCCGGCGGTCGTGAACGACAGGCCCGCGCTGGGTCCGCCGGCGTAGCCGTTCCATCCCTCGCGCAGGGCGCGTGCGTACCGGCCGGTGCGCACGAGCACGAGGTCGCCGCGGCCGACGGCGGCGGTCGCGTCCTGCGCCGCGATGCAGGCCTCGAGGTCGGCGACCGTGATCGCGTAGCCGTCCTCCAGCTCCCCGGTCTCGGGGCGCAGGTGGCGGCCGACGTCGAGCAGCACGCCACGGCCCGCGATGACGGATGCCGCATGCTCGATGCCCGTGACGAGGTCGCCGTCGCTCGTGACCACCTGGCCGGCCGGGCGGCCGTTCCACGCCATGCCGCGGTCGAAGATGTGGCCGAGCCCGTCCCACTGCGTCGAGCACTGCAGGGGCATCGCGATCACGTCGTCGGCGCCGCCGATGCCGTGGGGGAAGCCCTGGGTCCCGGCCGCGGCATCCGTGCCGGTGTCGAGCATGGTGTGCACCGGGTTGGTGCGCCGCCGCCAGCCCTGCTGCGGGCCGTTCATGTCGAAGGGCTGCGAGAGCGAGAAGCTCGCGCCGCGGCGGACGAGCGAGGCGGCGCGGGCGCGCTCGGCGTCGCCGATGAAGTTCAGCGTGCCGAGCCGGTCGTCCTCGCCCCAGCGACCCCAGTTGCGGACCGCCTCGGCGGTCTCGGCGATGTGCCGCTCGGGGTCGGTGCGGTCGAGGTCGGCCGGGTCCTCGGTGAGCAGCTTCGTGGTCATCGTGCACCCGCCTCGGCGTGCATGCGGCCGGCTGGGGCATCCGTCGTCTCGGCGACCGCGCGCACGGACTGCGCGCCCAGCCCCTCGATCGCGCCGACCATGACGTCGCCGTCGCGGAGCATGCGCCCGTGGACGATGCCGTTGCCGGCCGGGCTGCCCGTCAGCAGCAGGTCGCCCGGGAGGAGCGGCATGTTCTGCGACGCCCCGCTGATGAGCGCGGGCAGGTCGAAGAGGAGGTCGGACGTCGTGGCATCCTGCATCGTCTCGCCGTTGAGCGTGAGCTGCAGGTGCAGGTCGCCCGGGTTCGGCACGAACGGCGCGGGCACCAGGAACGGGCCGGTCGGCAGGAAGCCGGGGGCGTTCTTGCCGCGGTACCAGTCGGTGCCGATCTCCTTCATGTCCTCGCGGAAGACGAGGTCGCGCGTCGTGATGTCGTTCACGATCGTGTAGCCGGCGACGTGCTCCATCGCGTGCTCGCGGGCGACGCGGAACGCCTCGCGGCCGATGACGACGGCGAGCTCGAGCTCCCAGTCGTGCTGGTCGCTGTACGACGGCAGCACGAGGTCGACGTCGTCGCCGACCACGGCGGCCGGCAGGCCGATGAAGAAGTACGGGGTGCCCTCGCGTGCGCGACGGTCCATCATGTCGGCGGCCCACTCGCGGAGTTCCTCGATCGGGCGCGGGTCGTTCTTCGCACGCCCGGCCGCCACGAGGTCGATCACGTGGGTGCGGTAGTTCGCGCCCGTCTGCAGCACCTGCCGCGGGGTGACCGGTGCGGTCAGGGTGACGTCGGCGAGCGGATGCCACGTGCCGTCGGCCTGTTCGGCGACGCGCCGCAGCCGCTCCCACGAGGCGGGCGCCTCGGCGAGGAACGCGTTGAGGTCGGGCGCACCGAGCTCGGCGGGACCGATCTCGCGCACCCGGTCCCCCGCGACCAGGCCCAGCACCGGCTCGGCATCGGTCGCGCCGCCCGCGCGGCGGAACCGGACGAGCGCGTAGGGGGCGGTCAGGCCGTCGGACGACGAGGTCACGGATGTCTCCAATCACGCGCGCGGCGATGAGCGGCGTGGAACCAGTCAACCGCCTTGCCGGGGTATCAGTGAAGGGGCGATCGATGATGGCGGGCATCACTCATCCGGATGCGCGGCTCCCATCGCCCGGGCGATCGGCAAGCCGCCGCCGTGGCCCGTGAGCCCGCCGTCGACCGCGATCTCCGTGCCCGTGACGAACCCGGCCTCCGGCGAGAGCAGGTGGACGATGACCGCGGCCACCTCCTCGGCCGA
This sequence comes from Agromyces sp. NDB4Y10, assembly GCF_001620055.1. Classification (GTDB taxonomy): domain Bacteria; phylum Actinomycetota; class Actinomycetes; order Actinomycetales; family Microbacteriaceae; genus Agromyces; species Agromyces indicus. Next base: position 85,568 of record NZ_LQGY01000014.1, on the reverse strand, counting down.
GCCCGGCCGGCCGAGCGGCGTCGCCTCGAGGTTCGCCGCGCGGAACGCCTCGGGCGCGCTCGCCGTCATGGGCGTCTCGATGAAGCCGGGGCTCACGAGGTTCACGCGGATGCCACGGGGCCCGAGTTCCATCGCGGCGCTCTTCGTGATGCCGCGCAGCGCCCACTTGCTGGCGCCGTACGCGATGCCGTAGTGCGCCGTCGCGCCCGCCGCGGAGCCGACGTTGACGATCGACGCACCGCCGGGCATCAGCGGCGCGAGCGCCCGGATGCCGAGCGCCGGGCCGGTCGCGTTGACGGCGAACGCCTGCGCGAAGTCGTCGGCGGTCACGTCCTGCAGGCGCGCGCGACGCGTGATGCCGGCCGCGTTCACGAGGCCGTCGAGGGCCGGGCCGCCGCCGGCCGCCGCGAGTCGGTCCGCGAGCGCGACCCACGCGTCGGCATCCGCGACGTCGAGGAACGCCGGCTCGACCTCTCCTGCCCGCGGCGCCGCCTCCCACGCCAGGTCGGCGGCGATGACGCGGGCACCCGCTGCGGCGAGCGCGGCGGCCGTCGCCGCGCCGATCCCGGACGCCGCCCCGGTCACGACGTACGTGCGGCCCTCATGCGACCCCATCGGCGGCCCCTTCCCTGCGAACGCCCGAGCCTCCATCGTCGCGCGCGCACGGCCGCCTGATGTCCCGCATCACGGATGGCGATGGCTCGTGGTTGGCATACTGGACCACACCACTCCGGACGGAGGACACCGTGGCCGACCTCACCGACCTCGCCCGAACCCACCTCGCCGCCGCGCTCGAGGACGAGCACGGCCGCAGTGCGGAGCTGATCCTCCGCGACGGACCCATGCGCCAGACGATCATCGCGCTGCGATCGGGCGTCGAGCTCGCCGAGCACAACTCGCCCGCGGCGGCGAGCATCCAGGTCCTGGCCGGACGCGTGCGCGTGACCGGGCAGGAGCCGACCGAGGTCACCGCCGGGCGACTGGACGTGCTGACGCACTCGCGGCACGCGGTCCTCGCCCTGGAGGACTCGGTCTTCCTGCTGACGACCGTCACCGGCATCGACGCCACGGGCGGTCCCGAGCGCGCGCGGTAGTCGCCGCGCGCCCCGGTCTCAGACGCGTGCCCACACGGCGGCGAGCGCCTGGCCGCCGCCGATGCACATGGTCTCGAGCGCGAGCTCGCCGTCGAGTGCGGGCAGCTCGTGCGCGAGGGTCGCGAGCATCCGGATGCCGGTGGCGCCGATCGGGTGGCCGATCGAGATGCCGCTGCCCCGCGGATTCAGGCGCGGGTCCTCGGCGTCGAGGCCCCAGTCGGCGAGGCACGCGAGCACCTGCACGGCGAACGCCTCGTTGAGTTCGATCACGTCGAGGTCCTCGAAGCGGATGCCGGCGCGCTCGAGCGCGAGGTTCGCCGCCGGCACCGGCGCCACGCCGAACCGGAGCGGGTCAATGCCCGCGACTGCCCACGACACGAGGCGGAGCATGGGCGTGAGCCCGAGCTCCGCCGCGCGCTCGGGCGTCGTCACGATGCAGGCCGCGGCCGCGTCGTTCTGGCCGCTCGAGTTCCCCGCCGTGACCGTGGCGTCCGGATCGCGTCGTCCGAGGATGGCGCGGAGCGACCCCAGCGCCTCGAGCGAGGTGTCGGCGCGCGGGTGCTCGTCGCGGTCGACCGTGGTGCTGCCCCGGCGACCCGGGACCTCCACGGGCACCAGCTCGGCGTCGAACGCCCCGGACTCCTGGGCGGCGACCGCCCGCCGGTGGGACTGCAGCGCGAACGCGTCCTGCGCCTCCCGGGAGATGGCGTACTCGGCGCGCAGCAGCTCGGCGGAGCCGACGTTGCCGTCCGGCGTGGGGAAGCGCCGACCGCCGACGGTCTCGCGTCCGCGCGAGAGCGCGTCGTGCAGCATGAGCCCTGCGCCGGTGAGTCCCCGGCGGCCCTCGACGGTGTAGAGCGGCGCGTTCGACATCGACTCGACCCCGAGTGCGACGACCGCGTCGGCGACGCCGGTCTGCACCTCCATCGCGGCGTTGAGCACCGCCTGCAGGCCCGAGCCGCAGCGGCGGTCGAGCTGGTAGCCGGTCGTCGTGACCGGGAAGCCCGCGTCGAGGGCGGCGACCCGGCCGATCGCGGGGGCCTCCATGGTCGGGTAGCCCTGCGCGGCGATGACGCCGTCGATCGCGGCGGGATCGACGCCGGTCCGCTCGAGGAGCGCGGTGAGGACCGTGGTCGCGAGCTCGACGGCGGGGACGGCGGCCAGGGCGCCGCCCATGCGACCGACGGGGGTGCGCAGCGGGGCGCAGACGACGACGTCGCGGAGCTCGGTCATACGCTCGGCTCGCGGGTCTCGATACGGGCGCGACGGCGTCGCGTCCTACTCGACCACCGGATGGCGTTCACAGCCCCGGGCCGATCGCGAACGGCGCGCCCGTGGCATCCGTCACCTGCTCGACCGTGACGCCGGGCGCCAGCTCGACCAGCAGGAATCCGTCGGCGGTGACGTCGAAGACCGCGAGGTCGGTGATCACCCGGTCGACGCAGGCGCGGCCGGTGAGCGGCAGGGTGCACTGCTCGACGAGCTTGGCCGAGCCGTCCTTCGCGACGTGCTCCATGACGACGATGACGCGTTCGGCGCCGTTCACCAGGTCCATGGCCCCGCCCATGCCCTTGACCATCTTGCCGGGCACGGCCCAGTTGGCGATGTCGCCGTGCGACGACACCTGCATGGCCCCGAGCACGGCGGTCGTGATGCGCCCGCCGCGGATCATGCCGAAGCTCGCGGACGAGTCGAAGTACGCGGCGCCGGGCAGCACGGTGACCGTCTCCTTGCCCGCGTTGATGAGCTTGGGGTCCTCCTCGCCCTCCCACGGGTAGGGGCCGACGCCGAGGATGCCGTTCTCGGAGTGCAGCACGACCTCGACGCCGTCGGGCAGGTGGTTGGGGATCAGCGTGGGCAGGCCGATGCCGAGGTTCACGTAGGTGCCGTCCTCGAGCTCACGCGCCGCGCGTGCGGCCATCTCGTCACGGGTGAGCGGCATCAGGCGTCCTTCCTCTGGCGGGTGGTGACCTTCTCGATCGGCAGGTCGGCGGCCTGCTCGGGCGTGAGCTGCACGACGCGGTCGACGTAGATGCCGGGCAGGTGGATGTCGTCGGGGCCGAGCTCGCCGGGCTCGACGAGCTCGTCGACCTCGGCGATCGTCACCCGGCCGGCCATGCCCGCGAGCGGGTTGAAGTTGCGGGTCGACTTCTCGAACCGCAGGTTGCCGTGCCGGTCGCCGACGGCGGCACGCACCAGGCCGTAGTCCGTGCGGATGGCGTGCTCGAGCACGTACTCGCGGGTCCGGCCGAACGAGTCGAAGGGTCGCAGCTCCTTGGGGTCGCTCGTCAGCGCGACCGTGCCGTCGGGCGCGTAGCGCAGCGGCATGCCGCCGTCGGAGACCGCGGTGCCCGCGCCGGTCGCGGTGTAGAACGCGGGGATACCCACGCCGCCGGCGCGCAGCCGTTCGGCGAGCGTGCCCTGCGGCGTGAGCTCGACCTCGACCTCGCCCGAGAGGTACTGGCGGGCGAACTCGCGGTTCTCGCCGATGTAGGACGCGATGATGCGGCGGATCCGCCCCTCGGCGAGGAGGAGACCGAGCCCCCAGCCGTCGACGCCGCAGTTGTTCGAGACGACCTCGAGATCGTCGACGTCGCGCTCGAGCAGCGCGCGGATGAGCGTGATCGGCACGCCCGACAGGCCGAAGCCGCCGACGGCGAGCGATGCGCCCGACGGGATGTCGGCGACGGCCTCCGCGGCCGACGCGGTGGTCTTGTCCATGTCTCCTCCGGGGGTCAGGGGGTCTGGTCGGCGTCGGATGCCGCGGCATCCGCTTGCGCGAACACGTCGCGCATGATCGCGAAGGCCGAGTTCGCGGCGGGCAGCCCGGCGTAGAGGGCGGTGTGCAGCAGCACCTCGGCGATCTCGTCGCGGGAGAGGCCGTTGCGGAGGGCCGCGCGCACGTGCATCGCGATCTCGTTCTCGTGTCCCCCGGTCGTGAGCGAGGCGAGCGTCGCGATCGACCGTTCGCGACGGGTGAGGTCGGGTCGCGCCCAGACGTCGCCCCACGCGGTCCGGGTCAGGAAGTCCTGGAACGCCGCGGTCTCGGACGTGGTCCCGGCGACGGCGCGATCGACGTGCGCGTCACCGAGCACCTCGCGACGCACGGTCATCCCGCGGTCGTGGGCGACGGATGCCGCTCCGGCGCGCTCGGCCTCGTCGGCCTGCTGCGCGATCAGTTCGGCCGCCGCCGCCGGCTCCTCGAGCACGGCCAGGTGCGAGGCGCCGTCGAGCACGACGTGCCGGGCACCCGGGACGGCGTCGGCGAGGTCGTCCATCGACTCGGGCGTGGTGACGGTGTCGTGCTCGCCGCTGATCGCGAGCAGCGGGACGCGGAGTTCCGGCAGGTCACCGGTGCGGTCGAACGTCGCGAGCGCCTCCGCGCACCGCGCGTACGACTCGTCGTCGACGTCGACGAGTCGCCCGAGCGAGGCCGCCCCCGGCCCGCCGCCCTCGCGATCGAGGAACCCGGGGGCGAACCAGCGCGCCGCGCTGCCCGTGACGAGCGACGCCGTGCCGCTCGCGCGCACGGCGGCGGCGCGTTCGGCCCAGCCCTCGGCGGTGCCGATGCGCGCACCGCTGCAGCTCACGACGAGGCTGCGGACCCGCTCCGGGCGCGCGACGGCGAGCTCGAGCGCGACGGCGCCGCCGAGCGAGACGCCCGCGACGTGGAAGGCCCCGCCGCCGGCTTCCTCGACGACCGCGAGCACCGCGTCGGCGAGGTCGGCCACGGTGAACGGCTCGTGCGCGGCGGGCGAGGCGCCGTGGCCGGGCAGGTCGACCCGGAGGATGCGCAGGGCGGCGGTGCGCCGGTCGGCTCGGAGGCGCGACACGACCCCGTCCCACAGCGCCGAGGTGGTGCCGAGCGAGGGCCGGAGGACGAGCAGCGGGTTCGACCCGCTCGGGGCGGCGCCCGGAACGAAGGAGCCGAGCAGTCGGGGCGCGGTCATGGTCGGGCCTCCGTTCCTGCGGTTCGGATGAAGCGGGCGACGGCGGCGTCGACGATGCGGTCGGATGCCGCGGCGAGGACCTCGACGTCGGGTCGTGCCCCCGCGGGTCCGGCCCCGCGGACGATCGCCGCCGCGCGGGCCGCGTCGAACTCGAGCCCGCCGACGAGCCGGTCCACGGCGGCCGAGGCCGAGCGGGCGAGCCGCGCGAGCCGCCGGACGGCGGACCATTCGGCGTGCCACCGACCCGCGGACCGCTCGTCGCCCGCGACGGCGGCGCTCGCCACGACCTGCAGGAGACCGGGCGCCTCCACCGCCGCGGCGGTGATCGCGACGGCGTCGACGGGGTTCTGCTTGTGGGGCATCGCCGACGAGCCGCCGGCGCTCGCGAGCCGGACCTCGCCGACCTCCTCCCGGGAGAGGAACACGGCGTCGCCGGCGATCCGCCCGAGCGGGGCGATGACGATCGCGCACGTGGACGCGATCGCGAGCGTCGGCGTCCGTTCGGCGTGCCAGGACCGCCCCGGGTCGGCGAGCCCCAGGCGGCGGGCGAGGCCGGCGCGGAGCTCTGCGGCGCCCGTGGTGCGGCCCGCCGCGGCATCCGCTGCCGCACCGGTGCCGACCGCGCCGCCGAACTGCACGGGGAAGCGCGTCGCGTCGATCGCGTCGATCGCCGAGGTGACGCCCTCGAGCCACCCGGCCGCGAGCACGCCGAGCGTCGAGGCCTCGCCGTGCCGGGCGAGCGAGCGGGCGATGCGCGGGCTCTGCCGGGCCGCGTGCGCGAGTGCGGCGAGGCGGCGCCCCGCGGTCACCAGGGAGGCGCGGCTCGCGCGCAGCGCGTCGCGCGCGACGAGCACGAGCGCGGTGTCGACGACGTCCTGGCTCGTCGCGCCGAGGTGCAGCCGATCTGTACTCAGGCCCGCCGCGTCGAGCTGCGTACGCAGCGCCGGCACGAGCGACACGACCGGCACCCCGTCACGCTCGACGCCCGCGGCGAGCGCCCCGCGGTCGACGGCACTCGCATCGAGCGCGTCCGCCTGCGCGTCCAGCCGCTCGCCGAGCACGTCGCCCCACGCTCGCAGCATCGCCCGCTCGACCTCCACCATCGTGGCGAGCACGGCGTCGTCGTCGGTGCCGGCGCGGTCGGCCGCGCCCGGATCCAGCAATCCCCAGTCGGTCATCGCCCCATCCTGCTCAGACCTCGGTGCCGTAGTCGAGGAACACGGTCTCGCCGTCGCCCTGGAGTCGGAGGTCGAACCGGTACGAGCGCTCGCCGTCGGGTTCGGCGATGAGCGTCCCGCGCCGCTCGGCGTCCACCCGCGCGAGCAGGGGATCGGCCGCGTTGGCCTCGGGCTCGTCGCCGAAGTACGCCCGCGTGAAGAGGTGCTGCAGCACGCCACGCGCGAAGACGGTCACGAGCAGGTACGGCGCCGAACCCGCGCGCATCGCGCCGGGCTTGACCGTCGTGAACGAGTAGTGCCCGTCGCGGTCGACGGCGGCACGGCCGAAGCCGGCGAAGCCGTGCGGGTCGCGGGCGAACGACCCGCGCGCCGTGGCGGGCCGGCCGGCGGCATCCGCGCCCCAGATCTCGACGAACGCGTCGGGGATGGGATCGCCGGCGCCGTCGCGCACCGTGCCGTGGACCCGGATCGCGTCGGGCTGCCAGGGCGCGCGCACCTCGGGGCCGCCCGCGTAGGGCAGCGCGTAGCCGAAGAACGGGCCGACGGTCTGCGAGGGGGTCTGGCCGAGCGGGCCGGTGTGCGGCTCGGGGTGGGCGTCGGCGCCCGGCAGGTCGGCGGCGTCGAACGCCTCGTCGGTCGTGGGCTGCTCAGGCATGGTCGGCGTCCTCCGGTTCCATCCACGTCGACTTCGGGCCGGTCAGCACGACGTCCCACCGGTAGCCGATCGCCCACTCGGGCTCCGACACGTCGTGGTCGTACTGCGCGACGAGTCGCTCACGCGCGGCCGGGTCGACGATCGACTGGTAGATCGGGTCGAGCGCGAACAGCGGGTCGCCGGGGAAGTACATCTGCGTGATCAGCCGCTGCGTGAACGCGCTCCCGAAGAACGAGAAGTGGATGTGCGCCGGCCGCCAGGCGTTGCGGTGGTTCTTCCACGGGTACGCGCCGGGCTTGATGGTCGTGATGCGGTACGACCCGTCGTCGCCCGTGATGACGCGGCCGACGCCGGTGAAGTTCGGGTCGAGCGGTGCCGGGTGCTGGTCGCGCTTGTGCACGTACCGGCCCGAGGCGTTCGCCTGCCAGATCTCGACGAGCTGGTTGCGCACCGGCCGGCCATCGCCGTCGAGGATGCGACCGGTCACGATGATGCGCTCGCCGAGCGGCTCGCCGGCGTGCTGGATCGTCAGGTCGGACTCCTCGGCCGCGACGTCGGTGTGGCCGAATGCGGGCGAGACGAGCTCGATCTCCTCGGGGTCGGCGCGCACGAGCTCGTGCGTCGGGTGCCGCAGCGTCGTCGAGCGGTAGGGCGCGAAGTCGCGCCGGGGGTGCACGGCGAGCGGCCGGGCAGCGGATGCCGCGGCATCCGTCTCACGCCGCTGGCGTTCGGCGATCTCGTCGCTGATCTGCCGCTGCGTGGTCTCGGGCTGGGTCGTCGGTGGATGCATGGTCACTCCGTGGTGAAGGGAAGGCCGGCGTACTGCTCGGCGAGGCTCTGCTTGGCGGCGCGGGATCCGGTGACGTACTCGAGCTGGCCGACCTGGCTGCGGTAGCGGAAGGCGCGCGCGGCGGCATCCGGCACCTCGTGGTGCACGTGCAGCATCTCGGTCATCCACTGCGAGAAGTGCTGCACCTTCCACTGGCGGGCGAGCGCCCGCTCGCTGTACCGGGCGAGTCCGGTGTCGTCGCCCGCGCGGTGGTCGAGGATGGCGCGGGCGAGCAGGGCGACGTCGGCGACGGCCGAGTTCAGCCCCTTCGCGCCCGTCGGGGGCACGATGTGGCCGGCGTCGCCCGCGAGGAACAGGCGGCCGTGCTGCATGGTCGAGACGACGAAGCTGCGCATGGGCGTGATCGACTTCTCGGTGATCTCGCCCTCCTGCAGTTCCCAGCCCTCCACGCCGAGTCGCGTCTGCAGCGCATCCCAGATCCGCGCGTCGCTCCAGTCGTCGATCGACTCGTCTGGTGCGACCTGCACGTACAGGCGCGAGACCTCGAGCGAGCGCATGGAGTGCATGCCGAAGCCGTCGGGGTGCAGCGCGTAGATGAGGTCGTCGGTCGACGGCGGCACGTCAGCGAGGATGCCCAGCCAACCGAACGGGTAGCTGCGCTCGAACACCCGGATCCCGCCGTCGGGGATCGTGCGGCGGCACACGCCGTGGTAGCCGTCGGCGCCGACGACGAAGTCGCACTCGAGTTCCTCGGTGACGCCGTCCGTCGTGTAGATGACGGTCGGGCGGGTACCGGTCACGCCCACGGGCTCGACGTCGCCGGCTTCGAACACCACGTCCGAGCCGATGCGGTCGTGCTCGTCCATGAGGTGCCGCACGAGCGCCTGCTGGCCGTACACGGTGACGGTCCGCCCGACCAGGTCCACGAAGTCGAGGTGGTGGCGCTGCCCCTCGTACTGCAGGTAGATGCCGTGGTGCGTGAGCCCGCGTTCGCGCAGGTCGGCGTCGAGCCCGTGCTCGGCGAGGAGGTCGACCGAGCCCTGCTCGAGCACGCCCGCCCGGATGCGGCCGAGCACGTGCTCGCGGCTGCGGGCCTCGAGGATCGTGAACGGCACCCCAGCCTGCGCGAGGAGGTGGCCGAGCAGCAGGCCCGCTGGGCCCGCGCCGATGATGGCCACGGAGGTGGACTTTCGCACGTGCATGCCTCTCACGTCGTCGGGATGGACGTGTCGAGGGTGCGTGCTCGAGGGAGGCCGCGGGTCGCCACTTCCGCCCAGTGGAAGAATCAGTCGCTCGGCGGGCGGTACCCGAGCGCGGCGGAGATCCCCCTCGCCGCCATGCGCACGCCGAGCGCGAACTGCGGCTCGCCCACGCGCTCGACGTGCGCGATGACCGAGACGGCGGCGACCACCTCTCCCGTGGCATCCCGGACCGCCGCGGCGATCGAGAACGCCCCGCGCGTCAGCTCCTCGACCGAGGTGGAGATGCCGAACGAGCGGATCTCCGCCATCCGCCGGCGGAGCTCGCGCTCCTCGACGAGCGTGTTGGGCAGGTACTTCCGCGGCTTCGCGGCGATGACCTCGTCGAACACCTCGGTCGGCGCGTGGGCGAGGAGCACGAGGCCGACACCGGTGGCGTGGAGCGGCAGGCGCGAGCCGACATCCGAGATCGCCGACACCGCGCCGGGACCGCTCAGCCGCTCGAGGTAGACCGCGCCGAGGCCGTCCCGCACCGCCAGGTGCACGTGCTCACCCGTCGCCTCGAGCAGGTCCTCGAGGTACGGCATGGCGATGCGGCGCAACCGGAGCGCGGTCGGCTGGCGGACGCCCAGCTGCCAGAGCCGCATCCCCACCCGGTAGCGGCCGTCGTCGCCGCGCACGAGTCCACCCCAGGCGACCCACTCGGCGACGAGCCGGTGCGCGGTCGACAGCGGCAGGCGCGCGCGGGCGGCGATGTCGCTGAGACTCAGCGACTCGCGACCGACGAACGCGTCGGCGATCGCGAAGAGCTTCTCCGCGACCGATCGCGAATCCGCGGCACCGCCCGACATGCGCACATGCTAGCCCGCGCCGCACGCCACATCAGTCGCAGCAATGGGCGCCATCAAGAGATTCGGCTTCCCTGATACTCCGCCAGCGCCGACAGTGGAGGACGTGCCACCCGAACGGCACCCGAACCACGCGGTCGTCATCACCGCACTCCGACCGAAGGATCGACGATGATCAAACTCCTCTCCCACCTCTCCTACCTCGAGATCGCGGCGCCCGACGTCGAGGCCTCCGTCCGCTTCTACGAGGAGCAGGTCGGGCTTCGGGTCCAGTCGCGCGCGGACGGCAAGGTCTACCTGCGCTCGTGGGGCGACTACTACAACTACTCCCTCGTCCTGGTCGAGGGTCCCGAGCCCGCGCTCAACGTCATGGCCTGGCGCACGTCGAGCCCCGAGGCGCTCGAGGAGGCCGCGAAGCGCGTCGAGGCCGCCGGCGTGACCGGCGAGTGGCTCGACCCGGGCCACGGGCACGGCCGTTCCTACCGCTTCACCGGCCCGTGGGGCCACACCATGGAGCTCTTCTGGGAGGTGGAGAAGTACGTCGCGCCCGAGGAGTTCCGGTCGGTCTTCCCCGACCGCCCCGAGAAGCGCACGCAGCACGCCGTGGGCCCCCGGCAGCTCGACCACGTCACGGTCGCGGCCTCCGACGTGCGGGCCTTCACCGAGTGGTACCGCGACGTGCTCGGGTTCCGCATCATGGCCTACACGACGCTCGACGACTACCCCGTGACGGTGTTCGGCGTGATCACCACGAACGAGAAGTCCCACGACCTCGGCGTGGTGCTCGACAGCTCCGACCGTCCGGGTCGCGTGAACCACTACGCGTTCTGGGTCGACTCCCGCGAGGAGCTGCTGCAGGCCGCCGACGTGCTCATGGAGCGCGGCACCCACATCGAGTACGGCCCGTCCATCCACGGCGTCGGCGAGCAGAGCTTCCTCTACTTCCGCGACCCGAGCGGCATGCGCATCGAGTGGAACACCGGCGGCTACCGCAACTACGTGCCCGACTGGGAGCCCGGCGAGTGGAAGCCGTCGACGGGATCGAACAACCTCTACCGCAACGGCGCGATGCCGATGTCGATGACCGAGTCCTTCCCGCCGGACCCCGGCAAGCCCACCGCGACCGAGGAGGGCATCGTCCCCGGGACCGAGGAGGCGATCCTCAACCCGTACGCCGTGCAGGGTCGCGGCTGAGACTCCGGCCCGGTCGGTGCGACCCACCGGTCGGGCCGGGACCAGGTCGACGGCGGATGCCGCGGGGGTGGAGCCCGCGGCATCCGCCGTCGTATGCGTCCAGGGCGCCGGCGCTCAGCGCGGCAGCACGGTGAGCACCCGCTCCATGTAGTCGCGGAACTCCGCCATGAACTCGGTGAGGAACTGCTCGGTGCCCTCGTCGGCGATCGAGCCGTCGTCGCCGTACACCTCGGGCTTGAACGTGATGTACCCCTCCGGGGCCGTCATCTGCCGCGCGTTGCAGAAGCTGAGTACGGCGCGGAGGCTCTGCTGGGCGACCGCGGTGCCGATCTGCCCGGGCGACGCGCCGATGACGGCGGCGGGGATGTGGTCGAAGGAGTTCTGCCCCCACGGCCGCGACGCCCAGTCGATCGCGTTCTTCAGGGCCCCGGGGATCGACCGGTTGTACTCCGGCGTGACGAACAGCACCGCGTCGGATGCCGCGATCGCCTCCTTCAGCGCGGTCGCCTCGGGCGGGTAGGCGTCGTCGAAGTCGGGACTGTAGAGCGGAAGGTTCCCGATCGGGATCTCCGTGAACTCGAGGTCGTCGGGTGCGACGCGCATCAGCGCCTTCGCGAGCGTGCGATTGATGGACGTGGAGGACAGGCTGCCGATGAAGGTTCCGACCCGGTACGTTCGCATGATGCTCCTCTCGGTCGGGCAGCCACGCTACGCGGCCGCGGACCTTCCCGGCGAGGGGTTGCGCGACCCCTCCCCCGGCTGACGGCCTGCCGCGTCGAGGCGGGCGATGCGCGCTCGCGCGTTGCGTTCGCTCGGCGACATCCGCCCCAACACGCGCGTCGCCGACCACAGCAGGACGCGCGTCATCGTGATCGCGGGCCAGCGCGGGCGGCGCAGCCCGAGCAGCTCGCGATGGCGCGGATCGAGCGAGGCGACCGCGCCACCGAAGAGGATCGGGTAGAGGCGCCCCGTGAGGCCCGGCAGGCCCGGTCGACGGATGAACCGCACCGCCTCGGCGACCCGGTCGTCCGGCTTCGCGTCGGCGAGGAACGCGTCGAGCTCCTGCCGCAGCTCGGCCCTCGAGGTGGGCGGGTCGGGCAGGCCCATGAGTCGACCCGCCTGCGCCCATTCGCGCACGTAAACGTCCGCGCCGCCCGGGATCGGCCCGCCCCAGATCTCGTGCGCCCCGATGAACGCCTCGGTGAACGCGTCGTGCACCCAGCGCAGCAGTTCCACGTCGTTCGCGGCGTACGGACGTTCGACGCCGCGCGCGTCGACGTAGGTGCCGGTGACCCGGTCGTGGAGCCGCGTCACGAACGTGCAGGCGGCCGCGGCGGCCCGGCGGTCGCCGAACGTGGTCGTCGCGACCCAGCGGATGGTGCCGTCGAGGCGGCCGAGCGGGTCGTCGCGGTATCGCGAGTGATCGTGCACGCCGGCCATGGCGCCCGGGTGCAGGGTCTGCAGCAGCAGCGCACGGATGCCGGCGACGAGGGTCGGCAGCGCGCCGTGCACCGCCCACACCGCACTGCCCGGTCCGAACCAGCCGGCGTCGTCGCCCTCGGCGAGCGCGCGCGTCCAGGCGGGCGGCTCCGCGCCGGGGCGCCGGACGGGCGCGGGGCGGGCGTTCGAGCCCCGTGCGTGCGCGCGTCCGTCCATGTGATCGACCGTAGGCGCCGACGCGACCCCGGGGCTGCGGATCCTCTGCGAAGCCGCTGGGAGGGCTGCCCGTTCGGCCTGCGATCATGGACCGGTGACCGAACGCCCCGCCCGCCAGACCGTGACCGCCGGCGATCGGCCGCGCGTGCTCGGCCCGGTCGTGGACGAGGCGACCCGGTGCGTGCACTACCGCACCGAGGTCGACATCATCGCGATCCGCTTCGCGTGCTGCGGCGAGTACTACCCGTGCCACCGGTGTCACGAGGAGACCGCCGACCACCCCGCCGAGCAGTGGCCGGTGGCCGCGCGCGACCGTGCGGCGGTGCTGTGCGGTGAGTGCGGCACCGAGCTCACGATCGCGGCCTACCTCGAGGCGACCGGGTGTCCGGCGTGCGGCTCGCGGTTCAACGAGCGCTGCCGGCTGCACACCCACCTGTACTTCCAGGTGGAGGGCTGACGCGCTAGGCGGGCACCGACTCCGCGGCGTCGGGCGCAGCGACGAGGTGCGCCGGGTCGTCGGCCAGGCGCAGGCCGAGGTTGCTGTTCGCGGCGATCATCATGCGCTCGGCGCGGCGGCGGTCGATCGAGGTGTCGGCGCCGGGCGTGTGCCGGGCGACGATGGTGGCGTTCGGGTGCAGCCAGGCCTGGGCGGGGCTGCCGGCGGGGTCGGTCCAGGAGACGAGCATGGGCTCGTTGCGGCGGAGCTTGGCGAAGACGACGAGGGCGACGTGCGCGAGGAGCTCGTCATCCAGCTCGATGCGCATCCAGCCATCGACCGCGAGGGCCGGGTCGGTTGACGGTCGGGCGTGTGCTTCGTGTTGTCGCATCGGCCCCACGGTTGCAGTGCCGCCGCGGGGCGGCAAGCGCATACCGGTGTTTCACAGGCGCTGCACCCGGGCTTCGGTGGCGATGAAGGGTGCACGCTTACGATTCGTCGTCGCCGGGGCCGCGGCCGGCGTCGAACCGCTCCCGGTATCGCCGCGTCGCCTCCTCGAGCAGGTCGTCCGACAGGCGTGCGACAGGTCGGAACGGGCGGATGAGCGGCTCGCAGTCCGGCCCGCGTCCGACGACGGGTCCGGCGAGCACCCAGGCGAAGCGTGCGGGCTCCTTCCGCCGGAGGTGCTCGTACTGGCACACCTGCCGCGCGAGCCAGTCCTCGACGGGCCGGGTCCACCACGATTCCGGGCGCAGCGGGTTGGCCGACAGTCCGGGCAGTTCGAGTCCGCTCTCGGTGTCGAGGCTGCCGCTGGACCGGTCGTCGTCCGGACCCTCGGAGTAGCGCACGTACAGCTCCTCATCGGCGATGGCCTCGCCGAGCTCGCGCAGCGTCGTGATCTCCCGCATGGCCCCTCCCTCGTCGCGACCTCCGGCCCGTCGGATGCGTCCCGTCCCGGGATCATGCCCACGCGGTGCACGCCGGCGGAAGGGTGTTGACTTCCGGTGTCCGCTTCTGCGCGAGGCGGTGCCGGCGGTCGGGTGCGTGATCAGGAGCCCTGCGTGAAGAAGTCCACCGCCGCCTGCCGGAACACCCGCGAACCCGGCGCGTTGAAGTGGTGCCGGCCGGGCAGCTCGACGAAGGTGCCGTCGGGCGTGGCATCCGCCAACTGCCGCGACTGCGCGAGGATCGCGTCATCGCTGCCCGTCGCGAACAGGATCGGCTGGCGGGGCGGGTTCGCGGGATCGGGGTCGGCGTCGCCCAGGCGCATGCCCTCGGCGAGCGCGACGAGCGCATTCAGGTCGTTGCCCGGCACGCGTTCGGCGAGGGTGACGTAGTTCCGCGTGACCGGATCGTCGACGGGCGTGCGGTCCGCGGCGTACGCCCTCGCCTGCTCGATCTGCATGCGTGCGAGCGGGCGACCGTCGGGGATGCCGCCGAGGACGGCCCGTTCGACGTGGTCGGGCGCCTGCACGGCGACCTGCCATCCCACGCGCGCGCCGAGGGAGTACCCGGCGTAGCGGACGGTATCGAGCAGGTAGGTGTCGAGCACCGTCAGGAGGTCGTCGACGAGCGCGTCCATCCCGTACGCGTTGGCCTCGTGGGGCTTGTCGCTCTGTCCGTGGCCGCGCTGGTCCACCCCGAGGACGCGGAAGCCGGCGCGCGTGAGGTCGCGCACCCATCCCGTGTTCACCCAGTTGTCGCGGCAGCTGGAGGCGAACCCGTGCACGCACAGCACCGTGGGTGCGTCCTCGTCGCCCCAGAGGTAGGTCGCGATGCGGCGCCCCTCCCCCGACATCACGAACTGCGGCGACGGCATCTCCGTCAGGGCGGGCAGTGGGGCATCCATGCGCCCATTCTGCCGGTCGCTACGGCGTCCACCACGGCCGGAGCGGCAGGTCGCCGACACCGCCGTCGTCGTGGGGACGCACGGCCAGCACCTGGTGCAGCTGGATGCCGCCCTGCTCGAACGCGAGCCGCGACCCGGCCATGTACAGTCCCCAGATCTTCGCGGTCGGCAGGCCCACCTCGGCGACGGCCTCGTCCCAGTGCGCCACCAGGTTCGCGCACCAGTCGCGCAGGGTCAGCGCGTAGTGCGGGCGCAGGTTCTCCTCGTGCAGCACCTCTAAGCCGGCATCCTGTGCGGCGCTGATGATGCGGCCCGAGCCGGTGAGCTCGCCGTCGGGGAAGACGTAGCGGTCGATGAACCCGTGGGCGGCGGGGTCGGTGCGGTTCTCCGGGCGGGTGATGCAGTGGTTGAGCAGCATCCCGCCGGGGCGGAGGCGCGAGCGCAGGAACTCGAAATAGGAGGGGTAGTTGCGCACGCCGATGTGCTCGAGCAGCCCGATCGAGGACACCGCGTCGAAGCCGGACTCCGCGACGTCGCGGTAGTCGGCGAACCGCACCTCGGCGAGGTCGTCGAGGCCCTCGTCGGCGATCGCCCGTCGGGCCCACGCCGCCTGCTGCTCGGAGAGGGTGACACCCACGGCCCGGACGCCGCGACGGGCGGCGTAGCGCACCATCCCGCCCCAGCCGCAGCCGACGTCCAGGAGCCGGTCGCCCGGCGACAGGCGCAGCTTGTCGAACACGAGCCGGTACTTGTTCTCCTGCGCCTCGTCGAGGGTGGCGTCCGGCCGCGGGTAGCACGCGCACGTGTACGTCATCGACGGGCCGAGCACCCACTCGTAGAAGGTGTTCGAGACGTCGTAGTGGTGGTGGATGGCCTCGGCGTCGCGCGCCTTGCTGTGCCGGAGCCCGGCGGCGACGCGGCGCCAGCGGGGTCGCGCCTCCTGCGGCGGCGGCGCGATCGGCCGGAGGTGCCGCACGCCGACCGAACGCACGAGCTTCGCCATCATCGGCGGGGATGGCCGGGTGAACACGAGGTCGTCGGCGAGGGCCCGGAGCAGCTCGTACGGATCGCCCGGGTGGACGCCGTGCGCCTCGAGGTCGCCGGCGATGTAGGCGCGGGCGAGCCCGAGGTCGCCGCGTCCGGTCGCGAGGTAGGTGGTGCCGCGCGGCGAGACGAGGTCGAGTCGGAACCGGGCGTCGGCCGGGCCGGCGGAACTGCCGTCGTAGGCGGTGAAGCGGATGGGCAGCCTGCCGCCCGCCAGGGTCTCGAGGATGCCGGCGAGCGTGAGCCGGCCGTCGTGCGCCGGCGCCGCGGCATCCGTCGCCGTCGCCCGGTCTCGCTGCGTCGTCGCCGCGTCGTCCTTGAACGAGGTCATCGTCGTTGCACCGCCTTCGCGTAGAGGTCGAGGAGCCGTGAGTCGGGGTCGTACCGTCGCTTCACCGCCCGGTAGGCGGTCCCGCCGTAGAGCCGGTCGAACTCGTCGGGCGGGTAGTAGGCGTCGGAGTAGAGCGACTTGTGCCCGTCGAGCGCGGCGACCTCGCGTTCGATGCGCCGGTTCGCCTCGCCCTCGGTCGCGCCGACCGGCACGGTCGACCAGAAGCCGACGTTGACGTAGGTGCGGCGCGGCTCCAGCGGGTACAGCGGCCAGCCTTCGTCGTCGCGCAGGCGCAGCGGGCACAGCCAGATCGGCGCGATGGGCACGTTCGCGAGGAACCAGTCGAGGAACTCGGCGGTGCGCTCGATCGGCACCTCGATGTCCTGGATCACGCGTTCGCGCGGCGGGCGACCCTTGAGCCGTTCGAGCCGGTTGCCGAGGTCGTAGCGGCGCTCGAGCCGCATGAGCGTCGCGTACGAGCGGCTGCGGCGGTACCGCCGCGGCCAGACGCGGCGAACGAGCGGATGCTGCGCGCCGAACGCCGCCGAGCACCAGAACCAGTCGGCATCCCAGCGCCACAGGTAGTCGTGCGTCGTGAGGCGGTCGTGCGCGGCGCCCTCGTCGTGCCGGATGGAGCGGTAGTAGATGCGTTGCCCGGTGTAGTCGCTGACGGGTCCGGATGCCGCGGTGCGGACGCCGAGGCAGAGGTACCCCTCGTCGGCGCCGAAGACCACGCCGTCGAGGTAGTCGACGGGCGCACCGTCGTGGCGGCCGGTCGCGACGATGGCGTCCATCGCCGCGACGAGTTCGGGCAGCGAGTGGAATCGGAGGTGGGTGAGCGCGACGAACGGCTCGACCGGCTCCAGCTCGATGCGGAGCCGCACGGCGTACCCGAGCGTGCCGTACGAGTTGGGGAACGCGCGGAACAGGTCGGCGTGCTCGTGCGGCGACGCGGTGACGAGTTCGCCGGCGCCGGTGAGGACGTCGAGGTCGAGGACGGATTCGTGCGGCAACCCGTTGCGGAACGAGGTCGACTCGATGCCGAGTCCGGTGACGGCGCCGCCGAGGGTGATGGTCTTCAGCTGCGGCACCACGAGCGGCGCGAGGCCGTGGGGCAGGGTGGCGGCGACGAGGTCCTCGTAGGTGCACATGCCCTGGACGTCGGCGGTGCGCGCATCGGGGTCGACCGCGATGACGCCCGTCAGGCCCGACGTGTCGAGCCCCGCGGCATCCGTTCGCACGCGTGACCGGAAGAGGTTCGACGTGCGCTTGGCGAGCCGGACCGGGGCCCCCGGCGGGATGGCCCGCGCGCTCCGCAGCAGGCGCTCGACACCCTCGGCGTGAGCGGCCCGAGCGTCGATCGCCGGAGCGGACACGTTCTCACGCTAGTCCGACCCGTGCCACAGCGCACCCGTCGGCGCGCGGTCGGGGTCAGTCGGACGCGCGTTCGGTCGACTCGTCGATCTCGACGGGTCGCTGGCGGTGCTGCCGGGCGTACTCGCGGAGGATCTCGTCGGTGCCCTCGACGCGCAGCGTGAAGCGGTTGCGGACGAGGTCGGCGAAGTCGTCGATGGCCTCCTCGAGCATCTGCCCGCTGTTGCGCACGGTGCGATCGGAGGATCGCCGCGCCACGCGCGCGAGGTGCAGGCCGTACGGCAGTTGCGCGGCGAGCGAGGTCTCGGGCTCCTCCTCGGTGAAGTAGTAGGTCTCCGCGTTCTGCCAGAGGTCGACGCGGGCCTGCGCGAGCGCGACGGTGATCGAGTCGAGCACGCCGCTCGAGCTCGCCGACTCCATGTCGAGCAGGTGGCCCGACGTGTCGGCGCGTCCCATGAGCGCGAGGCGCAGGGCGAGGGCCCGCCGGCGGCCGAGGCCGGGGTAGAGCTCGAGGAACCACGCGACCGCCGCGGTGAGCAGCGCGAAGCCGATCAGGGCCTGGAGCGGGGAGAACACGCGGAGCCACGGCTCGATCGGGTAGACGTCGCCGAGGCCGAGGGTCGACATGCTGACCACGGAGAAGTAGAACGCCTCGACGATCGCCGGGTAGTCCTCGGGGCGGATGTCGCTGCCGTACGAGAACCCGTCCGGCACGAACGGCAGGTACACGAGCGACCAGCCGATGAGCTGGAGGGCCGCCCAGCTGCCGATCACCGCGACCGCGGCGAGCGGGCCCGCGAGGCTGCGGCCCCGCCGGCCCATCCGCGACGACAGGTTCCAGGTGGTGCTCGCCGCGAAGTGCGAGAGACGACCCCGGCCCGTGGGATGCAGCAGCGTGTGGAAGACCTCGTTGAGCCCGAGCGCGATGAGGACGACGCCCGCGACCACCCAGAGCCATTCCACCCCGCCATCGTACGTGGCGGGTCAGGCGCGTCAGCCGAGTGCCGCGATGGCCTCCTCGACGAGCGCGACGACCGACGGGTCGTCGTCGGCCTCGGGCGTGAAGCCGAGCCGCACGACGACGAGCTGCTCCGACGGGACGATGATCATCTTCTGCCCGTCGTGTCCGCTGGCGTAGTACGTGTCCTCGGGGAGCTCGGGCCAGCGCGCTTCACCGAACAGCACCTCGTTGCCCCGCCAGCTCGCGCCGAGCCCCGGGTCGTCGGTCTCCTCCACCTCGTCGACCTCGAGGCTCTGAGCCATCCACCCCTCGGGCAGCATCCGCTCGCCGTTCCACTCGCCGCCCTGCAGCGCGAACTGCCCGATCGCGGCCCAGTCGCGCGGCGTCGCCCACAGGTACGACGAGCACACGGGCGTGCCCGCGGCATCCGGTTCGAGCACCGCCGAGGTCAGGCCGAGCGGCCCCAGCAGCACCTGCCGCGGCAGGTCGGCGCCGAGACCGGTGCGCTCGGCGAGCACCGAGCAGAGCAGGTTGGTGTTGCCGCTCGAGTACTGCTGCACGGTGCCGGGTTCGTGCGCGAGCGGTTGCCCGGCGACGTACCGCCCCATGTCGGGCTCGAGGTAGAGCATGCGCGTGATGGGCGTGCCGAGGTCGTAGGTCTCGTCCCACTCCAGTCCGCTGGTCTGCCGCAGCAGCTGGTCGATGGTGATGTCGGCGCGTTCGTCGGTCCACTCCGGCCGCAGCCCGTCGTCGTCGAGCGACACGACGCCCTGCTCGACGAGCACGCCCGTGAGGAGGTTCGCGACGCTCTTCGACATCGACCAGCCGAGCTGCGGGGTGTCGGCGTCGAACCCGTCGGCGTAGCGCTCGGCGACGAGCTCGCCGTCCTTCACGATGACGACCGCGCGCGTGCCGAGCGCCGCCGCCACGTCGTCGGGCAGGTCGTCGCCGAACGCACGGGCGACGGCCTCGTCGAGGGCCGGGTCGGCGTCGGGCGCCGGCGCGTCGGTGAACGGGTTGGCACCGGGCTCGATGACGGATGCCGCGCCGAGCTCCGGCCGCTCGTCGGCCAGCGTGCACCCGAACCCCTCGGCGTACCAGGCGCGCTGCGTGGCGATGGCGCCCGGCAGGGCGCCCGTCGTCGGGTCACCGGCGCCGTCGACCCGCAGGTACGGGACGAGCGGGTTCGACGGCAGGTCGGAGGCGGGGTCGTCGCGCCCCGCGAGCTCGGTCACGGCGCATGCGTTGTGCGCGGCGTAGCCGGTGCCCGTGAGGAGGATGGGCTGCTGCCAGAGGGAGACGCCCGTGAAGGCGACGATCAGCACGAGGGCGAGGACGGCGACGACGGCGACCGTACGGCGGAGGATGCGCACGCTGGATCGTAACAGCGGCCGCGGGCCCCGCCCGTCAGCCCTGGAAGTCCTCCGGATCGACGTCCTCGAGGAACTTCTTGAACTCCTCGAGCTTCTCCTCGGCCGACTCCTCGGACTCCTCCTCGTCGGAGCGCGACTCGACCATCTCGGCGGGGATGCCGGCCTGCTCGAGCACCTCGTCGGCCACGAACAGCGGCGCGTCGGTGCGCGAGGCGAGCGCGACGGAGTCGGACGGCCTCGCGTCGATCACGTACGGCCCGGTCGGGGTCATGATCGTCAGCTCGGCGTAGAACGTGCCGTCCTCGATGCGCGTGACGTCCACGCGCTCGATGTTCGAGCCGACCGCCTCGAGCAGCAGCTTCATCAGGTCGTGCGACAGCGGCCGTGGGGCCTGCTCGCCCTGCACGGCGATGAGGATCGACGTGGCCTCCTGCGCGCCGATCCAGATCGGGAGCACGCGGCCGCGGCCCTCGTCCTCGCCGAGCGGCTTCAGCAGGATGATGTGCTGGCCGGACTGGTCGAGCGCGACCCCGAGGACCCGGACCTGGACCATGACGCCTCCCGTCGGACGATGGGCGTGGTCCTCCATCGTAGGCACAGGCCGCGGCCGCGGCATCCGTTCGCCGGATGCCGCGGCCGCAGCTCTCATCGACGGATCACTGGGGGGCGGTGACCGTCAGCTTGTTGTGGTTGTTGGACTTGCCGTCGGGACGGTAGTTCTTCTCGACGTTGCCGGCGGAGTCGACGGAGAACCAGTGGATCTTCGTGCCGACCGGGACGGTGATGGTCTCGCCGCCCTCGCGGATCCCGGCGCTCGCGTAGAGCGTCGAGTCGTAGGTGGGCTTCGAGCCGTCGAGCGTGTAGAACACCGATGCCGCCTCGGTCGCGTTGAACTTCACGTCGACCATGCCCGCCTGCGCGCTCTTCGACACCGCGACGGTGCTCTCGGGGCGCTGCTTGTCACGGTCGAAGTCGTACGCGACCCGGAACAGCTCCATGAGTCCGTTGGCGTACTCCTGCGACTCCGCGTGCGCCGAGGCGCCGTTGGGGTTCGCATTGGAGAACGGCGGCTGGAAGGTGGTGCCGACCTCGAAGTTCCACGCGTAGATCCCGTACTTGTACCAGAGCATGTCACCGGAGTTGCCGGCCGCCGAGTACAGCACGTCCGAGATCGGGCCGGTGCGGGCCGGCGTCACCGACATGCCGCGGTAGCGCTTGATCTCGGTGAGGATCCGCGACGAGCTGCCCCAGAAGTAGCCCTCCTGCTCGAGCGTCGGGCGCGGTGCCGAGATGCGACCCGGGGTGATGTACGCACCCGGCGACCACATGAAGTAGTTGCCCGAGCTGTGCAGGTTCATCGCGAACCTGATGTTCTCGTTGTTCGCGGCGATCCAGTCGATGTTGGCGCTCTCCGGCTCGCTCAGCTCACTCGGCCCGGCGTAGGTGTCGCTCGTGCACGCGGTCGATGCGCCGTTGTACCCGTCGAACAGGCTGTACGTGTCGTAGTTGCGGTTGTTGTCGACACCCCAGGTGTTGCGGGCCAGGAAGTCGGCGTTGCCGGTGATCGGGCAGTGATTGGTCATGTTCCGTCGCTGCGAGTTGAAGTCGTAGAACGAGTAGTGACCGCCGTCGGGGTTGACCGACGGCACGATCCAGATGTCGAGGTTGTTCACCAGCTGCTTCGTCCTGCCGTCGAGCTCGTAGTTGCGCAGGAGTCGCTCGGCGGCCTCGATGGTGACCAGCGGCGGCACCCACTCGCGTGCGTGCTCCTGGGCGTAGGCGAGCACGCCCGGCTTCGAGCCGTCGCGCACCTTGCCGATGCGGATCGCGTAGACGGTCTGCGGGTCGCGCGAGACGGAGGCGGGCGCGTTGAGCCCGTCGCTGAGCGCGGTGAACCCGGCCGCTGCCACGACCCCCGTGCCGGCGCTGCCGCGGTAGGTGTAGGCCGAGACCAGGGCGGATGCCGCGGGGTTCGCGTTGATCGCCGCGACCACCTGGGCGGCAGTGCTCGTCAGCGCACCGGCGCCGTTCGTGGCGAGCGACACGGTGATGTCGTTGCCCGAGACGCCGACCGACAGCGGCGAGTTCGCCGCCCCGGGGTTGAGGGCGCGGACGCGGATGGCGTTGCCGCCCTCGTGGCCCCAGGCCTTGGAGTCGATGCCGACGCGGCTGGCGTTGGCGCTGCCGAGCACGGCCTGCGCCAGGCGGCGGTAGCCGTTCGTCTGCTTCGGCAGCTCGACGATCTCCGAGATCTGCGGGAACTCGGCCGCGAGCGCGTGGATGCGGTCGTAGAGCTCGGTCGGGGTGAGGTACGAGGTGATGAAGTCCGACTGGTAGTCGGGGCTGACCTCGGGCTCGCCCTCGATCGGCAGCCAGTCGGTCACCTTGGCGGTGGCGACGTCGCCGGTCGGGCTCGTGATCTGGACGGTGTCGGGCCGGGTCTGCACAACGGCCGCGCCGCGGTGGTACAGGTAGACGCTCGCGTCGACGAAGCGGGTGATGCTCTGGGTTCCGCCGGAGCCCATGGCCGTGCCGGGGCCGCTGTCGCGCTGGACGGTGAGGGCGTTGGTGGCCGTCTGGCCGTTGGCCCACTTGGCCTCGACGTTGAGGTACCCGACGCCGAACGAGGTGTAGTAGTCGGCGCGGATGATCTTGACGTCCGACACGGTGGCGGCTTCGGCGGCCTCGGCGAATGCCGCGTTCTCCTCGGCGGCGGCGGTCCGCATGGCGTCGCGCTCGGCGAGGACGGCCTCGGTGTCGTCCTCGTCGTGGACGGTCTTGCCGACCGTGAAGCCGCGCGCCCGCAGGCCCTCCGCCTCGCCCTCGCTGATGACCGCGTGCGCCGTGATGGTGCCGTCGGGGTTCAGGTGCGCCGCGTGGTCGAGGTCGACGCCCAGGTCGACGAGCCGGTCGAGTTCGGTCTGGTCGGGGAGGACCACCTCGACGACGCCGACCTCTTCGTGGGCGTCGTGGGTGAGTTCCGGCAGTTGCTCCGTGCCGGCAGCGGGGCTGATCGGCGTCATGCCGGTCAGCAGCAGCCCGGCGAGCGCGGCTGCCGCCGCCGTCCCGCCGAGCGCTCGTCGTGTCACCGTGTGCATCAAGCGTTCCCTTTCGTGGGTGGTGCTTCATCAATTGCGGTGGTGCATTCGGTTCGGACGGCAGGCGCCTCCCGCAGCCGCGGAAAGCGATACCCGGGCACCGTGGCTTCTGTCTAGCCCACGCGCGCTTCGTGCGTCAACAGTGGGTTCGAATCGCGAAATCAGCGCGAAACGTGCACGCGGCGCACATTCTCGTCGCAGGACGCGCGGTCGACGCCGTGCGGCCGCGTGCGGCATGGACACTTGGCTCCGCGGATCGTGGAAGCGTTTCCGGAGGCCGCCCTCCGCCGCCGGGCGGTGACTCCGCGCAGCGACGCCGCATGCCGCCCGGCGCATGCGGGGCGGTTCGAGCCGCCCCGCGGGGTCCGTCCGGTGCCCGGCGTGCCGAACGTCCCACGTCTCGATGTTCTAAAGTCGAACGCAACGTTCGACTGCCGAGCGCCGTCGAACGCGGTCCACTCCCCCGATCCGAGGAGATCCGATGCCCGCCGCCGACGAGGGCAGCACCGCCGCCCCGCACTCGCAGACGCTCTCGCGCGGCATCCGCATCCTCGAGATCCTCGCCGACGCACGCGAGCCGCTCTCGATCGATGAACTCGCCCAGCGCCTCGGCGTCCACCGATCCGTCGCGTACCGGCTCCTGCGCACCCTCGAGCACCACCGCCTGACGGTGCGTGACCCGCGCGGGCGCATCGCGCTCGGCGCGCGACTCGCGGCGCTCGCCGCGGGCGTCGCCCACGACCTGCAGGCGGAGGCCCTGCCCGAGCTCACGAGCGCCGCGAACGAACTGGCGATGACCTGCTTCCTCGCCGTCCTCGACGCCGACGAGATCGTGACCCTCACGAGCGTCGAGCCCCGGCACGCGGTCGCGTCGGTCGCCCAGCGGCCGGGCACGCGGCATCCGATGGGCATCGGCGCGCCCGGCAAGGCGATCCTCGCCCAGCTGCCTCCGGGCGAGGTGCCCGAGCCGACGGATGCCGCACGGCGGGCGGAGCTCGACGAGGTCCGCCGACGCGGCTGGGCGATCAGCCATGACGAGGTGATCCCCGGCGTGCGCTCGACCGCCGTCCCGCTCCGGCTCCCGAACGGGCAGCCGGCCGCCATCGCGGTCGTCTACGTCTCCAGTCCCCACCCGGATGCCGAGATCGCCGAGCGGCTGACGGCCGCGTCGACGTCCATCCGCGAGGCGCTCGGCGGCTGACGGCGGCCGGTGGAACCGTGCGAGCGCTGGGGATCCGACGCGCCGCCGGGCCGGGGCGCGGCATCGCGACTAGGTTGTCGCCGTGAGCGACGACCGACACGATCCCGACCGCCGCCCCCTGCGCTTCGACGACGACCCGTGGGGCCTCGGCCTCCAGGGCGTGGACGCCGACCGACTGCCCCACCGGGAGTCCGTGTTCGCCCTGTCGAACGGCTGCATCGGCTGGCGCGGCGTCCTCGACGAGGGCGAGCCGGTGGGCATCGCCGGATGCTACGCGAACGGCGTCTTCGAGACGCATCCGATGCCGTACTCCGAGCCCGCCTACGGGTACCCCTCCGAAGGGCAGAGCATCGTCAACGTGCCCGACGGACAGCTGATCCGGCTCCTCGTCGACGGCGAGCCGTTCGACGTCCGGACCGGCGTGCTGGAACGCCACGAGCAGCGGCTCGACTTCCGCGCGGGCACGTTGCACCGCGAGGTCGACTGGGTCTCGCCGTCGGGGTCACGGGTGCGCGTGACGTCGACGCGCCTGGTCTCCTACGATCGCCCGTCGGTCGTGGCCGTCCGGTACTCGGTCGAGGCCGCGGACGCCGCGGTGGAGGTGACCGTGCAGTCGGAGCTCATGGCGAACGTGCCGGTGCCCGACGGCACCCACCCGGACGAGCGCATCCAGCGGATGCTCGAGCGACCGCTCGCACCCGTCGGCGACCACGTCCTCGGCACGGCCGCCACGCTCGTCCATCGGCTGCGCCGACGCCGCCTGCGCGTCGCTGCGGCCATGGACCACCTCGTCGACGCGCCCGGCGGGGCGCGCGTCGACACCGAGACGTCGCCGGACCTCGCCCGCACGACCGTCGGCGTCCGGCTCGGGCCGGGCGAACGGCTGCAGCTGGTGAAGGCCGTGGCCTACGAGTGGGCGGACGATGCCACGGCCGGCGGGCTGCGCGACCGGGCCGACTCCGAGGTGGCCGAAGCGCTCCGCGAGGGCTGGGACGCCCTCGCCGACGCGCAGCGCCGCCGCCTCGATCGGTTCTGGCACGCCGCCGACGTGGTCGTCGAGGGCGAGCCCCGGCTCCAGCAGGCGGTGCGGTTCGCGCTGTTCCAGGTGTTCCAGTCCGCGGTCCGCCTCGACGGGCGGTCGGTGCCGGGCAAGGGGCTCACGGGCGCGGGCTACCAGGGCCACACGTTCTGGGACTTCGAGGGGTTCGTGCTGCCGGTGCTCACCTCGACCCTTCCCGAGTCGGCCCGCGAGGCGCTGCGATGGCGGCATGCGACGCTCGACCTCGCGCGCGAACGCGCCCGGGAGCTGCACCTGGCCGGTGCGGCGTTCCCCTGGCGCACGCTGGACGGTACGGAGAGCTCGGGCTACTGGCCCGCGAGCACGATCGGGTGGCACCTGCAGGCGGCGATCGCCGCCGCGGTCATCCACTTCCACCGGGGCACGCGGGACGAGGCGTTCCTGCGCGAGTGCGGCGCGGAACTCCTCATCGAGACGGCACGGGTCTGGATGTCCCTCGCCCGTCGTGACGAGGACGGCGGCGTGCACTTCGACGGCGTGACGGGGCCCGACGAGTACAGCGCGATGGTCGACGACAACGCGTACACGAACCTCATGGCCGCGCAGAACCTGCGCGCCGCGGCATCCGCTGCTCGGAGCGTGCCGGACGTCGCCGAGCGGCTGGGCGCCGGCGCCGACGAGGTCGACGGATGGCGCGACGCCGCGGCCCGGATCGTCGTGCCGTACGACGAGCGCCGAGGCGTGCACCAGCAGGCGGCGGGGTTCACCGAGTACGCCCGCTGGGATTTCGAGGGCACCCCGGCCGAGCACTACCCGCTGCACGACCACTACCCGTACTTCTCGCTCTACCGGAGCCAGGTCGTCAAGCAGGCCGACCTCGTGCTCGCGCTGTACTTCGCGTACGACGCCTTCACGCCCGAGGAGACCGAGCGGGCCTTCCGCTACTCCGAGGCCATCACGGTGCGCGACTCGTCGCTGTCGGCCTGCATCCAGGCGGTCATCGCCGCGCAGGTCGGGCAGCTCGAACTCGCGGCCGACTACCTCGCGGAGGCCGCGACGCTCGACCTCGACGACGTGCAGGGCGATACCGAGGACGGCGTGCACCTCGCCTCGCTCGCCGGCATCTGGACGGCGCTCGTCGCGGGCTTCGGCGGGTTCCGCGACAGCGAGACCGAGGTGCGGTTCGCTCCGCGGCTGCCGCCGCAGCTCACGCGCCTGGCGTTCGGCATCCGGTTCTGCGGCCGGGTCCTCCGCGTCGACGCGTCGACGGATGCCACGACCTACACCCTCGTCGAGGGCGAGCCCGTGACGGTGCGCCACTTCGACGAGGCGGTCGAGCTCGAGTCGCACCGGCCGACGACCCGCGCGACCCCGCCCCTGCCGGACCCGGGCCCGCGACCCACGCAGCCGAAGGGCCGCGCACCGCGACCCTTCGGCGAGGCGTTCGGCCGATGACGACCGTCAGGCGGTCGCGGGCTGGCGCTCGCCCGACCGGAGGATCGGCGCGAAGAACGCCGCCAGCTCGGCTGTCGCGGTGAGCGGAAGCACGTGCGACACGTACTGGTCGGGTCGCACCACGACGATCGCCCCGGCGCGGTCGATGCCGCGCACCTCGAAGATGTCGTCGGCGGGGTCGGCCGCGTACACCTTCTCGTAGTCGACGAGGCCGAACGGGCCGACGTGCGGCAGGAACACCGACGGCACGCTGCCGAGGTCGACCTCGGTGTGCGGCTGCTGGGTGACGAGCTTCACGTCGAACCACGCGTCGCGGTCGAGGCCCTCGGGCGTCGCGGCGAGGGGCGACTCGGGCGAGGCGGCGAGCCAGTCCGCGAGCTCCGCGGCCGCCGACCCGCCGCCGACGGGGGCGGCGTCGGCGAAGACGTAGATGCGCCAGCGCCCGTCGGCCGTGGCGTGGTGGCCGAGGTGGACGGGGTTGCCGTCGCACACGCGCGTCACGGGCGCCGACTTGAACCGCTTGCCCACGGGGAACCCGGTCGCGAGGTCCTGGTGGGCGGCCTCGCCGACGATGAGCGACGGCGTGTACTGGGTCATGAAGCCCGCGGGGAACTCGTGGGTCTGCACGTAGAAGTCCTCGAGCTCGGAGGGACTCGCGAACTCCTCGGGCTTCTTCGCCATCATCGTCGACCACTGCTTGTCGAAGTCGATGAGGTTCTGCGCGACGACCTGGCGCTCGGCCGAGTACGTCGCGAGCAGGCTCTCGGGGCTGCGGCCCTCGAGCACGTGGCCGAGCTTCCACGCGAGGTTCCAGCCGTCCTGCATGGACACGTTCATGCCCTGGCCGGCCTTCGCGCTGTGCGTGTGGCAGGCGTCGCCGGCGATGAACACGCGCGGGGTGCGGGTGCCCGCGGCATCCGTCGGCACGTCGTCGAACCGGTCGGTGAGCCGGTGGCCCACCTCGTAGACGCTGTGCCACGCCACGTTCTTCACGTCGAGCGTGTACGGGTGCAGGATCGCGTTGGCCTTGGCGATGACCTGGTCGAGCGTGGTCTGGCGCACCCTGCCGGCGTCGTCGGGCGCGACCTCGCCGAGATCGACGTACATGCGGAACAGGTGCCCGCCCTCGCGCGGGATGAGCAGGATGTTGCCCGCCTCGGACTGGATCGAGCACTTGGTGCGGATGTCGGGGAAGTCGGTCACCGCGAGGGCGTCCATGACGCCCCAGGCGTGGTTGGCCCTGTCGCCCTTCATGGTGCAGCCGATCGCGGCGCGGACTCGGCTGTGGGCGCCGTCCGCACCGAGCACGTACTTGGCCCGGACGACGCGCTGCTGCCCCTCCCGCTCGCCCGAGGTGTGCGCGAGGGTGACCGCCACCGGGTACTCGGCGCCCTCGGACTCGTCGGCGATCTCGAGCCCGACGAACTCGTAGCCGTAGTCGGGCACCGATCGGGTGGGACCGTTCGCGGCGACTTCGGCGAAGTAGTCGAGCACGCGGGCCTGGTTGACGATGAGGTGCGGGAACTCGCTGATGCCCGTGGGGTCGTCGGCCGGACGCGCGGTGCGGACGATCTTCGACGGGTCGGCGGGGTCGGGCTTCCAGAAGCACATCTCGGTGATCCGGTAGGCCTCGGCGATGATGCGCTCGGCGAACCCGAAGGCCTGGAAGGTCTCGACGCTGCGCGCCTGGATGCCGTCGGCCTGCCCGATCGCGAGTCGCCCGGGACGGCGCTCGACCATGCGGGTCACGACGTTCGGGAACTGCGCGAGCTGCGCGGCGGCGATCATGCCCGCCGGGCCGGAGCCGACGATGAGCACGTCGACCTCGTCGGGCAGCTCGGCGGGGCGGTCGAGGCCGACTCCCGCGGCGGGCTTCACCCGGGGGTCGCCCGAGACGTATCCGTGGTGGTGGAACTGCACGGGTGCTCCTTCACATCGTTGTGGTCGCTGCGCTTCGCGGGGTGTTCGATAATCGAACGCGCCATTCACATATCGCTCAGTCGATGGTAAACGGATGTCGCGACCGCGGCAACCTGCGAGAATCGGAAGTCCAGCCCAGCCGCCTCTCGACCGAAGGACCACGCGATGACGCTGTACCGCCCGAGCTCCCCCGAACGGCAGGACCAGCAGCCGCGGGGCCACGAGTCGAAGGTCTCCCTCTTCGGCGCCGCGCTCATGCTCGGCATCGCCCTCGTCGTCATCGGCACCGGCGCCATCCTGAGCTTCGCCGCGGTCGCGCTCGGCGGAACGGCGCTCGAGCTGCCCTGACCCCGACGCCCGTCGGTGGCGGGTGGCAGACTCGCCGCATGGGCGGGAACGCGACGATCGGCACGCCGGGCGGCACGCCCGAGCGCCCGGCGCTGTTCTTCTCCGGGCCGGAGGAATTCCGCGCCTGGCTCGAGGCGAACCACGAGACCGAGACCGAGCTCTGGATGGGGCTCTACAAGAAGCACGTGCCCGACCGCGGCCTGACCTGGGAGCAGGCGGTGCCCGAGGCGCTGTGCTTCGGGTGGATCGACTCCGTCTCCCAGCGCATCGACGACGACGCCCGCCGCCAGCGCTGGACCCCGCGCAAGTCGGCGAGCATCTGGTCGGCTGTGAACATCGCGCTCGTCGAGCAGCTGACGGCCGAGGGCCGCATGCGACCGGCCGGCATCGCCGCGTTCGAGCGTCGCCGCGACGACCGGTCCGCCGTCTACTCCCACGAGAACCCCGAGCAGGCCCTCCCGCCCGAGTACGCCTCACGGCTCGAAGCGGATGCCGCGGCATCCGCCTTCTGGGACGCGGCGACCCCGACGTACCGGCGCCAGGCCGTGCACTGGGTGCTGACCGCCAAGCAGGAGGCGACCCGCGAACGCCGCCTCGCCCAGCTCATCGACGACAGCGCGGCGGGACGGCTCGCGCCGCCGTTCCGCTTCGGCGAGACCCCGAAGTGGGCGGTGCGAGCGGCCGAGGCGGCGCGGGCCGCGGGCGGCCCTGCCGCGTCATCCGACGGCAGCTGACCCTGCCGCCGTGCGAAGGTGGGCTCCGTGCCCGACTTCACCGCGCTCGACTGGCTGCTCCTCGCGATCGCCGCGTGCGCCGTCGGCCTCTCGAAGAGCGGCATCCCGGCATTCGGCCCGGTGCCCACGGCGCTGTTCGCCACCGTGCTGCCGGCGCGGGCGTCGACCGGCGCGGTGCTCGGCCTGCTCCTCGTCGGCGACCTCATCGCCGTGCGCATGTACCACGCGCACGCCGACTGGCGGATCCTCCGCCGACTCGTCCCGTCCGTCCTCGTGGGCGTGCTCCTCGGCGTGGTCGTGCTGTGGCACGCCGACGACACCGCGGTCCGCCGCATCATCGGCGCGATCCTCCTGCTGCTCGTGGCGCTCAGCCTCGTGCTCATGGCGCGCCGCCGCCGCGGCGACGGGGAGCTGCGACCCGTCCCGCCCGGGCTCGCCCACGTCTTCGGCCCCTTGGGCGGTCTGACCACCATGGTCGCCAACGCCGCAGGTCCGGTGATGTCCCTCTACTTCGTCACCTCGCGGCTGCCCGTGCAGGCCGTCCTCGGCACGGCGGCCTGGTTCTTCCTCGTCGTCAACGCCGTCAAGGTGCCGTTCTCGATCGGGCTCGGGCTCATGACCGCCGAATCGCTCGTGCTCGACCTGGTGCTCGTGCCCGCGCTCGTCGTGGGCGCGCTGCTCGGATGGCGTCTCGCGCGCCGCATCCCGGTCGCGTGGTTCGAGCGGATCGTGCTCGTGCTCACGTTCGCTTCGGGCGCGTACCTGCTGGTCGCCTGATCGGCCGCGGCCGGCGAGCTCGTCGACGAGGGCCGCGATCCGCCGGGCGCGGGTCTCGGGGCGGGCAGCCGACTCGACCGGGTACAGCCGCCGCCGTCGGTCCGCGGGCGGCAGCCCCTCCCACCGTTGGAGCACGCCCGCGTCGGCGAGGCGTTCGGCGACGTCCTCCGGCAGCAGCACGTCCTCCTCGTGCGCGGGACGGAGGCGGCACTCGACCACCGCGCCGGCGTCGGCCCCGATGCGGCGCAGCAGCGAGCGACCGGCCCACAGGAAGGGTCCGTCGACGACGGGCGCCCTGGTGATGGCGAGGTTGACGTCGGCGCCGTCGATGGTGCCCTCGACGCGGCGGGTGCCCGCCTCGCGGGCGGCGTCGGCGAGCACCGCGGGGATCCGGATCACCGTGTACGTGCTGCGTCCCCACTGCACGGGCTCGATGAGGGCCTCGAAGGCCGACTCCTCACGCGGCATCCGCTGCCCCACCGTCGGCGCCGGGCCGGCGCGGGAAGTAGCCCGCCTCGGTCGCGCGGAGGAAGTCCCACACGTCGAGCTCGGGCGTGTCGACGTGCATGCGCCAGCTCCAGTACGTCCACGCGGTCGCGGGCGCGAATGCGGCGAGGTGGGCCTCGGCGAGGGTGCGGTTGTACCGGCGCCGTTCCTCGGCGCCCATCTCGGCGAGCGCCGCCTGCTTGGTGTCGAGGCACCACTCCCCCACGATCACGGGGAACCGACGGGTCGCCTCGGCGAGGGGGTCGCCGAACGTCGTCGCGATGTACTCGAGATACCCGTCGAGGTCGCGCTGGCCGGCCATCATGACGTACAGGTGCGTGTCGACGGCGAAGTCGTCGAATCCTTCGCCGTCGAACCAGTCGAGCCACTCGCGCATGCGGAAGCCGTCGTGGAAGACGACCCGGGCGCCGGGGGCCGCCGCGCGGATGCGGTGGTACGCGTCGCGGTAGAACGACTGGAGGAACACGGTCGGCACGCCCTCCGATCCGGCGGCCCGCTCGGGGTCGACCGCCGGGTAGCGCTTCGGCACGTCGAGCAGCGCCCACAGCTCGGGCGAGATCGGCTCGTTCAGCACTTCGATGCCCCACAGTCCCGGCCGGTCGCCGTAGCGTGCGGCCAGCCGCTCGAGCACCGTCAGCGCGAACTCGACGTGCTCGGGGTGCTGGTGGAAGCGGCACACGCCGCAGATCCCGCCGTTGTCGAATCCGTTCTGGCTCTCGGGCACGGTGTGCAGGTCGAGCAGGATGCGGATGCCGTACCGCTCGGCCCAGTCGAAGGCGCGGTCGACGTACTCGATGCAGCCGACGAAGGGCGGCACGTCGCCGAAGACGAAGTACGGCACGGGCAGCCGGACGAGCTGCACGCCGCGGCCGGCGAGGTAGGCGAAGTCGCGTCCGGTGATCCACGTGTCGCGGTGCACCGTGAACCGCTCGCGCCGCGCGGTCTCGTCGAGGGCGTGGGTGAGGTGCCACTCGTCCTCGGCGTCGGTGCCCGCGAACAGCTCGGGCGCCATCCACTTCTCGAGGACGAGCCAGTTGCCGAGGTTCACGCCGGTCAGCTCGGTCATGTCGATCCCTTCTGCACGGATGTCTCGATGCGCTCCTGCCGCACCCGCGGCAGGGCGTCGTGCGGGGCCTCGCCTTCCGGATGCCGGTGGTCGGGTGACGCTGCTCCGACGGTACGTTCGCGGCGCGGCGCGGCGCATCACGCGATCGCGTAGTCGTCAGCGGTCGGATGCCGCCGCCCGGTGCTCCGCGTCGGCGTCGCGTTCGGCGAGCGCGAGGTGCAGCCGGGCGCGCGAGGAGATGCCGAGCTTCCGGAACGCCTTGCGCAGGTGGTAGTCGACCGTGCTCGCGCTGAGGTGCAGGCGCGTGGCGATGGCGGCGTTCGACAGGCCCTCGCTCGCGAGCCGGGCCACCGCGATCTCCTGCTGCGAGAGCTCGCCGGACTCCGTCGCCGAGGCCGACGCGCTGCCGATCGCGGCGATCTCGGCGCTGGCGCGCCGGGCGAACGCGCGGGCCCCCATCTCGGTGAACACCGCGAGCGCGCGGTCGAGGTGCATCCGGGCGTCGCCGCGGCGGCGCTGCCGGCGCAGCCATTCCCCGTAGAGCAGGTGGGCACGGGCCTGTTCGCCGCGGAGGCCCGTGCGGGCCAGATGGTCGAGCGCGTCGACGTGGAGGCGCTCGGCCTCCTCGGGCTCGGCCGCGAGGAGGGCCGCCGAGCGGGCGTGGACGCCGCGCGCCCAGTCCGTGCCCGCGGCATCCGTCGACACGCGCAGGCGTCGCAGGGCGTCCTCGGCCGCCGCGCGGTCGCCGCCGCGGGCCCCGGCTTCGACGGCTTCGACGAGCCCCCACGTCGCGTAGACGATCACGAGCGGGTACCGCGCCGCCGCGATCGCGTGCGGCAGCGCCTCGTCGTACCGCATGCCGCCGACGGCATGCAGCGCTCGCGCCCAGTGCACGAGGGGTTGCACCATGCCCTCGCCGCGCTGCCGGCCGTCCTCCAGCGCCGCGTCGAGGAGCTCGACGCCGTCGGGTTCACCCTCCCAGGCGGCGATGGCGCCGACGCCGTACGCGGCGCGCGGGATGGCGATCGAGTCCCAGATCTCGAGCGCCTCGTCGGCGAGAACCCGCGCGTGCGCGCCACGCCCCCGGAAGAGCTCGAGGGACACGCCCGTGGTGATGGTCGCGGCGACCGCGGTCAGGGCGCCCGCGGACCGCGCGGTGGCGACGCCCTCGTCGATGAAGTCGGCCCAGCGGCGGTCGTCCCAGCCGATGGCGGCGAGGCGGCTGGCGATCCAGAGCCAGCGTGCGCGGAGGCCCGGTTCCTCCGCGGCATCCGAGAACTCGCGCAGGTGCCGACGGAGCGCGGGCAGCGACTCGGTGGGCTCGGCGACGGCGAGGTCGCGCATCACCTCGAGCAGGCGATCGATCGTCCGCTCGCCGTCGACCGCGGCCGGCGGGGCGTCGCGCGTGCGCTCGGCGGTCGAGCGGATGTCTCGACCGTCCTCGCCGGACGCCGCGAGCGTGGCCGCCGAGAGCGCGTCGAGATAGGCCTCCCGCGCGGCGGCGGGGTCGTCTGCGGCGAGGGTCTCCGCCGCGGAGAGGAACAGGTCGACGGGTCGTTCGCTCCGCTCGAGCGTGAAGAGCAGCCGGCCCCGGACCACGTCGAGGCGGGCCCGGTCGGCGGGGTCCTCGGCATCCGCCCGTGCCTCCCGGAGCATGCGCAGCGCGCGCGGCTGGGCTCCGGCGAGTTCGAGCGCGGTCGCGCCTGCGACGGCGCAGCGCAGCCGGGTCGCGGGCGACTCGGCGACGTGCATGGCCCGCTCGTAGAACGCGGCCGCAGCGAGGAAGCCGCCGCGCGCACCGGCACGACCGGCGGACTGCTCGAGCGCGGACGCGACCGATTCCGACAGTCCGAACGTGCCGAGCGCCTGATGCCAGGCCCGACGGTCGGGGTCGCGCTGCCGGTCCGTGGCCTCGGCGAGGGCCGCGTGCGCGTGTCGCAGCTCCTCGGCGGTGGCGCGGCCGTAGGCCGCCGAACGCACGAGCGGATGCTCGAACGTCAGCCGCTGCCCGACACGCACGAGCCCCACTGCCTCCGCTTCCGCGAGGTCGTCGATCGAGCAGCCGACGACGGTCGCGGCCCGGGCGATCAGCCGGGGATCGCCGGTCGGGTCCGCGGCCGCCAGGAGCAGCACGCGCGCCGCGTGCCCGGGGAGCCGGGCGATCCGCGACGCGAAGGCGCGCTCCAGCCGGTTGACCATCGGCACCGCGACGCCGTCCGAGCCGAGCGGCAGGGGAGCTCCGTGCAGGAGGCTCGCCTTGATGCCCTCGCGGATCATCAGCGGGTTGCCGCCCGACTCGGCGAGGACGCGCGAGACGACCTCCTCGTCGAGCGGGCC
This sequence comes from Agromyces sp. NDB4Y10, assembly GCF_001620055.1. Lineage (GTDB taxonomy): Bacteria > Actinomycetota > Actinomycetes > Actinomycetales > Microbacteriaceae > Agromyces > Agromyces indicus. The sequence goes on along the minus strand of NZ_LQGY01000014.1, from coordinate 51,175 downwards.
GCCGGCGACCGAGCGCAGCAGCGCCCTCGCGTCGGCCTCGTCGAGTCCGCCGACGACGAGGGCCGGGATGCCGTCGACGCCCTCGACGTCGAGGCCCGCGCGCTTCGCGAAGAGCACCGCCACCGGCATCCGCTCGAGCCGTCGGGCGACGAAGCCCAGCACCTGCACGCTCGATGCGTCGAGCCAATGCACGTCGTCGACCGCGCACAGCACGGGGCTGTCGCGCGCCGCCTCGGTCAGGAGCCCGAGCACGGCCATGCCGAGGAGGAACGGCCGCGGCGCCGGCAGGTCGGCGTGCCCGAGCGCGACGCGGATCGCCTGCGCCTGCGGCTCGGGGAGCCGGTCCGTGGCATCCGGGATCGCGCTCAGCACCTGCTGCAGCCCGGCGAACGGCAGCTCGCGCTCGGCCTGCACGCCGGTGGCGGTCGCGATGCGGAAGCCCGACGCCGCCGCGACACCGTGGTCGAGCAGGGCGGTCTTGCCGATGCCGGGGTCGCCCGTGATGACGAGCGCCCCGCCGGCACCGTCGCGGGTGCGGGCCACCAGCGCGTCGAGGGCGGATCGCTCGCGGGCGCGGCCGAGCATGCGCACCACCCCCGGGAGCCTCGTCCGTGCGGCCCGGCCGATGCGATCCGGGCCTTGGGCAGAAGACTACGCATTCCCGGGATTCGCCGACACCCTCGGCTCCCTACCGTGGGCGGTGAGGCATCGGCCGTCGGGAACCGGGGAGGAACCATGCCGATCGACACGCTGCCGCCGGTCGCGGCGACCCGATCCGGAAGCTGAGTCCACCGTGCACCGCTGGACACCGGACGTGCTCGGGCCGCCGTACGAGCGGCTCGAGCTCGAGCTGGCCCCAGACGCCGAGGGTCCGGTGGTCGCCACGCTCGTCCGCCGGGTGCGCGACGAGGTGATCGACGGTCCGGGGCGGTTCGACGTGCTGTACGTGCACGGCTGGTCGGACTACTTCTTCCAGCGGGAGCTCGCCGAGTACTGGGTCCGTCGCGGCGGTCGCTTCCACGCCCTCGACCTGCGCAAGTACGGGCGCAGCCTCCGGCCGCACCAGACGCCGGGATACGTCGAGGACCTGTCCGTGTACGACGAGGAGATCGACGCGGCGATCGAGGTGATCCGCACGCGCGCCGTCGAACCGCTCGTGCTCATGGGCCACTCCACCGGCGGACTGACGTTGAGCCTCTGGACCTCGCGGCATCCGGAGGTCGCGGACGGGCTCGTGCTGAACGCGCCGTGGCTGGAGTTCCAGACGCGGGCCGTCGGTCGCGCGCTGCTCGAGCCGGTCGTGCAGGTCGGCGCCGCGGTCCACCCCCTCGCGCCGTTCCCCGAGGTCGACCTCGGCTTCTACAGCCGCACCGTCTCCGCGGACCTCGGCGGCGAGTGGACGTACGAGCGCGAATGGCGACCGGAGCACGGGTTCCGCACGAATCGCGGATGGCTCAACGCGGTGCTGCGTGGCCATGCGACCGTGGCCAAGGGCCTCGGCATCCGCATTCCCATCCTCGTGCTGCTCTCCGCGCGCAGCATGCTGCAGCCGATCTGGTCCGAGCAGATGCGGTTCGCCGACACCGCGATCGACGTGGGCGGCGTCGCCCGGCGTGCCGCCGACCTCGGGTTGGACGTCTCGATCCGCCGCATCGAGGGCGCGCTGCACGACGTGACCCTGTCGTCGGCGCCGGTGCGCGCGGCGGTGTGGGAGTCGCTCGACCGGTGGTTGCCCGCGGTGGTGCGCACCGCATCGCCGGCGAGCTCGGGCGTCACGGGCTAGCGGGAAGGGTCGCGCATGGACATCCTGTCGATCGTCCCGACCACGATCCAGGTCACGGTCGCGTTGACGGTGTTCGGCTACGGGCTCTCGGCCCGGCCCGACGACCTGCTGTCGGTGCTGCGCCGTCCCCGCGTCCTGTTCCTCTCGATCGTGGCGATGTTCGTGGTGATGCCGGTCATCGCGCTCGCGGCGCACGTGTACCTCGACTTCCCGCATGCCGCTGAGGTGGCGCTCGTGGTGATCGCGCTGACGCCGATCCCGGCGCTCCTCCCCCGCACCGAGATCGGGTCGGGCGGTCGCGCGACGTACGCCTACGGCCTGGCCTTCGCGGTCGCGCTGCTCTCGCCGGTGCTGATCCCGCTGCTGTCCGACCTCATCGGCCGGCTCATGGACCGCCCGTTCGGCCTGTCGCCGTTCACGATCGCCGGGGCGATGCTCGTGCAGGTGCTGCTGCCGCTGGCGCTGGGCTTCGTGGTCGGCCGTCTCTGGCCGGCCTTCGCCGAGCGGTTCGGCAACCGGATGGTCGCCATCGCGAACAGCGTGATGCTCGTCGCACTGCTGGCCCTGCTCGTGCTGGTCCTCCCGGCCGTGCTCAGCGCGCTGTCGCTCGCGACCCTGCTCGTCATGTTCGGCTTCACGGCCGCGGGCCTCGCCGTCGGGCACGCGCTCGGCGGTCCGGACCGCACCGATGCGGTCGTGCTCGCGATCGCGTGCGCGAACCGGAACCCGGGCCTCGCGATCGGCCTGGCCGCCTCGATCTTCCCCGCCGAGAGCTTCGCGGGCACCGCCATCATCTACGCCCTCGTCTCGAACGTCGCCGTGACGCTGTACACCCGCCTGCAACGCCGCCGCGCCGCGGAGACCGGCGAACCCGCGCCCACCTCGGAGGAGCACGCATGACCAGGCTCGACACGTGGTTCGCCCGCCTGCCGCGATGGGTCCGCGCCCTGATCGGCGTGGTGTCGGTCGTCGTCGGCGCCGTCATCCTCACCCGCCCGACGACGTCGCTCGGCGTGCTGGCCATCCTCATCGGCGTCGGGTTGATCCTGAGCGGCATCCTCGAGCTCGCGGGCGGTGGCGAACCCGACGATGGCGAACGGATGCCGCGGTGGCGGCTCGTCACGGCGATCCTGTGGATCGCGGGCGGCGTGTTCGTCCTCGTCTTCCCGGGACTCACGGTGCGGACGGTCGCCGCGGTGGTGGCCGTCGCGCTCCTCGTGAACGGCGCGCTGTCGCTGCTCGCGGCGTTCCGGCGGGGCGCGACGTGGGATGCCCGGGTCTCCGCGGCCCTGCTCGGCGTCGCCGGCATCGTGTTCGGTCTCCTGGCGCTGCTGTGGCCCGACATCACCCTGCTCGTGGTCGCGGTCGTCTTCGGGGCGCGGCTCATCATCGTGGGGCTGCTGCTCGCCTGGCACGCCCTCCGCGGCACCGCACCGGAGCGCCGGCCGGCCGCTGAGCCGAGGGGCGTGCGGCGGTGGACGCGCACCATCGCGGCCGTGGTCGCCGTGCTCCTGGCCGTGGGCGCGGCATCCCTCAGCGCGACCCTGCGGGGCGGGTCGCCCGTCGTCGACGAGTTCTACGCCGCGCCCCGCGACGTGCCGGACGAGCCGGGCCGGCTCATCCGCGCGGAACCGTTCGAGCGCGGCGTGCCCGAGAACGCGGTCGGCTGGCGGATCCTCTACACGACCACCGATCACGCGGGCGACCCCGCGGTCGCGAGCGGGCTCGTCGTGGTGCCCGCCGAGGGCGAGGACTTCCCCGTGATCGACTGGACGCACGGCACCACCGGCTTCGCCGAGCCGTGCGCGCCGTCGCTGGCGGAGGAGCCCTTCGAGTCGGGCGCCCTGTTCCTGCTGCCCGACATCCTCGACAACGGCTGGGCGCTCGTGGCGACCGACTACCTCGGCCTCGGCACGCCGGGCCCGCACCCGTACCTCATCGGCCGGCCGAGCGCGCACGCGGCGCTCGACGCCCGGCGCGCGGCATCCGAGCTGGAGGAGGCGAGGCTCGGCGAGCCGACCGTCGTCTGGGGCCACTCGCAGGGCGGCGGCGCCGCGCTCTGGACCGGCGCGCTGGCCGACGCGTACGCGCCCGAGCTCGACCTGGCGGGCGTCGCGGCCCTCGCGCCCGCGTCGAACCTCACCGGCCTCATCGAGAACCTGCCCGCTGTCCCGGGCGGGTCGATCTTCGAGTCGTTCGTGATCGCCGCGTACACCGCGATCTACCCGGATGTCACGTACCGGGAGTACGTGCGCCCGGGCGCCGAGGTCACCGTGCGGCAGATGGCCGAACGCTGCCTGGCCGAACCGAGCAGCTTCGTGTCGGTGCTCGACGTGCTGGGCCTCTCGCGCGACCCGGACATCAGGGCCGCCGACCCGACCACCGGTCCCTTCGGCGAGCGCCTCGAGGAGAACACGCCGCCGCCCACGATCAGCGCCCCGCTGCTGCTCGGCCAGGGCGCGGCCGACCAGCTCGTGGTGCGGCCCGCGCAGGACGCGTACGTCGAAGACCTCTGCGCGGCCGGTCAGCAGGTCGACTACCGCGTGTACGAGGGCCGCGACCACGTCCCCCTCGTCGAGCCCGACTCGCCGCTCGTGCCCGAGCTGATCGAGTGGACCGCCGCGCGCTTCGCGGGCGAGCCGGTCGAGCCGGGCTGCGTCACGTCCGAGCGCTGAGGCCCATCAGCGTCAGCAGTTCCCACGCGGTGTGCGCGGCGGCGAGGCCCGTGATCCCGGCGTGGTCGTACGCCGGCGCGACCTCGACCACGTCGCCGCCGACGATGGGCAGGCCCGCGAGACCGCGGAGCACGGCGAACAGTTCGCGCGTGGTGATGCCCGCGACCTCGGGCGTGCCCGTGCCGGGCGCGTGCGACGGGTCGAGCACGTCGATGTCGATCGACACGTAGACCGGGCCGGAGCCGACCCGCCGGCGGACCTGCTCGGCGATCTCCTCCATGGGGCGCCGCTGGAACTCGTCGCTGCGGATGAGCTCGAAGCCCGCCCGCCGGTCGTCGTCGAACTCGTCCGGCCCGTAGACGCCGCTGCGGATGCCGACGTGCTGGCAGTGCTCGAGGTCGAGCAGGCCCTCCTCGGCCGCGCGACGGAAGGGCGAGCCGTGCCAGAGGCTCGCGCCGTGCAGCACGTCCCACGTGTCGAGGTGCGCATCGAAGTGGATGACGGCGAGCGGGCCGTGCGCCGCGGCCGCCGCCCGGAGCAGCGGCAGCGCGACCGTGTGGTCGCCGCCGAGCGCGAGCACCTTCGTGCCCTGCTGCACGAGCCGGGACGCCTCGGCGTGGATGCGCTCGACCGCCTGCGCGAGGTCGTACGGCCCGACCGCGACGTCGCCCGCGTCGACGACCTGCTGGTCGCGGAACGGGTACGTCTCGTGGACCTGGTGGTACGGGTGCAGCTGGCGCGAATGCTCCCGGATGTGCGCCGGACCGAACCGGGCGCCGGGCCGGAAGCTCGTGCCCGAGTCGAGCGGGATCCCGAGCACGGCCAGGTCGGCGTGCTCCACCTCGTCCAGGCGCGGCAGCAGCGCGAACGTCGCGATGCCCGCGTACCTCGGCATGGCCGGGTCGTCCCGTTGGCCGATGATCCCTCGCTCCTCGGTCACCGCGTCGCCTCCTCGCGTCGTCAGGCGGCCGGTCCGTCGCGTCGCGGTCCGCCCCCGGCATCGTGCCATACCCCGCCCCGGCGATCGGAATCCCGATGGCGGGCATCGCCCGACCGGTTGGTTCCGGATGCCGCCGCCTCCGTACGGTCGAGTCGTCCATCGAGAACGACGCAACCGAGGAGATCCACCGATGACCGAGAAGCGAGTGCTGCTGGTGCTGACGAGCCACGACGACCTGGGCGGCCTCCGCCCGACCGGGTACCACGCCGGCGAGGCGGCCCACCCCTGGCAGGAGTTCACGACGGCCGGCTTCCGCGTCGACCTCGCCTCGATCGCGGGCGGCGTGCCCCCGCAGGTCGGCCGCGACGAGACGGATGCCGCGCAGAACGCGTTCTTCGCCGACCCGTCGATCGCCGCGCAGCTGGCCGACACCCCGAAGCTGGCCGACGTCGACGCGTCGCGCTACGACGCCGTGCTCTTCGTCGGCGGCCACGGCACCATGTGGGACTTCCCGGACGACCCGGCCGTGAACGCGGTCGGCCGCGCCGTGTACGAGCAGGGCGGCGTCGTCGCCGCGGTGTGCCACGGCCCGTCCGCGCTGGTGGGCATCACGCTCGCCGACGGCACGCCGCTCGTGGCGGGCAGGCGCGTGGCGGTGTTCACGAACGCCGAGGAGGCCGCGGTCGAGCTCACCGACGTGGTGCCGTTCCTCCTCGCCGACGCCCTCGAGGCGAAGGGCGCGACGCACGTGCCCGGTCCGGACTTCACCGAGCAGGTCGTGGTCGACGGGCGGCTCGTCACCGGCCAGAACCCCCAGTCGGCGACGCGCGTCGGCCGCGAGGTCGTGGCGCTCCTGTCGGCCTGACCGGCCGGTTCAGGCGCGCAGCAGCGCGTGCAGTCGCTCGGCCGCGGCATCCGTCGCGGGGTTCGCGCCGGGCCGCGAGCGGCGCCGGGCGAGGTACACGGTGTTGAGCGGCGGGTCGGCCGGGTCGACGGGATCGACCAGCCGGCCCGCCGCCAGGTACGGCGCGGCGAGGTAGGTCGGCAGCACGGTCATCCCGACGCCGTCGGCCGCGAGGCCCGCGAGCACCCGCAGGTCGGGCACGATCGCGACCGCGCGGAGTCCGGCGGGTCGCCGACCGAAGACCGACCGCCAGTAGCGGCGGATGATCGGCAGCTGGTCGCCGTACGCCACGACGGGCACCGAATCGGGGTCGCGGCGGAACGCGTCGAGCAGCGCCGGCGCGACGACGAGCACGAACTGCTCGTCCACGAGCGGCGCGAACTCGATCCCGCGCATGCGCGGCTGCGTCGTGCTCACGACGAGGTCGAGCTCGGATGCCTCGAGGCCGGCCAGGAGCTCGGGCGTCTCGCCGAACCGCACCCGCACGTCGAGGTCGGTGCCGGCCCACTCGCGCAGCCGCGGCAGCACGACCGTGGAGAGGAACTCCGCCGGGCCGCCCAGGAACACCGTGTGCTCGGTCGCGCCGGCACCCGTCGCCTCCGCGACCGCGTCGACCGCGGCGTCCATCGCCCCGCCGATGCGGGCGAGGAGGGCCCGGCCGCGGCTCGTCGGCGTGACGCCCCGCGACGTGCGATCGAAGACGCGGTACCCCAGCTCGCGCTCGAGCGCCTGCAGCTGCGCCGAGACCGTCGACTGGGTGAGGCCGAGCTCGTCGGCCCCGCCGGTGACCGAGCCCGCACGGGCGACGGCGACGAACGCGGCGAGCGCGTCGAGCGACGTCCTCCTCGTGGGCGGCATGTCGTGATCCTATGACCGGGCGGGCCGCGTGGCCCGGCTCAGCGCCGGGGCGTCCAGCCGAACGGCAGCGGGCCGTCCACGGCGGCGCGCTCGACGTCCGCCTGCGCGGACCAGCCCTGCGCGGCATCCGTCGTCTCGAAGCCGCCGCGAGCCACCCGGAAGCCGACGTCCTCGTGGTGCATGCGCGGTGCGCCGCCGCGCCGCGTCGAGGCGCGCACGCTCCACGCGTCGTCGGCGAACCCGCCGCCGCGGAACACCCGGTAGTCGTCGTACCTGGCCGGGTCGAGCAGGTCCCAGCACCACTCCCACACGTTGCCGAGCGTGTCGAAGAGGCCGTTGAGGTTCGGCAGCTTGCCGCCGACCTCCTGCGGCGCGCTGACGCCGTCGGCGCTGGTCCACGCGATCTCCGGCAGCGGGCCGTAGTGCGGACCGGTCGAGCCCGCGCGGCATGCGAACTCCCATTCCGCCTCGGTCGGCAGCCGGTACCCGTCGGCGTCGAGGTGCCAGGCGACGTCCTCGCCGTCGAACGTGTACGCCGGGTCGAGGCCCTCCCACTCCGATGCGGCGTTGCAGAAGCGGATGGCGCGCAGCCAGCTCACCCCGGTCGCCGGGCGCCGCGGGTGCGAGGCCGTCTCGCCGATCATCTCCGCGAGCTGCTCCTGCGTCACCGGGTAGACGCCGATCTCGAACGGCTCGAGGTCGACGCTCCAGCGCACCTTGCGGCGTGCGTCGTGCAGGGCGACGGTGCCGCCGGCGATGCGGGCCAGCTCGATGTCGGTCACCGGCCGGGCCTAGCCGACCGCGGCCGCGTACTCGTTCGCCACGCGGGCGACGGCGTCGACGTAGTCGCCGTCGCGGTTGTACGAGAAGATGGCGGCGCGCCAGCCCTCGAGGCTCCGCATCGACCCGGATGCGCACAGGTACCGCGCCGTGGTCTCGGCCGCGTCGTCGATCTGGTGCGGGTCGGCGACCCCGTCGCCGTCGGCGTCGCTCGCCCATCGAGCCCAGGTCGACGGGATGAACTGCATCGGCCCGACCGCCCGGTCCCACGTGGTGTCGCCGTCGAGTCGTCCGCCGTCGGTGTCGGTGATCGTGGCGACGCCGTTGCCGTCGAGCGCCCGCCCGATGATCTCGGGCAGCGCCCGGCCCCGGTCGTCGAGGCTCGCCCCACCATGGCGGCCGTGGTTCGACTCGATCGCGCCGATCGCCGCGATCGTCGCCCAGTCCACGCCGCACTCCGCGTCCTCACGCGCGACCACGCCGTGGGCCTGGGCGTAGGCGGCGAGGGCGCGCTGCGGGATGCCGGTCGCCTCCGCGGTCCGCGCCGTCCAGTCCGGGTCGATGGGCCCGGTCTCCGAACCCGACACGGCGGGCGGGCCGGTGAGGCCGTCGACGGTGTTCTCCGACTGCGCATCCGCCTCCGCGGCGTCCTCCGGCTCGGCCGTCGCCGCCATGGGCGGCAGCGCGACGCGGGGCACGTGCGCCTGCGTCGACACGGAGCCGGCCGGGTTGCTGCCGAGCCCGAGCACGCCGGGGAGCATGACCGCCGCGACGAGCAGCGCGATCACGCCGACGACGAGCCCGACGTAGCCGGCGGCCTGGCCCGCGATCTGCCACCTGGTCGCGCGGCGGCCGGGATGGCGCTCGCCGAAGCCATCGGCGAAGGAATCGTCATCCCAGGACATCGCTCGGTCGCTCCCGGTTCGGCACGGGTTCCGAGGGTCGGCATCGGTCGCGCCGATCCTCGACGGGATGCGGGGGCACCCCGATGTTTCAGGCTACCCCCGCTCGGCGGGCGGTGCACCGGGTCGCCCCCGGACGTGGGGTGGCCGGCGCCGCGGGACGGCCCCGACTCAGCTCGGGACCGGCCGGTTCAGGGCGTCGGCGATCTTCGGGAAGCGGCGTTCGACGTGGTCGCGGAGCGAGCGGCCGTCGTCGTCCTCACCTTCGAGCCACTCGTGCAGCGCGCCGGTGAAGAGCGCGAAGCCGATCGCAGCGAGGATCTCGGCGTCGTCGCGGTCGAATCCGCGCTCGAGCAGCGCGTCGACGACGGCGTGCTGCCAGCGTGCCTGCTTCGCGAGCTCGCGCCCGGTCAGGCCGACATCCTGCTCGATGATGCGCTGCCGCTGCCGCAGCCGCGGGCGCCCGGGTTCCATGCGGTCGGCGAGGGCGCCCAGGGCGGCGCGCATCATCCCGCCGGAGTCGCCGGCGGTGCTGCCCGCGATCGACTCGACGAGGTGGGGCAGCAGCTCGTCGTCGTCGGCGAAGAGCACCTCGTCCTTGTCGCGGAAGTGGCGGAAGAAGGTGCGGGAGGTCGCCCCGGCGCGGGTCGCGATCTGCTCGACGGTCGTCCCCGCGTAGCCCTGCTCGACGAACATGCCGAACGCGGCGTCGACGAGTCGGGCTCGGGTGTTCTCGGGCCAGCGGGGCATGCAGCGATCCTACTCTTGTGTCACATTGTGACATCAGCGTATCGTGAGAGTCATGACACAAACTGACATCACTTCCCCGACCGTCCTCCTCACCGGGCCCACGAGCGGCATCGGCGCCGGCATGCTGCGCCACCTCGTGCGTCATCCGTCCCGCCCCCGGCTCGTCCTGCTCGGCCGCGACGCGGGGCGAACGGATGCCGCGACCGCCGTCGCCCGCGACGCCGGCCTCACCGCCCACGCCGTGCATGCGGACCTCGCCGACCTCGACTCCGTCGCGGCCGCGCTCGAGGACGTGCGCGCCCTCCAGGCCGACGGACGGATCGGCTCGATCGACGCGGCGGTCCTCAACGCCGGCACGCAGTTCACCGACCGGCGCCGCCGCGGCGCGCAGGGGTGGGAGCTGACGTTCACGGTGAACGTCATCGCGCAGCACCTGCTGCTCCGCGGCATCCGCCCCCTGCTCGCGCCCGACGGCCACGTCGTGCTGCTGGGGTCGTCGACGCATCGCGGCAAGCGCGCCTCGTTCAACCTCATCCCCGACCCCGTCTGGCAGGCGCCCGCCGACCTCGCCACCGCCGCGCCGCCCGCGACCGGCGAGGAGCGGTTCGCCGACGAGCGCGAACAGGGCGGCATCGCGTACGCGTCGAGCAAGCTCGCCCTCGTGACGCTCTCCAACCCCTGGGCGGCGCAGCTGGCCGCCGACGGTCGGCGACTCAACACCTACGACCCCGGGCTCGTCGCCGGCACCGGCCTCGGCCGCGACATGCCCGGCTACATGTACTGGGTGTGGCGACGGCTCATGCCCGCCATGAGCCTGCTCCCCGGAGCGACGACCCCGAACATCACGAGCCGGCACGCGATCGAGCTCGCCCTCGGCGACGCGCACCGCGACCTGCACGGCGGGTACGTGGAGATCGGCCGCGTCACGGAGGCGGCGCCGAGCACGCGCATCGGGTCGCGGCAGGACGAGCTGTGGTCGTGGCTGGAGCAGGCGACAGCCCCCTTCGTGCCGGCGTGGGCGGGCGACGAGCTGGCGAGGTGATTGCCGTCGGGACGGGCGCGCCGCTCCACGCGGTCACTGCATCGCGGCCGCCCGCCGCAGGTGCGGATCGTCCGCTTCGGCCCACCGGTCGATGATCCGCCGCGCGCGGTCGGCGTCGACGCCCGACATCCGCTCGACCAGGGCCTTCACGACATCACGAGCGAGCGGGTCGACGAGCTGGTCGACGCGCGCGTCGCGGAGGAAGCCCTCGAGCCGGGTCAGGTCGCCGGCGCGGAGCAGGTCGACGTTCGACTGCAGCAGCACCACGGCGGCGAGCCGGCGCTCGTAGACCGGCTCCGACCAGAGCTCCGAGGCGAGCGCGGTGACCTCGTCGTGCGTCATCCCCCGATGCCGTCGCAGGGCGTCGCGCACCGTGCCCCGCACCGCACCGACCGAGGCGCCGGTGAACCGCAGGCCGGCGCCGATGCGCCGCGCCGCCTCCTCGGCACGCTCGTCGGAGCCTTCGGCCTCCAGCGTGCGGTCGATGAACTCGGCGGCCGGGGTGGGCATGCGTCGATCCTGCGGCATGGTGATGGCAAGCGGATGCCACCGCTAGGCGCCGAGCCCGACGCCTCGCGATCGCAGGTCGTCGGCGAACGCCCGGCGCAGCTCGTCGTCGACCGTGAGCTCGGCCGCGGCGATGGAGTCGAGCACCGACTCGACGCGCGTCGAGCCGATGACGGGCCACGCGCCCGGCATGGCGTCGAGCATCGCGGCGAGCGCGGATCGATGCACCGAGACGCCCCGGCTCCGGGCGATCGCGGCGACGCGGGGCACGTGTGTCGCGAGCGGGTCCGCGCGGGGGCCGCCGAACGGCGCGTACGCGAGGAAGGGGATGCCGGCGTCGACGCAGTAGCGGTACTCGCTCGCGCGATCGATCCCGAGTGCGAAGCGGTTCTCGACGGCGTCGAGGGTCGTGATCGAGCGGGCGCGGTCGAGCTGCTCCATCGACGCGTTCGACAGGCCGATCGCCTCGACGACCCCCTCGTCGCGCAGGGCCGCGAGCTCGCGGACGGACGCCTCGAGGTCCTCCACACGGTCGGCGCGATGCAGCAGCAGAAGCGAGGGCGGCGCCCCCAGCACCTCACGACTGCGCAGGGCGTCGGCGCGCACGCGTTCGGCGCTGCCGTCGGAGTCCCAGGCGGCCCGGCCCAGCCGGAAGTGACCGGCCTTGGTGATGATCGGGAGGCTCGGCGACTGCTCGCGCGCGACCTGGGCGATCCGCTCGCCCGCGGCGTCGTCGTCGACCGTCGCGTACGCCCGCGCGGTGTCGATCGCGACCACGCCGGCGCCGACCGCGGCGCGCACGACCTCCAGGGCGCCCTCGATCGTCGCCCCCTCCTTCAGCACGAGCGAGGCCACGCCCAGCACGACGCCGCGGCGAGGCAGCGTGAAGCTCATCGGCGGACCCCCTCGACGCCGACCCCCGGCGACGGACGCGATGTCGTCATGGTCCGAGAGTAGGGGGCGCCGGACGCCGCGACCAGCGTCGCGGCCGCAGCCGCCCCCGGCTGAGCTGGCCGCCTCCCGGTCGTAGCAGTCCCCGCCTCAACCGCCGCCTGCGACCCGCATCGTCTCCCCCGCCCGCCCCGCGAAGGCCGTCGCCGTCTCCGCGATGGTGCGCTGCATGACGTCGACCGCGGCGGTCGGCGCGACATCCGCTGGCCTGGCCAGGCTGATCGTGCGCTCGAGCGTCGGCGCCTCGAGACGCACGGCACGCAGCCCGGGCCGGTCGATGAGCACCATCGCGGGCACGATCGCCACCCCGAGGCCGCGCTCGGCGAAGCGCAGCACGGCGTCCATCTCCGCGCCCTCGAGCACGACCTCGGGGGTGAGCCCGGCGGCGCGGAATGCGGCATCCGTCGTCGACCGCAGGTCGTAGGTCGAGCTGAAGACGATCTGCGGCAGGCGCGCGACCTCGGCGAGCGAGATGCTGGGGCCGTCCGTCACGGGCGCGGCGGCGGCGGATGACACGACGACGAGCTCTTCGACGAGCAGCGGCGTCACAGTGAAGCGTTCGGCGGTGGTGGCATCCGAGGTGACGATGAGCGCGAGGTCGAGTTCGCCGCTGCCGAGCTCGTCGAGCAGCCCCCGCGACCCCTGCTCGGACAGGTGCAGCTCGATGCCCGGATGCTCGGCGTGGAACGCACTCAGCACCTCGGCGACGAGGCTGATGCAGAGCGTCGGCGTCGCGCCGAGCCGCACGCGGCCGCGTTCGAGGCCGGCGAGCTCGGCGAGTTCGCGACGCACCGACTCGGCGTCGGCGAGCATGCGACGGGCGAGCGGCAGCAGCGACTCACCGGCGACGGTCAAGGTCGACCCGCCGCGGGCACGGTGGAACAGCTCGGCGCCGAGGCTCTGCTCGAGGGCGGCGATCTGGCGGCTCAGTGACGGTTGCGAGAGGTAGAGCTCCTCGGCGGCACGCGTGAAGTTGCCGAACCGCGCGACCTCGACGAAGGATCGGAGCTGCTCGAGGTTCATGTCGATAGCGTACGCGCATCGCGACGAAGCAGAAGATGCATTGGACGCATCCGAATCACGAACCTACCGTGGATCGCATGAGTACTGCAGAGCGCCAGATCTCCACGACCGTCCTCGTGATCGGCACGGGCGGCTCCGGCCTGCGCGCCGCGATCGAGCTCGCCGAGGCGGGCGTCGACGTGCTCGCCCTCGGCAAGCGCGCGAAGTCCGACGCGCACACCGCCCTCGCCGCGGGCGGCATCAACGCCGCCCTCGCGACCATGGACCCCGACGACAGCTGGCAGCAGCACGCGGCCGACACGCTGAGGGAGAGCTACCTCCTCGCCAACCCGCACACCGTCGAGATCGTCACGAAGAACGCGGGCCGCGGCATCCAGGACCTCGAGCGCTACGGCATGCCGTTCGCCCGCGAGGAGGACGGTCGCATCTCGCAGCGCTTCTTCGGCGCGCACACGTACCGCCGCACGGCGTTCGCGGGCGACTACACAGGCCTCGAGATCCAGCGCACGCTCGTCAACAGGGCCGCACAGCTCGGAGTGCCGATCCTGGACACCGTCTACGTGACGCGCATCCTCGTGAACGACGACGGCGCGGTGTTCGGCGCCTACGGCTTCGACCTCGAGGACGGCACGCGCTACCTCATCCACGCCGACGCGGTCATCCTCGCGGCCGGCGGCCACAACCGGATCTGGCGTCGCACGTCGTCGCGCCGCGACGAGAACACGGGCGACTCGTGGCGCCTCGCCGTCGAGGCGGGCGGCCGGGTGCGCGACCCCGAGCTGGTGCAGTTCCACCCGTCGGGCATCCTCGAGCCCGAGAACGCGGCCGGCACCCTCATCAGCGAGGCGGCGCGCGGCGAGGGCGGCATCCTCACCAACGGACTCGGCGAGCGCTTCATGTCGAAGTACGACCCCGAGCGCATGGAGCTCTCGACGCGCGACCGCGTCGCCCTCGCGGCCTACACCGAGATCAAGGAGGGTCGCGGCACCCCCAATGGCGGTGTCTGGCTGGATGTCTCGCACCTGCCGCGCGAGACGATCATGCAGCGCCTCCCCCGCGTGTACCAGACCATGCTCGAGCTGCAGATGCGCGACATCACGAAGGAGCCGATCGAGATCGCGCCCACCGCGCACTACTCGATGGGCGGCGTGTGGGTGCGCCCCGACGACCACGGCACCGACGTGCCGGGCCTGTACGCGATCGGCGAGGCCTCCTCGGGACTGCACGGCGCGAACCGCCTCGGCGGCAACTCCCTCATCGAGCTGCTCGTGTTCGGCCGCATCGTCGGCCAAGCCGCGGCCGAGTACTCGCGCGGGCTCGCCGCGCAGCGCCGCTCGGCGGCCGCGGTCGCCGCGGCCCGCGCCGAGATCGACGACCTGCTCGCCGCGGATGGCGCGGAGAACGTGCGCGCCCTGCAGCGCGCCATCCGGAACACCATGACCGAGCACGCCGGCGTCGTGCGCGACGAGCAGGGCCTGCGCACCGGCCTCGCGGAGCTCGACGCGATCGAGGACCGCATGCGGAACATCGGCGTGCACCCCGACCTCGCCGGCTACCAGGACCTCGCCCACGCGTTCGACCTCAAGTCGGCCGCGCTCGCCGCCCGCGCGACCCTCGAGGCCGCCCTCGAACGACGCGAGACCCGCGGATGCCACAACCGCAGCGACTACCCCGAGACGGATGCCGCGCTGCAGGTCAACCTCGTCTGGTCGCCCACGACCGGCGTGACCCGCGAGGAGATCCCGCCGATCCCCGCGGAGATCGCGGCGCTCATGGACCGCGAGGTGTCGGTCGCGGGCAAGCTGCTCGAGTAGGTCAGCCGGGGACGCCGGGAACCCGAGCGTCGCCCGTCAGCGCGAAGACCTCGAGGGCGCCCGCCGATGCCCGCACGTGCAGGTCGTCACCGGCCGGGCTGAGTGCCGCGCTGAAGAGCGCGGCCGGTGAAGCGAGCTCGAGCACCGGCCCGTCGAGGATGAGGCGCAGTTCGCCCGCGGCGGGCACCGTCCACTCCTCGGAACCGATCGTCACCACGGCGGCATCCCGGGTCCGGGTGATCTGGACGAGGCGTTCCCCGCCGCTCGTCACGGTGAGGTCGCCGGTCGAGCCGGTCCACTCGATATCGGCCGCCAGGCCGGCGACGCGGCCGTCGTCCGCACGATCGCCGCGGTGTCGCGCGACGTCGGGGTGCGGTTCCGCCACGAGCGTTCCCCCGCGCGCCGAGAGCCGGAAGGGCACGCTGTGCGCGCCGACCCAACCCGCCTCCTCGTCTGCGATGCCTCGGATCCAGAACGACAGGCACGGGCGACCCTCGGCGTCGAAGAACAGGGATGGCGCGTAGTATCCGTCGCCGTAGGTCAGCCTGCCCCAGCCGGCCGCGTCGAAGCGGCCGTTCCGGTACGTGCCCGTCGCGTAGCCGGCGTAGTGCAGCACGTCGGCATCCCACACCGACGAGACCATCACCTCGACCCCGTCGACCTCGACGAACTGCGGGCACTCCCACAGCGCGCCCATCCAGACCGGCTCCCGCTCGGCCGAGGAACGCGACAGCACCACGCCGTCGTACGACCACGTGCGCAGGTCGGGCGACGTCCAGGACAGGGCCATCGCGGTCCCGTCGCGACGGGCGGCGCCGACGAACATGCGCCAGCCGGATCCCTCGCGGCGGACGAACGGGTCGCGGAACGCGATCAGGTCGAGTTCTGCGGGCGCCTCCACGACGACGTCGCCCTTGCGCCAGTCCCGCCATTCCGGGTCCGACGGGTAGGCGGCACGGATGCGACCGATGCCGAAGTCCGGAACGGACGTGGCCGTGTAGAAGATCACGGTGTCGTCGCCGTCCTCGACGAGGCACCCCGTCCAGATGCCGTCGTCACCGTCACCGGGTGCGATGGCGACCGGTCCCTCCGTCAACGACAGCAGGTCCGGTCCGGTCGAGTGCCCCCAGTGGCAGTTCGGCGCCCACGAGGTGCGGTCGGGCACGTACTGGAAGAAGACGTGGTACCGACCGTCTCGGTAGGTGATGCCGTGGGGGTCGTTGATCCATCCGCGTCGGGCGGTGAAATGCAGGCTGGGTCGCATGTGGGTCCTCACGGTGGGCGAAGGGCTGGACGGGACGGATGAACGAAGGGGTCCGGGCGAGGGTCTGCTGGACCGCCCGAACCCCTCCGAGTACTCAGGCCGCGACTCGGCGGCGCGGCGGCGCGACGGAGTCCCGCTCGACGAGCGGGCACTCGAGCACCTCGGGATCGGCGGCGCGGGGTTGGCCGTCGCGGGTTCCCTGGATCAGGTCGGCGAGCGCCGCCACCGCCCACGCACCCATCTCGTAGTGCGGGAGTGCGACCGTCGTCAGCGCCGGGAACAGGCTCTCCGGCAGTGGTGCCTGGTCGTCGAAGCCGACCACCGAGAGGTCGCTCGGGATCTGCAGTCCGCGATCGGCGGCGGCGCGGTAGGCGCCCATCGCCATGCGGTCGTTGTAGCAGAACACCGCCGTGGGCTCGTGCTCGAGCAGCGCGAGCGTCGCGCGGTAGCCACCGCGCGCGTCCGATCCGCCCTCGACGATCAGGCCGTCGGTCGACAGCCCCGCCCGCGCCATCCCGTCGAGGTATCCCTGCAGGCGACCGCGGGTGGCCGGCACGTCGTCGGCGCTCGCGGCGAAGCCGATCCGGCGGTGTCCCCGTGCGACGAGCATGTCGACGACGGATGCCGCGCCCCCGCGCTCGTCGGGCAGGACGGCCGGGATCGACCCGGCGGTGTCCCGCGCACCGATCAGCGCGGCCGGACGCATGAGGAGGTTCTCGGGCGCCTCGATGACGTCGTGGTAGACGGTGGCGTAGATGATCCCGTCAGCTTGGCGGTCGAGGAACGCCTGGATCTGCGACTCGTCCATCTCAGGATCGGGGTGCAGTTCCGAGTTGATGATGGCGAGCGTGAGGTTGCGGCGGCTGGCTTCCTCCTGGGCGCCGAGGATGATCCGTCCGGCGTGGGGGGTCGTCGCGATCTCCTCGGTCAGCAGGCCGATCATGTCGGATGCCTGTGTCCGCAGGCCTCGCGCGAGACGGTTGGGCCGGTATCCCAACTCCTCGGCCGCAGCACGGACGCGCGCCGCGGTCTCCTCGCTCACCCGGGTGTGCGGCGTCTGGTTGAGGACGTGCGACACCGTGGTCGGCGAAACGCCGGCCAACGCGGCGACGTCCCTGATTCCGCTCGTCTTCTCGGACACCCGGCTCCCTGTCATCGTCGACCTCTCACGTTCGTACCACCTTCGAGCCCGAGACATCGGGCGACGCCGCCGGAAGCGGCGGCAGCGCCCTGACGGCGTTGACCGTGCGGTCCGCCTGCACCTGCGCCTCGGTGCCGGAGTCGAGGATCGTCGTGCGGGAGGCGCCGGGTTCGACGGAGACGGTCGTGACCTCCAGAGGCAGGTCGCCGTCGGTCGCCAGAAGCGCGTCGACCTGTGCGGCGAAGCACGAGTCGCTCGAGCCCACGGTGACATCCTTTGCGACGACGTGGTTGGCGGCGATGTAGTTGCCTCTCCCCTCGAGCACCTTGATGATCACGGGCGTCGCGCCCTCGGGCCGGATGCGGTGCGCCTCGACGATCTCCGAGAAGTGGTTGCCGATCACGGAGTTATCGTCGCCGCTGATCGTCAGGAGGCCGTAGCGATCGTCGAGGCCGTTGTCCGCGTCCAGGAACGGCGTCCACGGCTCCTGGTCCCGCAGGAAGTGGTTCGACCCCACGAGGTTCTCCGAGCTGTTCGCGGCGAGGATCACCATGCCCGGATAGAAGGAGTGCAGCCGGTTGTTGGTCACGCTTGACCGCGTGACGCCGTGCAGGTGGATGCTGCTCGCGCCACGCGGGAACACGTTGTTCGCCGTGATGAGCAGGCCCCCGTGGTGCTCGGCGTAGATCGATCGGCCCGTGAAGCCGGCCCCCACCAGGTTGTCGGTGATCTTCGACGCCTGCCCCCAGCCGCGGAGCTCGATGCAGCTGCCGCATTCGGCGATGAAGTTGTCGTGGATGGAGAGGGCATCCGCGTGGTAGACGGTGATCGCGTTCTCGAGGTAGACGAACCCCATGCCGGTGATGCGGAAGGAGTCGTTCGCATCGGCGACGTAGATGCCGGTCTTGCCGTTGACGTACGAGTTCTCGGGGTTCCCGGCGGGGCCCTCGCCCGTGAAGTGCAGGCCGTCGATGCAGAACCCCGAGAGCTCGACGGAGCTGATGCGGGGACTGCCGCTGCGGGCGATGCGGAACGCCGCCCCGTCGGCCTCCTCGCGGAGATGGCGTTCCGGGAGGTCGACGATGATGCGACTGCCGCCCGGCCACAGTTCGTGCAGCTCGGGCCACTCCTCCTGCGGGACGTTGAAGCGGATGCTCGAGGAGGTGAAGCCGTGCCCGGCGCCCTCGATCCTGAGGAAGCTGAGGTCGATGACGACCTGGGTCCGGAGGCGGTAGTCGCCGGGCGGAATGGTGATGACCGCCCCGGGCTTCCCTCCGTCCTCGGTGGTCGACGCCGCCTGGCGCTCCTTCACGTCGGCGATGATGCTGTTGATCACCGCCCCGATGTCGTCGAAGGGGTCTCCGTCGGGCCAGGCGGTGACGTCGTACGTGGTGGTGCTCGACATGGTCGTCCGTTCGGATCGGAGGCTCAGCCCTTGACTGCGCCGAGGGTGAGGCCGGCGACGATGTGCCGCTGGAGGAACAGGGTCAGCAGGATGACGGGCAGCGAGTAGATGGCGGCGAGCGCCGTCATGCCGCCCCAGTCGAGCCCGAACTGGCTCTGGAAGTTGGCGATGACCACGGGCGTGGTCTGGGCACGCACCGAGGTGAGCAGCAAGGCGAAGAGGAACTCGTTCCACGATGCGAGGAAGGCGAAGATCGCGGTCACCGCCAAGCCGCCGGACACGACCGGCAGGACGACGCGCACCATGGCCTGGATGCGGCTGCAGCCGTCGACCTCGGCCGCTTCGCTGAGCTCATCGGGCACCGCCTCGAAGAAGCTCGCCATCAGCCAGATCGACAGCGGAAGCGAGATGGTGGTGTGCGCGAGTGCGAGTCCGAACGACGTGTCGGTGAGCCCGAGGGTGCGCATCAGCTCGATCAGCGGCGCGCCGACGGCGATGGTCGGCACCATCCGCGTGACCAGTGCCGCGACGATGAAGACCCGACCGCTCGGCGTGCGGAAGCGCGTGATCGCGTAGGCGGCGGGTACGGCGAGGACCAGCGACAGCACGGTCGAGACGACGGCCGTGGTGACGCTGTTGATGAGCGCCGCGGGCACACCGCCCCGACTGAGTGCGGCGACGTAGTTGTCGAGGGTCCACGTCTCGGGCAGGACCGACGGCGGCACCGAGATCGCGTCGAGCGGCGTCTTGAACGACGTCAGCAGGAGGTAGAGGAACGGGAAGCCGTAGATGACGATGGCGACGGCCAGCAGCACCCACAGGAGGATGCGGCTCTTGCCTCGGGTTTCGAGTGGGTTCATCGTGCGCTGCTCCCGGGTCGCCAGATGAGCATGATCGCGGCGATCGCCACGGCCAGCATCACGAGGAGGTAGACCGTCCCCATGGCGCTCGCGAGTCCGGGATCGCCGAACCGCGTCATGGTGCGGTAGATGAGAAGGCTGAGGGTGGTCGTGCTGCCCTGGGGTCCGCCATCCGTCTGGATGAGGATGATGTCGAAGGCGCGCGCCGCGTCGATGCCGCGGACGATCAGCGCGACGGCGATCACCGGTCGCAGCAGCGGGATGATGATGCTGAACAGGATCCGCGGATACCTGGCTCCGTCGATGCGGGCGGCCTCGATCACGTCCCCCGGGATGTTCTGCAGTCCCGCGAAGAGCACCAGGGTGACGAACGAGGTCGTGAGCCAGATGTCCGGGACCGCCACCGAGAACAACGCGATGTTCGGGTCGCTCAGCCACTGGATCTGCCCGGGGCTGGAGATGATGCCCGCCTCGAAGAGCAGCTGGTTGACGATGCCGAAGTTGTCGATCAGGAGGAAGCGCCACAGCAGGCCGGCGACCACCGGCGCGATCATCAGCGGGTACATGAAGACCGTGCGGAAGACTGCCGAGCGACGCCCCAGCGCCGTGAAGAGCAGGGCGACCGCGAGACCGAGCACGAATTCGGCCGTCACCACGACGATCGTGTAGACGAGGGTTCGTAGCGATGCCGACTGGAACGCGTCGGACGCGAACGCGGTCGCGTAGTTGTCGAAGCCGACGAACGTGCGGGATGCGCCGGCGAACGGCGAGATCTCGAAGAAGCTGTCGTAGACGAACCGCACGAGCGGCCACAGCACGAACGCCGTCAGGAACAGGGCGGCCGGTGCCAGCAGCAGGAGCGCGAATCGTCGGTCACCCCGGTCCTTGCTGAGGTGGCGGCGCGGTCGAGCGGGACGACGGGTCGGGCGGCCGGGGCCCGGGGCGGGGGCGGCCGGAGCCGCCTCCGCCCGGGCCTGGGGAGCGAGTGTCTCCACGATTGCCTTCCGGGTCGGCCGTCTATTCGACGATCGCTTCGATCTGGGACTTCGCCTCGGAGAGCAGTTGCGCGGTGTCCGCGCCCGGTTCGACGGCCTTCTGCATCAGCGGGACGAGCACCGAGTCGACGATCTCCTGCCATTCGGGCGTCGCGGGGCGCGGGAGCGACTGCGGCGCCTCGAGGGTGGTCACGAGCGCCGGGTAGTTCTCGAAACCGGGCTCGCCCGCCTTGCTCTCGAACGCGCTCTTCCGGGCGACCAGGCCGAGCGACGTGTCCGCCGCGAGGGCGTTGTGCTCGTAGGCGAACGCGACGAACTCCTTCGCGGCATCCTGCTTCGCCCCGGAGGCGGGGACCGAGAGGTACCAGGCTCCCGGCACGCCCGCGACGCCCGCGGGTCCGCCGATCATCGGAGCGACGCCGATGGAGTCCTTCACCGGGGAGTCGTCCGGGGTCTGCCGGTAGGCGTGCCCCCAGAAGCGCATCATCGCGAGATTGCCCTGATAGAAGAGGTTCTGCGATCCCGCCCAGTCCAGCTGGGCTGCCCCGGCCGGGGCGAAGGGCAGCAGGCTGACGTAGAAGTCGAGGGCCTCCTGGTGCGCGGCGCTGTCGATCGTGACCTCTCCGGTTGCGGCATCCAGCACCATGGTCTCTTCGCCGGCCTGCGAGACCGTCGCGAGCCATTCCGTCTCGACGGCGCCCTTCACGTCGGTGCCGTAGAGGTCGACGGTTCCGTCGCCGTCGGTGTCGCGGGTGAAGAACTCCGCGACGTCGCGGTATTCCTCCCAGGTCGTCGGCGCGGCGAGCGCGTAGCCGTACTCCGCCTCGAAGTCGGCCATGTTCTGGGCGTCCTCGAACAGGTCGGTTCGGTAGAAGAGGATCTCCGAGTTCGTCCACACCGGCATGCCGACGAAGCTGTCGTCGACCTTCGCCTCGCTCACGAGGCCGCCGAAGAGGTCGGACTCGACGTCGTCGGTGTACAGGTCGTCGAGCGGGGCGAGCGCCGGCGCGAACGCGGGGAGCCAGATGGCGTCGAGTGCGGCGACGTCGAACGACGGCTGGCCGGCCTGCAGCTCCGACGAGACGCGGTCGTACAGGCCCGCGTAGGGCAGCTCGACGAGCGTCACCGTGGTCCCGGTTTCCTCCTTGTACAGATCGGCGATCGGCTGCAGTTCGGCCTTGCCGCCACCCTCGACGACGACGGTCAGTTCGTCGGTGTCGGACGCGGCCTCTCCCGAGCCGCCCACGCCGCAGCCACTGAGGACCAATGCGGCGGCGCTCACCGACGCCGCTGCGATGAGCGTGCGGCGACCGGGCCGCCCCGGTCGTGCTGTGCGAAGCTTCATCACTTCGACTCCATTCGATTCATGTGTGACAGGAACGCAGACCCTCTTGGGACGAGTTGCCAATACGTTTTGCCAAATCGTCTTGGCAGGACGGTAGCCCACGCCGGACGAGCCCGTCAAGAAGCCGGCGGTGCCAAAGTGTTTTGCTGCGTCGCCGTCCGCTACAGTCAGCGGCATAGACCTCGTCACCGCCCCGTCATCCGCGACCCCGTCGACCCGCCGGTGGGGTCTTCTTCATGCCCTCGTCGGGGTCGGGATCTTCGCCCTCTGCATCTTCGGGCCGTCGCTGCTCCCGGCCGAATGGGTGAGTTACCCGGTGTGGCTGGCGATCGTCTTCGCCCTTCCCGTGCTCGTCACGGCCTGGATCGTGTTCGTGTCGCGAAGATGGGGCACCGGCAACCTCATCCGCGACTACGGGCTAAGCTTCCGGTGGATCGACCTGCTCGGCATCCCCGCCGCATTCGCCGCCATCTGGTTCATCCAGCCCGTCGTGGTGTACCTCGCGCTGCTGATGTTCGGCGACCCGGGCGGTCTCGACTCGAACGTGTTCGTCACGCCCGAACCGGCGATCTGGGTTCCGAACCTCATCCTGTCGGTCATCGCGGCGCCGTTCATCGAGGAGGTCGTCTTCCGCGGCATGCTGCAGCCTTCGCTGAAGCGCTGGTTCGACGGACCGGACCCCGACCAGATTCGCAGCTTCCGGGCGACGAACGCCGCCGTGCTGATCACCGCCGCGACGTTCGCCGCGCTCCACCTCCCCCAGAGCCTCGCGGGCGTGAACGGCGTCGCCCTCACCGCGGCGACGCTGTTCGCCGGAATCGTCCTCGGCGCCCTCGCCATGGCGACCCGGCGCACCGCACCCTCGATCGTCGTGCACGCGGCATCCAACCTCGTCGCCAACGCCACGGCGTACGGGCTCGTGGCCTGACCGCCACGAGTCGATCGTGCAGTTCGTGGCGGTCCCGAGCAACGCCAGCGGCTCGGCGGCCGCCGACGACTGGGGGCTGTGACCGCTCGGTCGCTACTCCACGGCGATCGACAGCAGGGCCGGGTTCGCCGCGAACGGGTTCTCGTCGCCCAGCGGCACGCTGCCCCCGAAGGCGAGACCGGCGGGCGGCGTCGCGCCCTCCGCCCAGGTGACGATCACGCAGCCGTCCTGCACCGCGCCACTGGCCGTGGACGTGGACTGGTTGAAGCCGAGCGTGGCCCTGCAGAAGTCGATCCCGACGGCCACGAGCTTGCCGAAGCCGTCGGCCTGCTGGTCGGCGCCGACCGGGTTGAGCTGAGCATTGCCGATGCTGGCGACGTACCCGGCCGGGAAGTCGTCGAGCAGTTGGAGTCGGTAGCGCAGCAACGCGACCTCCTTGCCCGCCACGTACGACTCGCCGGCCGCCCGGAGCTCCTCGAGTTCGTCGTCGGTGGGGCGGTCCGCGCCCGCCGGCGAGAGCTGCACCCGGACCGGCACCGACTCGCTCTGGTCAGGCGTGGCGGCCAGCATGTCGTAGATGCCCCACTCGCCTTCCGCGAGCGTCGCTCCGGGCGCCAGCGGCACGCCCGAGTGGATCTCCTCGACTGCGTCAGCCGACGGCTCCGGCGTCGCCTCGCCGATCGACGGCAACGGTTCGACCGGCTCGTACTGGGGCGCGCACCCGGCGAGGGCGAGGAGCGCGAGGAGCGCGACGGCGGGGGCGGCGGGACGGAGCTTCACGTGGCATCCTTCGTGGTTCGGTAGGGCGAGTCCGTACAGCAGCATGCCCTCGGGAGGGGGATCGGACCGCACCGTCCGCCGCTCCGCTACCGCTCGCTCGACGCATTGACGATTCAGGCATGCACGACCCCCGCGGCTCGCAATTGCAGCCATGCTGCGAGTCTCCGGTCGGGTCGATCCAGACGGATGCCGCGCTCCTCTTCGGCTCGGCGCAGTCGGTGTCGCACCGTGTTCTGGTGCACCCCCAGTCGATCG
Source organism: Agromyces sp. NDB4Y10 (assembly GCF_001620055.1). Taxonomy (GTDB): domain Bacteria; phylum Actinomycetota; class Actinomycetes; order Actinomycetales; family Microbacteriaceae; genus Agromyces; species Agromyces indicus. Next base: position 27,273 of record NZ_LQGY01000014.1, on the reverse strand, counting down.
GCGGTCTGCGCGACATTGCCGAAGCACTCGAGCCAGACGAGGAGCGTCTCGGCGACGCGGCTGGTGGACGGATCCGCCGACAGCGCTTCGAGCGCCGGGTCGCGCAGCTCGTCGGCGTCGGCGAACAGTTCCGCGACCCGCTCGATCACGAGCCGGGGGCGCACGCTCGAGGTGGTCACCACCCGACCGGCACCCGATTCGGGGTCGTCGGCCGCCGCCTCGAGCAACCGGTCCGCCAGCTCGCGGGCGCCTGCGACCGCGCCCGAGCGGTGCACGGGGCCCACGACCGCGATGAGCGTGCCCGCCCCGACGAGGCGGTCCAGCAGCGGGACGAGCGGCCGGGCGGCTCGGACCGCCTCGTCGGCGCCTCCCGCTGCGAACAGCGCGTAGACGCGTCCCCGGTGGGCGACGGCGACGGTGTCGGGTCGGTGGAGCACGAGGTGACGGATGACCGTCGAGCGGAGCTGCGCGACCGCGGTCGGGCTGGCATGCGGGACGTCGAATGCGAGCAGCGCGGCACCCGGCTCCTCGGGGATGCCGAGCTCCGCGAACTCGGTGCCGGTCAGGTCGATGCCGGTCAGCAGCGTGCGAAGGCGATCCTCCCGGGGTCGTTGGCTGGTCGCGTGCGCCCGGAGGTCGTCCAGCAGGTGGGCGCCCGCGAGGGCGCTGGCGCGACGCATCCGTTCGGCCTGCTCCTCGGTCACCGGGCCGTCGCCTGAGGCGTCGATCGCCCAGATCGTGCCGAGCGGAACCGCGCCCGCCCTGATCGCGTACGCGACGCGCGGCTCCTCGTCGCCGAGCCGCGGGTACTTGATCGGGTCGTCCGACCGCAGCACGGTGCGGTACTGGTCGTCGTTGTACGGCGAGGCCGGCACCCGTCGTGCGAGGATTCCGTGGGTTCGCAGCTCGTCGATGAGCTGTCCGGGCACCGACGAGTACGCGAGGATGTTGCGGCTCAGGTCCTCGATCGCGACGGACCCGCCGAAGTGCTCGGCCAGCTCGTTCGCCACCGCGAACAGCGGCTCGGCACCGCGATCCTGGGGCGTCGAGAGCGTGGCGTCGGATTCGCCGAGCAGGTGCGTGAGCTGCGCGTCGAGGAGGCGCCAACTGATCCGGTCGGCGACCCGCAGCATCGCCAGTCCCGTCGACTCCGCGATCGCCGCGATCGCCGCGACCCGATCTGGGCTGCACTTGAGCACCAGGCCCGCCGCGCCGGCGTCCGCGGCGGCGGCGGCGACGGCCGCGAGGCGGGCCGTGCTGAGCGATGCGGTGGAGGGCGCCAGCAGCAGGGTGCCGGCGGCATCCGCGATCTCGTCGGCGATGTCCAGGAACTCCGTGCCGGTGACCGCCATCGCGGCGTCGGCCGGGCCGATCGCGGTGATGGTCCTCGGGCCGAGCTGGTCGACGAGTTGGGCCAGCGTGACACGTGGGATCGCGGCGGGCACCTCCGTTGGAGAAAGCGCTGCATTCATATGCCGAAGTTATCCCACATCTCCAACCCGGTGGAGGTGTGATCTTCCTAGGCTGGCCATCGCGATGGCGAAGACGCCACTGAGGAGGAACGAATGACCGCGAACCGGCCGGCCCCCATGGGCACGCGTCTCGACGAGCTCTGGCGCATCCTGCCCGAGGAGGCGACCGCGACGCCCGACGGGGTGCTCGAGATCGGCGGGGTGGCCGTCACCGAGCTCGCCGAGCGGTTCGGCACGCCGCTCCACGTCTACGACGAATCCGGCCTGCGCCGGCAGGCCCGACGCTTCGTCGACGGGCTGCGGGCGCGGTGGCCGAACTCCGACGTGCTCTTCGCCTCGAAGTCGCTCCCCGCCGTCGGCATGTACCGCCTCGCGCAGGACGAAGGGCTGTCGGTGGACATCGCCGGCGGCGGGGAGCTGCAGCTCGCGCTCGCAGCGGGCGTCGACCCGTCGCGTCTGCATTTCCACGGCAATGCGAAGACCGACGCGGAGCTGCGCATGGCGCTCGACGCCGGGATCGACACGATCATCGTCGACAACGACGACGAACTGGACCGCCTCGAGCGACTGCTCCAGCGCCCGCAGAAGCTGCTGCTCCGCGTCATCCCGGGCGTCGACGCCAAGACGCACGCCTCGCAGGCGACCGGAGGTGCGGACTCGAAGTTCGGCCTGCCGTGGGACCAGGCGGAGCGCGCCATCCGTCGCATGCGCACGCACCCGCTCATGCGCTTCGAAGGCGTGCACCTGCACATCGGCTCCCAGATCCTCGACACCGCGCAGTTCGCCGAGGCGGTCGCCAAGATCTCGACCATCGGCACGTTCGACACATACGACGTCGGAGGCGGGCTCGGGGTCTCGTACACCTACGACGAGCACGCCCCGAGCGTCGAGGACTACCTCGACGCCATCGTGGCCGCGGCCCGAGCGAACCTTCCCGCCGAGGCGCGGCTGCTCATCGAGCCCGGCCGCTCGATCGTGGCGCGTGCGGGCGTGACCCTGTACCGGACGACGACCGTCAAGCGCACCGGACGCACGTTCGTGGCCGTCGACGGCGGCCTGGCCGACCAGATGGACATCGCCCTCACGCACCAGCGCTACGAGGCGGTGCTCGCCGACCGGCTCCTCGAGCCGTGGACGGAGACCGTGCAACTCGTGGGTCGCCAGTGCGAGTCGGGCGACCTGCTCGTCGACGGCGCCCCCATGCCGCCGGCCCGCGTGGGCGACCTCGTCGTGATGGCCGCGACCGGCGCCTACGCCTACACGATGTCGAACAACTACAACGGCGCGCTGAAGCCCGCGATCGTCTTCGTCGCGGATGGCGTGGCGCGCCTCGTCACGCGGCGCGAGACGTACGACGACCTGCTCGCCACCCACGCGCCGGCGATGGCCCGCGCACTGGTGTGACGCGACCTCCCCTCAACCCAGCACCCGATGACGAAGGAGTCACCATGATCACCCGCCGCCTCATCCCCGCGATCGGCGCCACCGCCGCCGTCGCCGCCCTGGTGCTCACCGGATGCTCCGGTCTGACCGCCTCCGCCGGAGCTGCCGGCGGCGCCGGCGGCGGGCCCGACCTGCCGAAGGGCGACGAGGTCTCGACGACCGCGGACCCCGAGCTGACCGCGCTGCTGCCCGAGGCGATCGCCGAGAAGGGTCGCCTCGACATCGCCGTCGACATCCCGTTCCCGCCCATGGCGATGTACGACGAGACCAACCGCGAGATCGGCTTCGACCCCGAGCTCGCGCGCCTCATCGGGCAGAAGCTCGACATCGACGTCTCCATCAACAAGCAGGCGTTCGACTCCGTCATCCCGTCGCTGCAGGCCGGGAAGAACGACCTCATCATGAGCGGCATGAACGACACGCCCGAACGGCAGGAGACGCTGAACTTCGTCGACTACACGTACGGCGGCTTCGCGATCCTCGTCGAGGCGGGCAACCCCGGGGGCATCGTCACGCAGTCCGACCTCTGCGGCAGGACCGTGTCGGTGCAGAAGGCGACCGTGCAGGGCGACCTGCTCCGGGCGATGGACTGCGGGTCCAACCCCGTCCGGGTGACCGAACTGCCGTCGGACCTCGACGCGCAGACCGCGCTGCGTGCCGGGAAGAGCGATGCGTACGTCGCGGACGCCGTGGTCGCGGAGTACGCCGCGGCGACGACGGGCGACGGCTCGGTCTTCGATGTGGTGCGCGACCCGGAGAACCCGGCCGGTTTCTCGCCCGTGTACAGCGGCATCGGCATCCTCAAGGCCGACGCGGAGCTCACCGAGGCGATCCGGGCGACCCTGCAGGCGCTGATCGACGAGGGGACCTACCAGCAGGTGCTCGAGCGCAACAACATCGGCGCGTACGCCGTCGAGTCGGCCGAGGTGAACCAGGGGGCGGCATCATGACGGCCACCCGCGGGGCGGACGCGCGGGCCTCCGCGGCGCCGCCGGCATTCGACGCGACCGATGACGATGTCGTCGCCATCCCGCTGCGCCGACCCTGGCGGGTCGTCGGCGGCGCCCTGGTCCTGGTGCTCGTCGCGTCGTTCGCGGCATCCGTGCTGACCAACCCGAACATCGACTTCCAGGCCATCGGCGCGTTCGTCTTCGATCCGCGCATCCTCGACGGCGTGGGCCTGACCCTGCTGATCACGTTCATCGCGATGGTCGTCTCGACGTTCCTCGCCGTCGTGGTCGCCGGCATGCGGCTCTCGTCGAACCCGGTCCTCGTCTCGGTCGCCTGGTGCTACGTCTGGGTGTTCCGCGGCACGCCGCTGCTCGTGCAGATCGTGCTGTGGGGGTACCTCGGCCTGCTCTACGAGAGCCTCACCATCGGCATCCCGTTCACGGACATCGCGTTCTGGCAGGCCGACACGAATGCGCTCATCAGCGCGTTCACCGCGGGCCTGCTCGCGCTCACGCTCAACCAGGCGGCGTACTCCTCCGAGATCGTGCGAGCGGGCATGCTCTCCGTCGACGAAGGGCAGCGCGAGGCGGCCGCGTCGCTCGGGATGTCACCGCTGTACACCTTCCGTCGCGTGCTGCTGCCCCAGGCGATGCGCGTGATCATCCCGCCCATGGGCAACGAGACCATCTCCATGCTGAAGAACACGTCGCTGCTGTCGGTCATCGCCGTGCTCGAGCTCTACACCCAGGCCACCGTCATCTCGTCGCAGAACCTCAAGCAGGTCGAGCTGCTCATCGTCGCGAGCCTCTGGTACCTGTTCCTCACGAGCGTCCTGTCGATCCCGCAGTACTACCTCGAGCGACGCTACGGCCGAGGATCGAGCCGTTCGCTTCCGCCGACGCCTCTGCAGCGGCTGCGCCGGGCGATCGACGCGCGCCGACCCGGGCCGGACCCCGCTCCCGAGACCAAGGAGGTCCGAGTCGTATGAGCACCACCGACACTGCACGCACCGCCGGCGCCGCCCGCACCCCGACGAGGCCGCTCGTCGAGATCCGACGCGTGCGCAAGAGCTTCGGCGCCCACCAGGTGCTCCGCGACATCTCGCTCGAGGTGCCCGAGGGCACGGTGACCGTGCTGCTCGGGCCGTCCGGCTCGGGCAAGTCGACCCTCCTCCGGTGCATCAACCACCTCGAGACGATCGACGGCGGCCGCATCATCGTCGACGGCGAGCTCATCGGCTACCGTCAGGCCGGTCACGCCACGCACGAGATGACGCCGCGGCAGATCGCGCGCCAGCGCCGCGGGATCGGCATGGTGTTCCAGCGGTTCAACCTGTTCCCGCACATGACGGCCCTCGAGAACATCACCGAGGCGCCCGTCGGCATCGCGAGGATCCCGAGCGCCACGGCGAAGGCCCGCGCCCGCGACCTGCTCGACCGCGTCGGCCTCGCCGACTTCGCGGGACACTACCCGTCCCAGCTCTCCGGCGGCCAGCAGCAGCGCGTCGCGATCGCCCGGGCGCTGGCGATGAGCCCGAAGCTCATGCTCTTCGACGAGCCCACGTCGGCCCTCGATCCCGAGCTCGTCGGCGACGTGCTCGACGTCATGCGCGAACTCGCCGATGACGGCATGACCATGATCGTCGTGACGCACGAGATCGGCTTCGCCCGGGGCGTCGCCGACCAGGTCGTGTTCATGGACGGCGGTGTGGTGGTCGAGTCGGGCACGGCCGCCGCGGTGATCGACACCCCGCAGCGCCAGCGCACGCGGAACTTCCTCGAGAGCGTGCGCTGACCGCGGGCCGGTGCTCCGATTCGACCATCGGAGCACCGGCCGATCGCCGCCGCGCTCGGAATGCCCCGCCGCGCCCGGCGTTGGAACCCTGTATGAAGCGCATCGGTTTCCTCTCGTTCGGCCACTGGTCGAACTCGCCCGGCTCGCAGACGCGATCGGCGTCGGACGTGCTGCTGCAGTCGATCGACCTGGCGGTCGCAGCCGAGGAGGTCGGTGCCGACGGCGCGTACTTCCGGGTGCACCACTACGCGAACCAGCTCGCCAGCCCGTTCCCGCTCCTCGCCGCTGCGGGCGCCAAGACGAGTCGCATCGAGCTCGGCACGGGCGTGATCGACATGCGCTACGAGAACCCGCTGTACATGGCCGAGGATGCCGGTGCCGCCGACCTCATCGCGGGCGGGCGCTTGCAGCTCGGCGTCTCGCGCGGGTCACCCGAGCAGGTGATCGACGGCTACCGCTACTTCGGCTACGAGGCGCCCGAGGGCAGGACGATGGCGGATGTCGCCCGCGACAACACGCTGGTGTTCTTGCAGGTCATCGACGGGGCGCGGTTCGCCGAGCCGAACCCGCGCCCCATGTTCCCGAACCCGCACCCGGGGCCGCTCGGCATCCAGCCGCAGTCGCCGGGCCTGCGCGACCGCATCTGGTGGGGTGCCGGTTCGGACTCGACCGCCGTGTGGGCGGCCGAGCAGGGCATGAACCTCATGAGCTCGACGCTCAAGGAGGACGAGTCGGGCGAGCCCTTCCACGTGCAGCAGCGCAAGCAGATCGAGGCGTTCCGGGCCGCCTGGGCCGAGGCGGGGCACGAGCGCGAGCCGCGCGTCTCGGTGAGCCGGTCGATCTTCGCGATCACGAACGACCTGGACCGGAAGTACTTCATCGGCGGTGGCGACCGGTCCGACCAGTTCGGCGTGATCGACGACTACCGCGCCGTCTTCGGCCGCAGCTACGCCGCCGAACCCGACGTGCTGATCGAGCAGTTGCGCGAGGACGAGGCGATCGCCGCCGCCGACACCCTGTTGCTCACCGTGCCCAACCAGTTGGGCGTCGACTACAACGCGCACGTGCTCGAGTCGATCCTGACGCACGTCGCACCGGCGCTCGGCTGGCGCTAGCGCGGGCCGAGCCGGGCGGGCCCGGGGGTGCCACCACGCCTATTGGCGGATGTGCACCAGCTGCACTCCCCCGTCTGCGATGGCCGAGCGGATGGCGCTGCCGAGCTCTGCACGGTCGGAAACCGGTCGGCCCGTGGCACCGAAGGCGTCGGCGAGCGCCGCCCAGTCGGGCTGCACCAGCTCGACCCCGATCGGCCGAATGCCGCGGTCGACCTCGTTCTGCCGGATCTCGGCGTACCCGCCGTTGTCGACGCAGACGATCGTCACGTCCAGGCGCTGCTCGACCGCGGTGGCGAGCTCGTTGACGGCGAACATCAGCGCGCCGTCGCCGAGCACGGCCACCACGGGCCGATCGGCCCGCGCCACCTTCGCGCCGATCGCAGCCGGAAGTCCGTACCCGAGCGTCGCGTACGTCGGCGTGTAGAGCAGCGAGTGCGGGCTCGAGCATTCGAGCACGTTCGCGAGCGCCAGGTAGATGATCTGCGACGAATCGCCGGCCACGATGACGTCGTCGGGCAGGGCCTCCGCGATCTGCTCGGCGAGCGCGACGGTGTCGGGCGCGGTCGAGCGGATCTCGTCCGCGATCGCCCGACGGGCGGTCGAGAGGTCCGGCGACGGCCGCTCCGAGACCGGCAGCGCGGCGACGAGCTCGGCGGTCACGGCAGCGCAGTCACCCACGATCCCGACGGTCGCCTCCAGGTTCTTGTCGAGTTGCGCCACCGAGCGGTCGATCCGGATGACCCGGCCGCCGGCTCGAAGCGACGGCGCCCACAGCTCGGCTTCCCCGAGCTTCGAACCGAGCACGACGAGTACATCGGCCGCCTCGGCGACGGCGCGAGCCGCCGCGAGCCGCAGGTTCGACCCCAGCGCGAGCGGATGGCGCTCATCGACGGTTCCCTTGCCGTTGAGCGTGGTCAGGACCGGCGCGCCGAGCCGTTCGGCGAGCGCGGTGACCTCGGCGGTCGCGCGGGTCGCGCCACCACCGGCGATGATCACCGGGGACGCCGCGGAGGCGAGCAGCTCGGCAGCCTCCCGAATCAGCCCCGCCTCGCCGCGGTCCGACGGCGGCGCGGGACGTGCCATCCGTGCTGCCGCCGGCACCTCGGCCGGCGACTCCAGCACGTCGAGCGGGATCTCGATGTGCACGGGGCGCGGCCGGCCGGTGCGGAACAGCTCGAACGCGTCGTGGACCGCGTCGACGGCCTCGGCGGCCGACGTCACCCGACGCGACCACTCCGCGATGGCCGCGACCATGGCCGAGGCGTCCTTCGTCTCGTGCAGCGTCCCGACGTCGCGGAACTCCTCGCCGAGTGCGACGCCCGGCGAGAGCACGATCAGGGGTCGCGATTCGCAGAACGCGGTGCCGATGGCGCTCATCGCGTTCTGCAGCCCCGGCCCCGACGTCGTGATGACGACGCCCGGCAGGCCCGTCTGCTGCGCCCAGCCGTCGGCGCCATAGCCGGCGCCCTGTTCATGCCGGTTCGTCACCGCGCGGATGCCGAGGTCGGCGAGCGGACGGTACAGCTCGAGGTTGTGGGTGCCCGGGATGCCGAAGATCGTCGTCACCCCGTAGGCGCGGATGGTCTCGAGCACGGCCCGGCCGGCGGTGTCGGCGTACGGTGCGGCGAGGTCGACCGGCGTCTGCGTCATCGTCATGATCATCCCCTTCGTCAGGCCGCGCGGTGGCGCGGCTCCCCGCCGACCCAGGTCTCGAGCACGGTGATCCCGGCGATCCGCTCGGGTTCGACGGCGAGCGGATCGTCGGCGAGCACGGCGAAGTCCGCGTACTTGCCGACCTCGAGCGAACCGAGGTCGTCCTCGCGGCCGAGCGAGACCGCCCCCTCGTAGGTGTGCGCGCGCAGCGCCGCCTCCGCCGAGATCCGCAGGTCGTCGGATCCGAGCTGATGCCCGCGCCGCGTGACCCGGGTGACCGCGGTCTGGATCGCCTCGAGCGGGATCGGGTCGGCGACCGGCGCGTCCGACGAGATGGTGATCGGCACGCCCGCCGCGGCGAACGCCCCGAGCGGGTTGAACCGCTCGCCCGGGGTACCGATGGCGTCCTCGACGCCCTCGCCCCAGTTGTAGTAGTGCTGCGGCTGGTTCACCGGGCGGATGCCGGCTTGCGCCATCCGCTCGATCTGCTCTGGGCTCGGCAGCCCGCAGTGCTCGATGCGGTGCCGCGCATCGTCGTCGGGCCGCTCCGTGAGCGCGGCCTCGATCGCCGAGACGACCATCTCGATCGCGGTCGGCGACTGGGCGTGCGTCGCGGTCTGCAGGCCGGCGACGTGCGCCTTGCGGATCAGCTCCGCGTACGCGGCGGGCTCGTGGTACAGCTGCCCCGTGCGACACGGATCGCCGACGTAGCCGTCCGGGAAGTACGCGGTCCAGCCGCCCAGGGTGCCGTCGGCGTAGAGCTTGATGCCCGCGAAGCTCAGGTGGGCGTTGCCGAATTGGCCGACGAGCCCCATGTCGAGCGCATCGTCGAGCAGGTGCGAGAGCAGGTACATCGAGACCCGCAGCTCGAGCCGTCCGGCCTCCGCCAGCCGCAGGTACATGTCGAACTCGCGCCGCGACACCTGCGCATCGCCGATCGTCGTGACCCCGCCGGCGAGGAAGCGCCGGGTCGCGGCATCCAGCTGCCGCAGGTGCTCGTCGGGCTCGTCGGCGAGGTGGAAGTTCGGCCCGTGGTGGCCGACCTTGACGCCGTGCACCCCGGTGAGGATGTTGCACGCGGCATCCGACAACTCGCCCGTGAGCTCGCCGTCGGCGTCGCGGAAGAACTCGCCGCCGTCGGGGTTCGGGGTGTCGCGGTCGACGCCGTTGACCTCGAGCGTGTACGAGTTCACGACGCCGCCGTGGCCGGACGCGTTCATGAGGTAGACCTCGCGGTCGGTCGCCACCTCGTCGAGTTCGAAGCGGGTCGGATGGCGCTGCTCGACGAGGTTGCGGTGCTCGTAGCCATAGCCGCGCACCGGCCGCCCCTCGGGCAGCTCGGCCGCCGCGGCCTTCAGCAGCGCGATGATCTCGGGGATGCTCGCCGCCTTCGCCGGCCCGCAGTCGACCCACGTCATCATCTGCCCGTACATCAGCGGATGCGCGTGCGGGTCGATGAATCCGGGGACGACGACCGCGTCGCCGAGGTCGGTGCGCTCGGGCGCCAGCCCGGCGGCCTCGGCCGCAGCCTCGCAGTCGGCCGTGGAGCCGATCGCGAGGATGCGGCCGCGGTCGAGGAGCATCGCCGTCGCCGTGGTGGACGCCCGGTCGACGGTGTGGATGGCGCGGGCGGTCACGATGCGCGGCGCGGTCTGGGCCGGCCGGTCGAAGGCGGTGAGCTTCCTCATGCCGTGCGGTTCGCCGTCGTGTCGGTGCGGGCCTCGAACGATGCCGTGACCGGAGCCTCGTCGGAGTGCTGCGGGGCGAGCTTCGTGCAGATGCCGGCGAGGACGGCCATGCCGGCGAACATGGCGATGACCGACCAGATGCTGCCCGTCCAGGCGATGAGCATCGTGGCGAACCACGGCGAGAAGCCGGCCCAGATCGCGGCGCCGACGCCGTACGACAGGGCGATGGAGGTGTAGCGCGCCTGCGGGCGGAACATCTGGGCGAGGATCGCGGCGATCGGGGCGTACGTCGCGCTCATCGCGATGCGCACGAGCGAGGCGAGCAGGAAGATGAGCGGCTCGATCCGGCCCGGCAGCACGAGCATGAACGGGATGAACGTCAACACCGAGGTGACGAGTCCGATGTACATGATGTTCTTGCGGCCCCACTTGTCGCCGAGCCAGGCGATCGGGAGCGTCACCACGAACTCGACGAACGAAGCGATCGTCATCGCGTCGAGGATGACCTGCTCGCTGATCGAGATGGGTTCGCCGGTCGCGTAGGCGGTGGCGAACGTGGTGGCGAGGTAGTAGCCGCCGGTCGAGATCGGGAGCAGGCCGATGCCGAGCAGGATGGGCTTCCAGTTGTTCCGCAGCGCGAACGCGAGCGGCATCGACTGCTTGCGGCCGCCGACCTTCTGCTCGAAGACCGGCGTCTCCTCGACGCGGTAGCGGACCCAGAGGCCCACGCCGATGAGCACGATCGAGAGCAGGAACGGGATGCGCCATCCGCCGTTGATGATGAAGTCGTCGCCGAAACGGGTCATGATCGCGAACACGCCCGACGCGAGCAGGGCACCCGCCGGGTTGCCGAGCTGGGTGAAGCCGCCGTAGAAGGTCTTCGACTTCTCGGGCGCGTGCTCGACGCTCATGAGCACCGCGCCGCCCCACTCGCCGCCGACCGCGAGGCCCTGCAGGGCGCGGAGGAAGATCAGGAGGATGGGTGCGGCGAGGCCGATCGTCTCGTACGTCGGCAGCAGGCCGACGAGGACGGTGGCGATGCCCATGAGCAGGAGCGTGAGCACCAGCGAGAGCCGGCGGCCGAGCTTGTCGCCGATGTGGCCGAAGAGGATGCCACCGAACGGCCGCACGACGAAGGCGACGGCGAACGTCGCGAACGCGGCTGCGGTCTCGGCGAGCGGGTCGCCGCTCGGGAAGAACAAGGGGCCGAAGACGAGCGCCGCCGCGGTGGCGTAGACGTAGAAGTCGTACCACTCGATGGTGGTGCCGACGAATGCCGCGAACCCGGCACGCCTGGCCGATCTGTGCGATGTGGTCATGACCGCTCCTTTGCGGATGGATGCTCCTGGGCCCAGCGAGACGTGGACGCCGTTCGGGGATGCGCCGCCGAAGAGCCGGCGACGCGTGAAGGTTATGGCTCAGGCCGAAGGGGCGGCAACCACGAAACTCCAGCGGAGAGCAGCATCCGCTGCATTTCTGCACGGTTGATGATGCATTTCGGCATTTGGTGCTGACTTTCAGCCCGCGTACGCTGGTGATATGTCAGGGGACTTGCGCGTTCGAAGGAATCTCGGCGAATCGGGCGGACGGCGGTGAACTTCGACGCCGACCTCATTCGCGCGCTGCAGGACGACGGCCGCGCGAGCATCCACGACCTGGCGCTGCGGCTCGGCTATTCGCGGGCCGCCGTCTCGTCACGCCTTCGGGCGATGGTGCGGGATGGCACGGTTCGCGTCATGGCGGCGGTCGACCCCGCGTTCCTCGGCCAGAACGTCCTCGCGCACGTGTCCATCCGAACGGATGGCGCGACCGAGCCGGTCGCCGAGCACCTCCGCGGCGTCACCGAGACCGTGCTCGTCTCCGCGGTGGGCGGCGTCCACGACCTCGTCACCGAGATCCGGCTCGGCACCATGCCGGCCCTCCACGCGCTGCTCGCCGAGATCCGCGCGCTGCCCGGCGTCGTCGACATCAACACCCTGATCTACTCGAAGGTGATCAAGGGGTTCTTCGTCTCCGAGTACCGCGGCGGCGTCAGGATCGACGGGATCGACGCGGAGCTCATCGAGCACCTGCAGCGTGACGGCCGCACGAGCTTCCGGGCGCTGGGCGAGGCGGTGCGGCTCTCGCCGTCCGCGGTCGCGACGCGCGTCGAGCGGCTCATCTCGGGCGGCGTGATCAAGATCAGCGCGGTCGAGGCGCGCGGGCTGGTGCAGCGGCAGCTCTCCCTCGGCGTGGGGCTGAACCTGTCCGGCAATGACGATGCGGTCATCGAGGCGATCCGCGGATGGCGCGGCATCGACTTCGCAGCCCGCACCCTGGGGCGTTTCGATCTCGTGATGACCCTCGTCGAGCCCTCCCCCGGTGCGCTGTACGAGGCGCTCGAGCGGATCCGCGCCCTGCCGGGCGTGAGCCACACCGAGGCGTGGTTCCACCTCGCGGTGCTGAAGGAGGACTACACCCGGACGCTGCGCGCGGCCGAGGTGATCACCGCTGGCCAGGCGTGAGCGGAGCGGCCTAGGCTGCGGTCGTCACCCCCGCTCGACGGGCAGCCACAACTCGGTCGTCGCCGTGCTGAGGTCCTCCGCGCGCTCGAGCACGGCCACGATCGACGGCCCCGGCCGCAGCCGCCACGGGTTCGAGGGGAACCAGTCCGCGGCGGTCGCCGCCCACGTCGCCTGCAGCTCGTCCGGGTACGCCCCCGACGACCGGAACACCGCCCACGCGCCATCCGGCACCTCGATCACGTCGAGATCCTCCGGCACCGCGGCATCCGACGCGACCGCGACCCCGTGCAGGTAGGTCAGCTCACTGCCCTCGGCGTAGTCGGGGTCGACGTCGGCGCTCACCTGCAGCAGTCCTGCCGGTTCGGTGTCGCCCAACGCCTTCAGTCGCTGGTGCTCCTCGGGCGGCATGGAGGCGAGGTGCGACTGGATGTGCGGGTTCGGCCCTTGGTGGATGAGCGGCACACGCCAGGCGTGGCCGACGAGCAGGAAGGCGGGTCGATCGGTGATGCGAGTGTCCATCGCGGTGTTCCCTTCAACGGTCAGGCGGAACCTGAGCTGCGGTTGCATGCGAAGGGGGCCGCCGTCTCGCCGGACGTCGCTCGGCCCGACACCGTGCACCGCTCGGAACGCACGAGTGAACGCCTCGGTCGAGCCGTACCCGAACCGCACCGCGGTACTCAGCAGGTCGCGACCCGCGAGCACGTCGGCGGCGGCGACGGTCATGCGCCGGCGCCGGATGTACTCCGACAGCGGCATACCCGCCAGCGACGAGAACATCCGCCGCAGGTGGTACTCCGTCGTGCCGAGGTCGCTCGCCAGTCCGGCGAGGTCGATCTCGTCGGCGAGGTGCTGCTCGACGAACTCCACGAGCCGGTTCAGTGCTGCGATCACGGAACCCCCTTCCGACATCCAGCCTGCTGATCGGTTCCGATGCTCACCCGACTATCGCGGTCCGATCGAGTCGAATCCGGTCCGGCGGCGCGGGAGACGCCGGTCATCATTCTGCAGCCGCGGCTATCGGGCCCCGGCGGCGCGCTCGATGAGCCGCCGCACGTCGGGAACCAGCTCGTCTACCGGCCCTTCCCACGGCAGCCCCGGCGCCACGCTCGTGATCGGCAACACGGCGACAGCGGATGCCACGGCGCCGGCGTCTGCGCGCCATCCGCTGATCTGCTCCGCCGACGCGACGTACACGATGCGCCCGAGCCCGACCCACGCGTGCGCCGCCGAGCACATCGGGCAGTGCTCCCCCGACGTGTACACCGTCGCCGCCGCCCGCTCGTCGGCGGTCAGGTTCGCCGCCGCCCACCGGGCGATCTCGAACTCCGGATGCCGCGTGGCATCCCCCGTCGTCACCTCGCGGTTGCGGTCCTCGAACCGCACCGTGCCGGACGCGTCGACGAGCACCGACCCGAACGGACCGTCGCCGGCATCGAGCGCGTCACGCGCGAGCTCGACCGCCCGGCGCAGGTGGACGAGGTCGGCTTCGGAGATCGTCATGCGTCCAAGCTAGGCGCCTGCCCGCGCCGACGGCACCCCCGTCCATAGGATGTCCCGGTGCGCCTCTTCGACCACATCGGCATCACCGTTGACGACCTCCCCCGTTCCACCGCCCAGTTCGACCCGGTGATGCAGGCGCTCGGCTGCACCCGGCAGGACGCCGACAACAGCGTCGCCTGGTCCCTCGGCGAGGACGAGCTGATCCTCTTCCCCGCTCGCGAGCCGGGCACCGGCCCGCACCGCCACGGGCAGGTCGGATGGCAGCACCTCGCCTTTCCCGTCGACTCCCGCGCCGAGGTCGACCGCCTCCACCAGATCGCGACGGATGCCGGGTGGTCGGCCGTGAGCGGACCGAAGCTGTTCCCGCGGTTCAACGACCGCTACTACGCGTCCTTCGTCGAGGACGACAACGGCATCCGCGTGGAGTTCATGCACAACCCGCCGCGGCAGTAGCCGCTCGCCGCGGGATGATCAGAGGTGCACGACCTCGAGGTCGCCCCAGGCGGCCGCAAGGTACTCGGCAGCCAGTCTGCGGTGGCAGTGTTCCGCGGTCGGTTCGGAGCAGAGCAGGACGGCGTTCTCGAAATCCTCGGGGCGGAGCGATGCTTCGACGTGACGCCCGCGGATGAGGTCGAGGTACGCGGCGGCGTACGTCTCCCAGGGCATGCTGCGCTTCTTGTACGCGGCCAACAGCTCGTCGCTCGGCGCCAAGCGGAGTTCGTGGCGGTAGGACATGCCGCACAATTCCCTCGCGAAGAACTGCAGGTCGTCGCGCTTCGTGAAGCCGGCGAGTTGCGAGACGTTGTTCAGGCGGGTGTCGACGAGCGTCGTCGCGCCACTGCCACGGAGCAGGCCGAAGAACTGCGCGGCGGATTTCTTCGTGAACCCGATCGTGAAGATCTTCGGCACGGTCACCGACCTCCCTCGCCGCGGGGTCCTTCGTGTTGGACCCGCCGACCTCCTCAACCTACGCCGCGAAGGCCCCAGTCAGCTCGGCGCGCCGGCACGCGACGGCGGCTCACCATTCCGGACCGCCTCCGGACTGGCCGGTGAACCGGCAGACGTCGTGCGCGTCGCGCGGTGACGGTGGACGGCGACGAGCGCGAACGCCGCCAGCACCCACGCCGCCCAGCCGACCGCGCGGTATCCCCAGAAGTCGGCATCGGCGAGGGCTCGGTCAGGCGTGACGAAGCTGGTCGACGCGAAGACCAGCGCCGAGTTCAGGAGTGCGTGCCCCCACGCCGCGGGCCACACGCTGCCGGAGATCTCGCGTGCGGCGCCGAGCACCAGTGAGGCCGCCACCAGGTCGATCGTCGTCGCGGCCACGTTCCGCCAAGGGAGGTCTCCCTGCATCCCGTATGCGGCGAGGAGTGGCAGGTGCCACGCCGACCAGATTATCCCGACGGCGAGCGCGGTGACCCAGAATCCGCGGCGGTCGCGGAGCTCCGTCCAGAGGTATCCGCGCCACCCCACCTCCTCTCCCGTCGCCGAAAGCAGCGCGAGCAGCGCCACCGGGAGTACCCACAGCGCGGTCGCGGCGAGTTCCGGTGCCGGCGTCCAGCTCACGAGACCAGTGCTGACCCCGAGCAGGACCTGCACCGCCGCGACGGAGACGACGGCGAGGGTGACGAGGCCCAGCACCATCCAGGTGGTCGCGCCGCCGAACGGAGACAGACGCCACGCTGTCCGCAGTCGGTCGCGGCGGCCGGCCCACCGTAGGGCTGGCAGCACGGCAAGCGCCGGGATCCACTGGGCGAACGGCGTCAGCACCACCAGGTAGTCCGCGTCCGCACCCAGCAGCGCAGGAGCACAGATGATCGCGACGGCGAGGAAGGCCAACGCGATGAAGATCGCGATCGAACGAGTGCTGCCGGGCCGCTGCCGAGTCTGCATGGAGGTGTTCCATTCGTCGAGAAGGGATGCGCGTACGTCGGGTCCGGCTGGAGCCTAAAGCGCACGCGCCATCCGGCTCACGGCGGCCAACCCCCCAATACGCGCGGGCTACCCACCCATGAAGGGGCGGCGCCGACGGCCAGACCCGTGCCCGCGCCAGCCGCACCCCCGTGCAGCGGATGTCTCGGTGACCTCTTCGAACACATCGGCATCACCGTCGACGACCTGCCCCGCTCGATCGCCCAGTTCGACCCGGTGATGCAGGCGCTCGGCTGCACCCGGCAGGACGCCGACAACAGCGTGGCGTGGTCCCTCGGCGAGGACGAGCTGATCCTCTTCCCCGCCCGCGAGCCGGGCACCGGCCCGCACCGGCATGGCAAGGTCGGATGGCAGCACCTCGCGTTCCCCGTCGACTCGCGCGCCGAGGTCGACCGCCTGCACCAGATCGCGACGGATACCGGGTGGACGGCCGTGCGCGGGCCGAAGCTGTTCCCGCGCTTCAACGACCGCTACAACCCCGCCTTCGTCGAGGACGACACCGTCATCCGCCTCGAGTTCATGCGCAACCCACCCCGAGAGTCCGCCCTAATCGACTGATGAGGTCTCGTGTCACTCGCTGAACACCAGGCGGGCAGCTCATGCACCAAGGGGGCGTCCCGCGCCAGCGCGTGAGAGAGTGATCGCCCACCGCCTGCCTGGTAGCTGTTTCGGCGAGCTCCGCTGTGGGCGCGCCCAGTTCGCCGCTGCCTCGCTTCGAGACGAAGTGGATCAGGGAGGCCATCAACGTGTCTCCGGCCCCGCTCGTGCCCACCGGCACCTGTGCGAGCGTTACGAAGGTCCACCCCCAAACCATCTCTCGGCCGCACAAGCGCGGCCGGAGCGAACCGAGGTGTTAGCCAGATCCGTCCGGATGTCGGAGCGATCCGCTACTCCTCGTAGCCGCCAATATGATTCAGGACGAGGAATACAACGGCCTGAGCTCTGGTCGAGGCAAGGACGCGGTGGTGCAACTCGTCCGTGCATTCGCTGTCGAGGGCTATCCGGTCGACGTAGATGTCTGGCTGCACGCGTACTTCGCCGCCGGCGGCAGCTTTCGTCATGCGGAGTCGATCGAGAAGCTCGTCACGGAGATGCAGGCGGGCACCCGCCACCGGGTGAAGCCGCGTTACCGCGACAACATTGTCGAGATCCTCCGTGGACGGATCGCTAGTACCGCCGATACGCCCGGAAGCTGAAGCCTGACTACATCCGGCACTACTCGGCTGCCGCCATCGGTTCACCGGAGACGGCATCCTCGGCTTCCATGCGGTCATTCGCACCGTAGCCCGCTGACGATCCCTATACGGCTGTTCGCTAAAGGGGGCAGAGGAGCCGCCAGGACGCGGCGATGAACCGGTCAATCGAAATACTTCGGGAACCGCTGCGATATCTCTAGAACTGCCGCCAGATGTCCTTGCATCTCCAGTTCCTTCGCCAAGAGCTTCACCTGAGCGGATGCTTGCCCGACGGATAGCTCTTTCGCCTCCGCTCGAGCAATGGCAACGCGTATCGCCAACGTGAGATTGTGAGCATCTCGGCGATCCTTCAGCGCCGAATCTGACGCAGATTGTGCGCTCGCGAGGTCGCCTTCCACCAGAGCCAGCTTCGCCTTAACATTGTGCAATACGGCAGACGGTGCTGCGTGAGAACCATTGATACGTGCCAGAGTCTCCTTCGCCTCTGTGATCAATCCTTCATCTATCTGTACGCTGGCAAGGGAAAGCGGCGCCTCTACGAACTGTGGATCGAGTTCGATAGTTCTTGCGAACTCGCGCATCGCGCTAGGCCTGTCATCGAGTTGCAGCGCGATACGGCCAAGTCTGTATCGATACCTGGGGTTCTTTGGTTCGCGGGCGACTGCTTGCGCCATCACCTTTCTCGCATCGACGAGCATGTTCTGCGCCTCGAGCGCCTGCGAGTATGTCGAGAGCGCGTATGGAGTATCCCCTCCCATGTCGATCGCCGTCTTCGCCGCCGCCGCAGCCGCCGGCCAGTCCTCCATTCGCACGCGGGCTTGAGCGATGTCCGCGTACAATTGAGCCTTGTTACTCCTGAATGGGATCGCTCGCTCGTACCACATGATCGCCTCGGACCACTTACGGTCAATCTGCTCGACTCGTCCACGGTCTCGCAGGACACCGGCGTCACGGGCATGTTCGCGGACCAGATCATCACCGAGCGCGCGTGCCTCCGGCATCCGCTTGAGATACGCCAGAGTCTTCATCCGAACGCGATTAGCAGGGAGGTCGACATCGGTATCGCCGGTTAGCGCGGCCTCAAGGTGCTCGAGCGCAGCCTCATATCGCCGCTCGTGGAACAACTCGACGCCTGTTTGATAGAGAGTGCCGATTAGCCCTTGTCGGAGTTCTCGAGCTTCGTTGAGTCGTCCCGAGAGTCCGAGAACCTTCACAGTCGAAAGCAGGGACATCGTATACGTCTCATCGTCGGGATCGATGCCCTGTAGACGCGCCAGAAGCAAGTCCGCTAGCACGGTCGTCTGCGATTCATAGTCAGGTTGCTTCCGGAAGGATCGCAGGTAGTAGTCGCGCAGCAGTGGATGAAGCGTTAGTGCGCCGGAGTCTCCAAGACGTACCAGCGCATAGCTGGTCGCCTCATCAACGGCAGACGAAAAGCCTTCCGCGCTCAGCGCCAGGCTATTAGCCAGGTCCTCACCGTTCAATGGGCCGTCAACCAGCGAGAGTACCTCAAGCATCCGCCACGTAGAGCCGGCAATACGTCCAGGGTCGATTAGGTCGGTGGCGATGTCGTGGCGCCTATCGTTGAGAGCTGCTGCGTTCAGCGGAAGCTGCGGAGCGACAACCTCAAGCGCGAGAGGATGCCCGTCTAGCTCCAACGTGACCGACATCAGCTGCTCGTCCGAACCCTCAGCGCCCTGCGAACGGAGGAGCGGTAACGCATGCTTCGGTTGGAGACCATGAAGGTATATGACCTGCACCGCTTCCGACTGCGATTCAGCAACCCTTGGTCGCCGACGTGAGGTAAAGATGACCAGTCGATCGGTATTCCGGTCCGGCTCGCTCGCTGCGGTGATTACTTGTTCCGCCAGGCGGCCGAGAGTCCCGTCTTCCGCGAGCCAATGCTCAGCATCCTCGAAAACAAGCACTCCGCCAGCACCAACAAATTCTTGAACCATCATGCGGGTATGGGCGGTGAGCTCAGCCAAAGTCGACGACTCGTCTGAGGGAGACTTCTGAAGGGCGGATGCCACAAGCAGGTCAAGCTCGGGCTCCGCAACGCCGTCGGTCACTCGAATCTTCGCCACGGTGCCTTGTCCCGTAGTGATCCGCTGTAGCGCCTCGCGTGCTAGCGAGCGCTTACCACTTCCCGGCACTCCGCAAATCCACAACGCCGCGGTGGAAGAGTCGTACAGGTGTTCCTCGATAGCGCCGATCTCGTCATTGCGGTTGAAGAACCGCCTGCGCGGGGCAGGCGCTGGGTCGTTCCGTCTAAGTGCTTGCGCGATGAGATCAGGAGTCTTGGCATCGCGAGCCTGAAGAAATGGCCGAAGGCGTAACGGGACCGGAGTGTCGTCGAGGCAGATTATGCGCAGAGCGATTGCGCTGTCTTCGAGCCATCGCGTGAAGGCGAGTGTCGTCTCGTACTGCACCCATTTGGATCGTGCTGACGCTGCCGACCAAAGAAGGACGAAATCAGTCGCAGCTTCGATGCCGTCGCTGATCTCATGCCACAGGACGTCACCAAGGTCGATCTCGAACAGATCTACCCAGGCATCACCCTCCAGAAGGGCTTTGAGCTCGATCGCCAAGGGCTTGTCGGGCCCGGCGTGAGAGATGAAGAACCTCATTGACATGCGCGACTTCCCCCTGACGATCGTCGCTACGACCTTACTGTGTGGCCGATCTCCGAGGAGAACAGCACGTACAACGGTCGGCGTGGTCGGCGAAGATGCATCCAGGCGACGATGGTGTTCGAGCGCAGGTAGTTACCCGTGTGCCACGCCGAACCGCCGTGACCAGCACCTCCACCACCGCTCAGACTCGATGAGCCACCCACAGCATTAACACCGGACCCCGAGAGAGCGCCAGACAGGCGCCCGGCCGCTATCCGCGCATCGTCTCGCCTCGTGCGTTCATCGATTGCCCACCGTTCTCTCCGAACTGCGCCTTTGACCCATTCTTGAGCGGTTTGATGGGCGGGACTTTCTGAGGCTTAGGCTTCTTCTCCGTCGGTTTCTTTTTTTCGCTCATACTGATCCAATCCGTACTTCTACATGAAAGATCGCGAGGGCACTCAACGCCATCGCGATAACAACCGCGAGGAAACCAAGACGCAGTAGCCATCCGCGCCTTTCGAGTTCGCGCACTCCGGCTTCGACATGCAGGAGTTTGAGATCCGCCAACTTCCTAACCTGCTTCGACGTTCGCCGCTTCGCAAGCAGCGCTGCTCGTGCGGCTCGGAGGTCGACCTGGTCTCTCCGACGCGGCCAGATGCAGACAATTCCAACGACGGCTGCAGCCAGCGCGAGCATCGTCGCCGCCTTAGTCCAACCATCTTCGGGTGCCACCGCAGACAGCGCGGTCGAAATCGAGGCGGCCGCGATGAGCAGTCCGGCCCGAGTATTCATCGATTCAAGGCGTGAGGAAACTGACTCCATTTGGAGGTTGGCCTCCGCATGATACTGCTCGATGGCGATCGGGAGGGTCCCCCCGGGCACATCCACCAAGCCGCGCGCACGCGACTCTTTTTCCCAGTTCGATCCGTGCTCGCTCAGAAGTCCCAGTCCTCGTCCTCCGTGACGACGGCCTTGCCGATCACGTACGACGAACCCGACCCCGAGAAGAAGTCGTGGTTCTCGTCGGCGTTCGGCGAGAGGGCCGCGAGGATCGCGGGGTTCACGTCGGTGACCGACTTCGGGAACATCGGCTCGTAGCCGAGGTTCATGAGCGCCTTGTTGGCGTTGTAGTGGAGAAACTTCTTGACGTCCTCGGTGAGGCCGAGGCTGTCATAGAGGCTCTGCGTGTACTGCGTCTCGTTGTCGTAGAGCTCGTAGAGCAGCGAGAACGTGTAGTCCTTGATCTCGTCGCGCGTGGCCTGGTCGACGAGTTCGAGTCCGCGCTGGAACTTGTAGCCGATGTAGTAGCCGTGCACCGCTTCGTCCCGGATGATGAGGCGGATCAGGTCGGCCGTGTTGGTGAGCTTCGCGCGCGACGACCAGTGCATCGGCAGGTAGAAGCCCGAGTAGAAGAGGAAGCTCTCGAGCAGCGTCGACGCCACCTTGCGCTTCAGGGGCTCGTCGCCACGGTAGTACTCCATGACGATCGCAGCCTTCTTCTGCAGGTGCTCGTTCTCGACCGACCACCGGAACGCGTCGTCGATGTCCTTCGTCGAGCACAGCGTCGAGAAGATCGACGAGTAACTCTTCGCGTGCACCGACTCCATGAACGCGATGTTCGTGTACACCGCCTCCTCGTGCGGGGTCAGCGCATCGGGGATGAGCGAGACCGCGCCGACCGTGCCCTGGATCGTGTCGAGCAGCGTCAGACCCGTGAACACGCGCATCGTCGTCTGCTGCTCGTCGGGCGTCAGCGTGTTCCACGACTGGATGTCGTTCGACAGCGGCACCTTCTCGGGCAGCCAGAAGTTGCCGACCAGACGGTTCCAGACCTCGAGGTCCTTGTCGTCCTGGATGCGGTTCCAGTTGATCGCGTTGACGTGGTCGACGAGCTTGACCTTGCCACCGTGGGCGGGGTCGTTCGTGGCCGCGTTGACCGGGTCGGTGAGGGTCATGTCAGTTCCTTCTTGAACGGATGTCGCGATGTGAATGTCTTGGGTGGGGGTCTCGGTACGGTGGCTTCGCCTCCTACTCGACCACCGGGTCTCGATACGCGCCGGCTTCGCCGGTGCTACTCGACCACCGAAACGTGAGAAATGCTCATAGCATGCACGAAACGCATTCCGACATGTCCGTGCCCTCCAGCGCGAGCTGGCGCAGCCGGATGTAGTAGATCGTCTTGATGCCCTTCTTCCACGCGTAGATCTGGGCCTTGTTGATGTCGCGGGTCGTCGCGGTGTCCTTGAAGAACAGCGTGAGCGACAGGCCCTGGTCGACGTGCTGCGTCGCCGCGGCGTACGTGTCGATGACCTTCTCGTAGCCGATCTCGTACGCGTCCTCGTAGTACTCGAGGTTGTCGTTCGTCATGAACGGCGCCGGGTAGTAGACGCGGCCGAGCTTGCCTTCCTTGCGGATCTCGATCTTCGCCGCGATCGGGTGGATCGACGACGTCGAGTTGTTGATGTACGAGATCGAGCCGGTCGGCGGCACCGCCTGCAGGTTCTGGTTGTAGATGCCGTGCTCCTGGATGGAGGTCTTCAGCTCCTGCCAGTCGTGCTGGGTGGGGATGTGCACGCCGGCGTCGGCGAACAGCTGCGCCACCTTCGGGGTCGACGGCACCCACGCGGCATCCGTGTACTTGTCGAAGAACTCGCCCGACGCGTACTTCGAGTCGCGGAAGCCCTCGAAGGTCTCGCCGCGCTCGATCGCGATCCGGTTCGACGCCCGCAGCGCGTGGAACAGCACCGTGTAGAAGTAGATGTTCGTGAAGTCGATGCCCTCCTCCGAACCGTAGAAGATGCGCTCGCGGGCGAGGTAGCCGTGCAGGTTCATCTGGCCGAGGCCGATGGCGTGCGACTTGTCGTTGCCGTCCTCCACCGAACGCACCGACGAGATGTGCGACATGTTCGACACCGCGGTGAGGCCACGGATGGCGGTCTCCACCGTCTTGCCGAAGTCCGGCGAGTCCATCGCCAGGGCGATGTTCATCGAACCCAGGTTGCAGGAGATGTCCTTGCCGATCTGCGCGTACGACAGGTCTTCGTTGTACGTCGTCGGGGTGTTGACCTGCAGGATCTCCGAGCACAGGTTCGACATGTTGATCCGGCCCTTGATCGGGTTGGCCTTGTTCACCGTGTCCTCGAACACGATGTACGGGTAGCCCGACTCGAACTGGATCTCGGCGATCGTCTGGAAGAACTCGCGCGCGTTGATCTTCGTCTTCTTGATGCGCGGGTCGTCGACCATCGCGCGGTAGTTCTCGCTCAGCGGCACGTCGGCGAACGGCTTGCCGTACACGCGCTCGACGTCGTACGGCGAGAACAGGTACATGTCCTCGTTGTTCTTCGCGAGCTCGAACGTGATGTCGGGGATCACGACGCCGAGCGACAGCGTCTTGATGCGGATCTTCTCGTCGGCGTTCTCGCGCTTGGTGTCGAGGAACCGCATGATGTCGGGGTGGTGCGCCGACAGGTACACCGCGCCGGCGCCCTGGCGCGCGCCGAGCTGGTTGGCGTAGCTGAAGGAGTCCTCCAGCAGCTTCATGACGGGGATGATGCCGCTCGACTGGTTCTCGATCTGCTTGATCGGGGCGCCCGCCTCGCGGATGTTCGACAGCAGCAGCGCCACGCCGCCGCCGCGCTTCGACAGCTGCAGCGACGAGTTGATGCCGCGCGCGATCGACTCCATGTTGTCTTCGATGCGGAGCAGGAAGCAGGAGACGAGCTCGCCGCGCTGCGCCTTGCCCGTGTTGAGGAACGTCGGCGTCGCCGGCTGGAACCGGCCCGAGATGATCTCCTCGACCAGCTCGATCGCGAGCTGCTCGTCACCCTGCGCGAGGCCGAGCGCGGTCATCACGACCCGGTCCTCGAAGCGCTCGAGGTACCGCTTGCCGTCGAACGTCTTCAGCGTGTAGCTCGTGTAGTACTTGAACGCGCCGAGGAAGGTCTCGAAGCGGAACTTCTTCGAGTACGCCAGGTCGTTGAGCTTCTGGATGAACTCGAACGAGTACATCTCGAGCACCTCGGGCTCGTAGTACTCCTTCTCGACGAGGTAGTCGAGGCGCTCCTTGAGGGAGTGGAAGAAGACCGTGTTCTGGTTGACGTGCTGGAGGAAGTACTCCCGCGCCGCCTCCCGGTCCTTCTCGAACTGGATCTTCCCGTCGGGGCCGTACAGGTTCAGCATCGCGTTCAGGGCGTGGTAGTCCATCCCCGCGTTGCTGGTCCGCGGTGCGTCGATGACGCTCACGCCACTGTCGTTGCCGGATGCTGCTGCGTTGACCAAAATGCGTCCAATCCCTCGTCGACGGCGCGAACGTCGTCGGGTGTTCCGAATACTTCGAAGCGATACAGGTGGGGCACGTGGCACTTCGCGGCGATGATGTCGCCGGCGAGGCCGTAGGCCGCACCGAAGTTGGTGTTTCCGGCGGCGATGACGCCGCGGATGAGCGCGCGATTGCGCGGGTCGTTCAGGAACCTGATGACCTGCTTCGGCACGGCGCCCTTGCCGTCGCCTCCGCCGTAGGTCGGCACGACGAGCACGAACGGCTCGTCGGCGACGAGCGGCGCATCGCTCGCGTGGAGCGGGATGCGCGCCGCAGGTCGCCCGAGCTTCTCGATGAATCGGGCGGTGTTGCCCGAGACGCTCGAGAAGTAGATCAGGTTCGTCATGTCACACACCCCCTGTGCAGACCGGTGGTCGAGTCCGTTGGTCGAGTAGCACGCGAAGCGCGCGTATCGAGACCAGGCGTACCGAGACCCAGGGGAGCGTTACGCGAGCCGGCTCGCCAGCTCGTCGATCTTGTCGGGGCGGAAGCCCGACCAGTGGTCCTCGTCGGTGATGACGACCGGGGCCTGCAGGTAGCCGAGCTCCTTGACCGCGGCGAGCGCGGTCTCGTCCTGCGAGAGGTCGAGCACCTCGTACTCGATGCCCTTGCTGTCGAGGGCGCGGTACGTGGCATTGCACTGGACGCAGGAAGGCTTGGTGTAGACCGTGACCGTCATCTCTGTGACCCCTCTTCTCTGGCTCCGACGAGCCGTTTCCCCCGGTGGTGCTTTGGTGTCTTCGATACTACATCTAGTGCCTGAGTAAATGCACGACCACAAGATGCAGTAGTTACATTCGTGTAGTTTTCCACCGCGTTCTCCCCAGCCTGTGCACAGCTCGCCGTGCCCCTGACCGGCGGATTTCCGCGGTTGCCCGACACGTTCTCCACAGCCCTGCTCGTTCGAGCGGATTCGACCTGTGGAGGGATGTCGGGCGTGTCGTCGGCGTGTCGTGCGGCCCCGACATCTGGGCCCCCTCGCCCCGACGACCCCAACATGTGGTGTTGTGTGAGCCATGCTTCCACCACCCACCGACATTCCGGCGACGGATGCCACGGCGCGTCGCGCCGCCGACCCGCGCGACCTCCCCCAGTTCACGGGTCGGCCCCGCCCTACCGTTCTCGCGACCGACAGGTGAGACTGGAGGGGATGCCCCTCACACCGCCTCGGACCCGCCGCGCCCGCCTGCTCACCGCCGGCGCGGCCGTCGTCGTGCTCGTCGGCGGACTCGGCATCGGGGCGCAGGCCGCCACGGCCGCGGCATCCACTCGCCTCGACGCCGCCGCGACCTCGGCCGCCGCGACCGTCGCCGACGCGCGCGACCGCTACGACGCCCTGCACGCCGAGCAGGAGGCTGCGACCGAACGCCTCGAGCTGAGCGCGATGCTGACCGACCAGTCGACGCGTGAGACCCTCGCGGCCGCGCTCGACGAGACGCAGTCGCGCGACGTCGCCGCGCGCGCCGAGATCGAGTCGGCCGAGTCGCTGCTCGACCAGGCGAACGGCGTCGACGACTCGCTCCTCACCTTCGGCGCGCCGCAGCGCGACGCGGCCGACGCGCTCGAGGCCATCGAGTTCGACGACCTCGCCCGGCTCGAAGAGGCCGTCGCCGCACTCGGCGAGCCCGTCGACGCCCTCGCGGCCGCCGTCGCCGCGTGGCACCAGGAGCAGGCGCGCATCGAACGCGAACGCTACGTCAACCACGTGTGGGCGGCGGGCTGGTACCCCGAGCTCGACGCGTGCAAGGGCTCCGTCGACCTCACCGCGCGCTACGACGACGTGCCGACCATCGCCGAGCACTGGTCGTGCGGCGGCAAGGACTTCCCCGACGAGCCCGGCACCGTCATCCGCTTGAAGGGCCTGCACGAGGGCCTCTACCGGGTCGAGGGCATCGTGAAGATGCTGAACCAGAACACCGCGACGAGCAACGACCTCCCGCGCGGCTACGACCTGCTCTACCAGACCTGCCAGAACGGCCAGTCGTCGACGATGTCGATCACCGCGCTGACCAAGGTCGGCTGAGGTGTCGCGCTCCTCGACCGTCGGGCAGTCCGTGCGACCCCTATCGCGCGGCGGCGACCGCGGCTAGCCTGACGACGAGCCCGATTCCCGCAGACCCGAGCCTGCGAAGGAGGCCCCATGTCCCACGGCCACACCGCCATCTCGCACGACGGCGCCGCGATCGCCTACGACCGAGAGGGCAGCGGGCCCCCGGTCGTCCTCGTCGGCGGCGCGTTCCAGTTCCGCGCGTTCGACCCGGCGACCAAGCGGATGGCGACGCTGCTCGCCGAACGCGAGTACACGGTCATCAACTACGACCGGCGCGGCCGCGGCGAGAGCGCGCACGACGCCGCCATGGACCTGCACCACAACCTCGCCGACCTCCGCGCCATCGTCTCCGAGCTGGACCGCACCCACGAACTCGGCGAGGGCGTCGCCCTCTTCGGCAACTCGTCCGGTGGGGCGATCGCGCTCGCGGCCGCGGCATCCGGTCTGCCCGTCACCGCGATGGTCGTGTTCGAGGTGCCGATGGGCGCCGAGCAGGGGCCAGACGGGGCCGAGTTCCTCGCCGGCATCCGTGAGCGCGTCGCGGGCGACGACCCCGACGCCGTCGTCGAGTACTTCATGAAGGACATGCCCACCGAGTGGCTCGAGCAGGCCAAGACCAGCCCGTCGTGGCCGCTCATGGTGCGCATCGGCCCCAGCCTCGAAGCGGATGCCGAGTCCCTCGCCTGGACGCAGTCCGCGCCGCACGCCGAGCTGTTCGGAGCGATCGAGGCGCCGACGCTCGTGCTCGTCGGCGAGGAGACCCTCGACGAGATGACCCCCGCCGCCGAGGCGCTCGCCACCGCCCTCCCGAACGCGGAGCGCCGGTCGATCCACGCCGTGCAGCACTCCTGGCAGCCCGAGGACATGGCCGGCACGATCGCGGACTTCCTCGACGCGCACGTGCCCCGCTGACGGCGGCCGGCGCCGCACGGATGCCGCGAGCGCGCGGTTCCGCGACCACCGCGCGCCGCCCTACCCGCGCACGCGTCGCGCAGCCGCGCACTCGGCGGAGCGCCAGCGCGGCGGAGGCGGGCGG
>NZ_LQGY01000013.1 GCF_001620055.1 Agromyces sp. NDB4Y10 | reverse complement strand
CCGACTGAAGGGCGGCGCGACGGGGGGGGCGGGCCCGGGCCCGCCCCGCCCGTCCCCGCTCAGGCGGCCGCGCCCGCGCCGACCGGGGTCCGCGTCGGAACGGCGTCGGCGTGCCCGGCAGGCACGGGGTCGGGCGCGACGTCGCCGCGCTGGGCTCGACCGGCCGGGAGGAGGAAGGCCAGCGCGAACGCCGCGGCGAGCACGGCGGCACCGGTCGCGATCGCCGGGATCGCGGCATCCACGTACTGGTCGGGCGTGAGCGCGCCGCCCGCGCCCGTGAAGACCGCCGTGAGCACCGCGATGCCGAGCGCACCGCCGATCTCGCGGAGGGTCGAGTTGGTCCCGGAGGCCTTCGCGTGGTGTCGCTCGGGCATGTGCGCGAGCACGGCGGTCGCCATCGGGGCGAAGACGAGCCCCATGCCGATCCCGGCCAGCACGAACGGCGGGACGAGGGTGGCGAACGCCACGTCGGCATCGAGGATGCCGGCCATCCAGAACAGGGCGATCGACTGGGCACCGAGTCCGGCGACCATGAGCGCTCGGGTCCCGACTCGCGGTGCGATGAACCCGGCGAGCGGAGCCACGACCATGGGGGCGATGGTCCAGGGGGTCGTCATGAGCCCGGCCTCGAGCGCGGACCGGCCCTGCACGACCTGGAGGAACTGCACGAGCAGGAAGATCGAGCCGAACATGCCGAAGCTGAAGGTGAGGCCGACCGCGTTCGCCACGCTGAAGCTGCGGTCGCGGAAGAGCCGGAGCGGGAGCACGGGCGACGCGGTTCGCGTCTCCCACACGAGGAACGCGATGAGGAGCACGGCGCCGGCGGTGAGCGAGGCCACCACCTCGGTGCTCGCCCAACCGGCCTCGTTGCCCCGCACGATGCCGTAGACGAGCCCGAGCACGCCGACACCGGCCAGCGCGACGCCGGCCAGGTCGATCGGCCGTCGCTCGCCGCGCGCGTCGGCCAGCACCGCGAGCGCGAGCGGGATGGCGAGCGCACCGATCGGCACGTTGATCCAGAAGATCGTCTGCCAGTTCCAGCCCTCGATGATGAGCCCGCCGATGAGCGGGCCGAGCGCGACGCCGAGCCCTGAGACGCCGCCCCAGATGCCGATCGCGGCCGGCCGGAGGCGTGTGGGGACGGCGCCCGCGAGCAGCGTGAGGGAGAGCGGCATGATCGCCGCCGCGCCGATACCCTGCACGGCGCGGGCGCCGATCACCATCCACGGCTCCGTGCTCAGCGCGGTGAGGATGCTCGCGGCACTGAACACGGCGATGCCGGCGACGAACACGGTGCGACGTCCGACGCGGTCGCCGAGCGCGGCCGCGGGGAGGATGAAGGTCGCGAAGGCGAGCGTGAAGGCGTTGAGGAACCACTGCAGCTGCTCGATGTCGGCGCCGAGGTCGGCGGCCATCACGGGCAGCGCGTTGGTGATCACGAGGTTGTCGAGGGTCGCCATGAATATCGGAAGCGAGGTGGCGACGAGGACGAGCCAGACGGGGGCCCTGCGGACGGATGACATGACGTGCGCTCCTGCGGTCGGATGAAGTAATCGAATGATTACAAGATGGGAGAGTAGTAATCGACTGATAACATGTCAAGCATGAGCACCCGTTCCGACCGCATCTCCGCCGACGAGCGGCGCGAGCAGATCCTCGATGCGGCCATCGCCGTCTTCGGGGAGTTCGGCTACGCCGGCACCAGCACCGACCGCGTCGCGCGCGCCGCGGGCATCAGCCAGCCGTACGTCGTGCGGCTGTTCGGCACCAAGGAGCAGCTGTTCATCGAGACGCTCCGACACACACTCGAGCGACTCCTCGCGACCTTCCGCGCCGCGCTTCCGGTCGACGCCGAGGAGGCGTCGGTCGAGCAGCGCCTCGGCGAGGCGTACCTCAGGCTCGTCGAGGACCGCGGGGTCCTGCTCACCCTGCTGCACGGATTCATGCTGGGATCCGACCCGGGGATCGGGCCGGTCGCGCGCGACGGGTTCCTCCAGGTGTTCCGGATGCTGCGCGACGAGGCCGGGCTGGCGCCCGAGCAGATCCACCGGTTCCTCGCCGACGGCATGCTCATCAACACGCTGCTCGCGACCGGCATCGGCGTCGATGCGGCCACCGATCGGGACGCCGCCGACTTGATGGAGTGCACGTTCGGCGAGCGCGTCGGCGAGGTGCTCGCGCGCGCCTCCGCCTGACCGACCGCCGCAGGCGGCCGTCAGTCCGACCTGCGCGCGAGGTGCACGAGGGCCGCGGCGCCGATCAGCGGCCCCTCGTCCGACAGTCCGGACGGCGCGATCCGGGTGCGGCGGACGAAATCGAACGCGCTGCGTCGCGCCAACGCCGCCCGTGCCGCCTCGAGCAGTGCGGGGGAGACCCGCGAGAAGCCGCCGCCCACGGCGGCCACGTCCAGGTCGACGAGGCCCGCGGCCGACGCGATCGCGCGGCCGATCGCGGTGCCGGCGCGATCCACGGCCGCGAGGGCGATCGGGTCGCCGGCCGCGTGGGCGCGGGCGAGGTCGTGGCCGGTCGTGCCGGTGAAGCCGTGGGCGCGCGCCCAGCGCACCGTGCCGGGGCCCGAGGCGACGGCCTCGAGGCATCCGCTGCCGCCGCACGCGCAGGGATCGTCGGCGCCGCCGACCTCGACGTGGCCGATGTGGCCGGCGTTGCCGGTCGGGCCCGGTGCGGGGCGGCCGTCGAGCACCAGCCCGCCGCCCACGCCCGTCGAGACGACCATGCCGAGGAGATTCCGAGCGCCGCGCCCGGCTCCGACCCAGTGCTCGGCGAGCGCGATGCACAGCCCGTCCAGCGCGAGGGTCACGGGCGCGTCGGGTACGAGGCGCGCGACGCGATCGACGAGCGGATGACGCCGCCAGGCGGGCACGTTCAGCGGCGAGACCGTGCCGGCGGCGAGATCGACGGGCCCGGCGCTGCCGATGCCGACGCCCACCGGTGCGGTCTGCTCGGGCATCGCCCGCAGGGCGTGTCGGACGACGTCGGCGACCGCGCGGTCGAGGGCCTCCGAGGCGGCGTCGGGCCCCGTCCCGCGCCGGGCGCGGGAACCGGGGACGAGGCGTCCGCCGTCGTCGACGAGCGCGGCCTCGACCTTGGTGCCCCCGAAATCGACCGCGAGCGCGAGGGGTGCCGTCATGCGGCCAGCATACGGGCGCACCATCCGGCACCGACTGCTCATATGAGCAGAACTGCCCGCGCATGTTGCCGGACGCGCACCACGAGCCTACGCTGGAAGACGGCGGAAGGAGACGAATGGACGAGACCGACGAACTCCTCTCGATCCGGGCGGCGGAGCTCTACTACGAAGAGAACAAGACGCAGGACGAGATCGGCCAGGCGCTCCGCCTGACGCGCTGGAAGGTCGGGCGCCTGCTCGCGCAGGCCAAGCAGCGCGGATTCATCCGCATCGAGATCCTGCACCCGCGTGCCCGACGGCTGCCCATCGAACGCCGTCTCCGCGAGGAACGCGGCCTCGACGACGCGATCGTCGTCTCGTCCGCGGGCGTCAGCTCCGCCGACGAGCTGCAGGCGCGCACCGCCCAGGCCGCGGCCGACTACCTCACGGCGCTCCGGCCCGTGCCGCGCACCCTCGGCGTGAGCTGGGGGCGCACGCTCTTCGAGATCTCGCAGCACCTGCGCAGCGGCTGGGCCACGGGCGTCAACGTGGTGCAGATCAACGGCGGCGTCAGCCTCAACCGCCGCGCCGGCACCGCCGCGGCCACGGCCGTCGCGATGGCGCAGAAGGGCGGCGGCAACGCCACGCTGCTGCCGAGCCCCGCGATCCTCGAGCACCTCGCGACCAAGGAGGCCATCGAGTCCGACCGCGTCGTCGCCGGCGTCATCGAACTCGCCCGATCCGCCGACGCCTACCTGTTCAGCGCCGGCCCCGCCGACCACTCCTCGGTGCACATCGAGAGCGGCTACCTCACCGACGCCGACGTCGACCTCCTCGTGCAGAAGGGCGCCGTGGGCGACGTCGTCGGCCGCTACATCGACTCCGACGGCAACATCGTCGACCCCGCGCTCGACGCGCGCACCGTCGGCCTCACCCTCGAGGAACTCCGCGAGGGCCGGCTGCGCATCGCCGTCATCGCCGGGCAGTCCAAGCACCCCGTCGCCGACGCGGTCGTCCGCTCCGGCCTCTGCTCCGTCCTCGTCACCGACGAGGCCACCGCACTCCACCTCCTCGACGGCTGAGCCGCGCCGCGGCATCCGTCACGACCGAAAGCCAGGAACACATGTCAGGCACCTCACTGGTCACCGCCCGCGAGCGCGCGCTCGCCGTGCTGGGCGGCGAGCCCGACGACGCCACCCTCCGCCGGTACCTCCACGGCATCGCGGGCGTCGACGCGGTCGGCCTCGAGCAGCGCGCCGCCGCGCTCGGCACCCGATCCATCAAGACGACGTCCAAGAAGTGGGCGCTCGACCGCATCATCTCGCTCGTCGACCTCACGACCCTCGAGGGCGCCGACACCCCTGGCAAGGTCCGCTCGCTCGTGGCCAAGGCCATGGTGCCCGACCCGGCGGATGCCACGACCCCCCGTGTCGCGGCCGTCTGCGTGTACGGCGACATGGTCCCGTACGCGGTCGACGCGCTCGGTGCCCTGCACGGCGACCCCGACGACGGCCGCATCGCGGTCGCCGCGGTCGCGACCGCCTTCCCGTCCGGCCGGTCCTCGCTCGAGATCAAGCTCGCCGACACCGCCGAGGCCGTCGCCAACGGCGCCGACGAGATCGACATGGTCATCGACCGCGGGGCGTTCCTCGCCGGTCGCTACGGGCTCGTGTTCGACCAGATCGCCGCCGTCAAGGAGGCCTGCCGCCGCCCCGACGGCACGAGCGCCTCGCTCAAGGTCATCCTCGAGACCGGCGAGCTCGTGACCTACGACAACGTCCGCCGGGCCTCGTGGCTGTCGATCCTCGCCGGCGGCGACTTCATCAAGACCTCCACCGGCAAGGTGCAGCCCGCCGCGACGCTGCCCGTCACGCTGCTCATGCTCGAGGTCGTCCGCGACTGGCACCTCATGACCGGGCAGCGCATCGGCGTGAAGCCCGCGGGCGGCATCCGTGCGTCGAAGGACGCGATCAAGTACCTCGTGACCGTCGCCGAGACGGTCGGCGAGGAATGGCTGCAGCCGCACCTGTTCCGGTTCGGCGCGTCGAGCCTGCTGAACGACGTGCTCCTGCAGCGCCAGAAGATGACGACCGGCCACTACTCCGGCCCCGACTACGTCACGATCGACTGAATCGAGAACCGAGAACCATGAGCTTCCTCGAATACGCCCCCGCACCCGAGTCGCGGGCGATCCTCTCGCTCCGCGACAGCTACGGCCTCTTCATCGACGGCGAGTTCGTCGACGGCCGCGGCACGCCGTTCACCACCTCGTCGCCCGCGACGGAGGAGCGCATCGCCACGATCGCCGCCGCGAACACCGCCGACGTCGACGACGCGGTCGCCGCCGCCCGGCGCGCGTACGACCGGACCTGGTCGCGCATGTCGGGCCGCGACCGCGGCAAGTACCTCTTCCGCATCGCCCGGCTCATCCAGGAGCGCGCCCGCGAGCTCGCCGTCGCCGAATCGCTCGACAACGGCAAGCCCATCAAGGAATCGCGCGACGTCGACGTGCCGCTCGTGGCCGCCTGGTTCTTCTACTACGCGGGCTGGGCCGACAAGCTCGACCACGCGGGCCTCGGCGCGAACCCCCGCGCGCTCGGCGTCGCCGCCCAGGTGATCCCGTGGAACTTCCCGCTGCTCATGCTCGCGTGGAAGATCGCGCCCGCGCTCGCCGCCGGCAACACGGTCGTGCTGAAGCCCGCCGAGACCACGCCGCTCACGGCGCTGCTGTTCGCCGAGATCGTGCAGCAGGCCGACCTGCCGCCCGGCGTCGTGAACATCATCACGGGCGCCGGCGACACCGGGGCCGCACTCGTCGCGCACGAGGGCGTCGACAAGGTGGCGTTCACCGGCTCGACCGCCGTCGGCCGCGCGATCGCGAAGCAGGTCGCCGGCACGAACAAGAAGGTGACGCTCGAGCTCGGCGGCAAGGCCGCGAACATCGTCTTCGACGACGCGCCCGTCGACCAAGCGATCGAGGGCATCGTCAACGGCATCTTCTTCAACCAGGGCCACGTCTGCTGCGCCGGCAGCCGCCTGCTCGTGCAGGAGTCCATCCACGACGAGGTCGTCGAGCGGCTGAAGCAGCGCCTGTCGACGCTCCGGCTCGGCGACCCGCTCGATAAGAACACCGACATCGGCGCCATCAACTCGGCCGAGCAGCTCGAGCGCATCAACGAGCTGGCCGAGGCGGGCGTCGACGAGGGTGCCGAGCGGTGGAGCGCGCCGTGCGAGATCCCCGAGAACGGGTTCTGGTACGCGCCGACGATCTTCACCAACGTGCAGACCTCGAACCGCATCGCGCGCGAGGAGATCTTCGGGCCGGTGCTCTCGGTCCTCACCTTCCGCACGCCGCAGGAGGCGATCGCGAAGGCGAACAACACCCCGTACGGCCTCTCGGCCGGCATCTGGAGCGACAAGGGCAGCCGCATCCTCGCGGTCGCCGACCAGCTCCGCGCGGGGGTCATCTGGGCCAACACCTTCAACCGGTTCGACCCGGCGAGCCCGTTCGGCGGCTACAAGGAGTCCGGCTACGGCCGCGAGGGCGGCCGCCACGGCCTCGGCGCGTACCTCGCGCCCGCCACGGCCGGTTCCGTCTCCCGGGGCGGCGCCCGCGCGGTCGAGGCCGCCGCGGCCTCCGCCGAGGAGCGGCCCGCCCGTCGCCGCCGAACGCCCAAGCCCGCGAAGAAGGGAGCCGCGAAGTGAGCCGCCTCGCCGTGCCCAAGACGTACAAGCTGTTCATCGGCGGCGCGTTCCCGCGCAGCGAGTCCGGCCGGACCTACGAGGTCGTGAAGGCCGACGGCGGGTTCCTCGCGAACGCCGCCAAGGCCTCCCGCAAGGACGCCCGTGACGCGATCGTCGCCGCGCGCGGCGCGGTCGGCGGGTGGGCCGGCGCCACCGCGTACAACCGCGGGCAGGTGCTGTACCGCATCGCGGAGCTCCTCGAGGGCCGTCGCGCCCAGTTCATCGCCGAGATCGAGGATGCCGAGGGCGCCACGCGCGCCCAGGCCGCCGCGCAGGTCGACGAGGCGATCGACCGCTGGGTCTGGTACGCCGGCTGGGCCGACAAGTTCGCCCAGGTCGCAGGCAACGCCAACCCCGTCGCGGGCCCGTACTTCAACATCTCGGTGCCCGAGCCGACCGGCGTCGTCGCGATCATCGCCCCGCAGGACTCCTCGCTCGTCGGCCTCGTCTCGGCGGTCGCCCCGGCGCTCGTCGCGGGCAACGCGGTCGTGGTCGTCGCGAGCGAGCGGTTCCCGCTGTCGGCGATCTCGCTGGCCGAGGTGCTCGCCACGAGCGACGTGCCCAAGGGCGTCGTCAACGTGCTCACCGGCTCGCCCGCCGAGATCGCCCCGTGGCTCGCGAGCCACGCCGACGTCAACGCGATCGACCTCGTCGGCGCGGGCGACCTCGACTGGATCGACCTCGAGATCGCGGCGGCCGACACCCTGAAGCGCGTGCTCCGTCCCGAGCAGGGCCCGGATGCCGCGGCGCCGACGCTCGACCGCATCGCGGCGTTCACCGAGACGAAGACGGTCTGGCACACGAAGAGCCTGCGCTAGCGGCTCGAGGGCGCTTCGGGCGCCCTCGGAGGATTCACAGCACCGGCCCGGCCCGGCCCGCACCGCGCGGGCTAGGGTCGGGCCATGCGCATCCTGGTGACCGGGGCGACCGGCTACATCGGCGGGCGGCTCGTGCCGCGCCTGCTCGACGAAGGGCATGACGTCCGCGTCGTCGTCCGGCGTCCCGAGCGGCTGCGCGACGTGCCGTGGGCCGCGGGGGTCGACCTCGTCGACGGCGACCTCACGGATGCCGCGGCGGTCGCGCGGGCGATGCGCGGCATCGACGTCGTCTACTACCTGGTCCACTCGATGGGCGGCCGGGGGGACTTCGAGCAGTCCGAGCTCCGCATCGCGCGGAACGTGGCCGCCGCCGCGCGCGCGGCCGGCGTCCGCCGCATCGTCTACCTGGGCGGACTCCACCCGGAGGGCGGCACGCTCTCGCGCCACCTGCGCTCGCGGGTCCGGGTGGGGGAGATCCTGCTCGAGTCGGGGGTGCCCACGGTGGTGCTGCAGGCGGGCGTCATCATCGGGTCGGGCTCGACATCGTTCGAGATGATCCGGCACCTGACCGAGGTCCTGCCGTACATGCCGGCGCCGCGCTGGGTCCGCAACTTCATCCAGCCCATCGCCGTGCGCGACGTGCTGCACTACCTGATCCGGGCCGCCGAGCTCCCGCCGGAGGTGAACCGCGCGTTCGACATCGGCGGGCCCGACGTCCTCCGCTACGGGCAGCTCATGAACGGCTACGCGGTCGAGGCGGGCCTCCGGCAGCGGCCGATCGCGGCGCTGCCCGTGCTCACCCCGTGGCTGGCCGGCCAGTGGGTGAACCTCGTGACGCCGATCCCGAGGCGGCTCGCGGTCCCCATCATCGAGTCGCTCCAGTTCGACTGCGTCATGCGCGAGCACGACATCGACGCCGTCATCCCGCCGCCGCCCGAGGGGCTCGTGGGCTACCGCCGCTCGGTGCGCCTGGCCCTCGAGAAGGAGCGCTCGGGCGAGGTCGAGACCAGCTGGCGCAACGCCGAGGTCGAGGGCGCTCCGAGCGATCCGCTGCCGAGCGACCCGGACTGGGCCGGGTACACCGTCTACGTCGATCACCGCGAGCGCCGGTCGAATGCGCCGGTCGAGTCGCTGTGGTCGGTCATCGAGGGCGTGGGGGGCGAGAACGGGTGGTACTCGTTCCCGCTCGCCTGGGCGATCCGGGGCTGGATCGACAAGCTGTCCGGCGGCGTCGGACTCCGCCGCGGCCGGCGGGACCCGGACACGCTGTACCCGGGCGACGCGGTGGACTTCTGGCGGGTCGAGGCGATCGAGCGGCCCCGGTTCCTCCGGCTCCGCGCCGAGATGCGGGTGCCGGGCCGGGCCTGGCTGGAGATGTCGGCCGAGGCGGACGGTCGCGGGTCGGTCTACCGGCAGCGCGCGGTGTTCTTCCCGAAGGGACTCGCCGGGCGCCTCTACTGGTGGTCGATCGTGCCGATCCACGGCATCGTGTTCGCGGGCATGGCGAACCGGATCGCCGTCGAGGCGGAGACCGTGGCCCGGGCGGGATCGCGGACGGATGCGTCATCCGTCGGCACCTGACCGCGCAAGAAGGTAACGAAACGGTAACGACGTTGCTACAGTGGCCTGCACGGTGCGCGCAAGGAGGCGCGGCACCGAGGAAGGTCCCGACCCGTGCCCCACGCCCCCCGTCCGGTCCGCATCGCCCTCGCCGCCACCGGCGTCATCGCGACCGCCTCGCTCCTGTGGACTGCCGCGACCCCCACCGACGTCTACGCCATCGACGTGTTCGGCGCGCTGCGCCAACCCGGTGAGGCCGCCGCCATCATCGCCCACCGCGGCGACCGGTCGCTCGCACCCGAGAACACCATGCCCGCGCTCGAACTCGCGATGGACGAGCTCGCCTACGTCGAGACCGACGTGCGCCTCACCCGCGACGGCGTCCCCGTGCTCTTCCACGACACCGACCTCGAACGGGTCGCCGGGCGCGAGGGTCGGGTCGAGGACCGCACGTCCGCCGAGCTCGCGCGGCTGGACGTCGGTCGGTGGTACTCCGACGAGTTCGCCGGGGAGCGGATCCCCACGCTCGAGGCGTTCCTCGCCGAGCTCGCCGAGCGCGACGACGCGCGCGCCCTCGTCGAACTGAAGGCCGACTGGTCGCCCGTCCAGGTCCGCCTCGTCGTCGACCTCATCGAGCGGCACCGCCTCCGCGGCCGCGTCGTGCTGCAGAGCTTCAGCATCGAGACGCTGCAGTCGGTGCAGCGCGTCGCCCCGACCACGCCGCGGATCATGCTCATCCGCGAGCTGCCGGCCGACCCCGTCCCGCTCGCCGAGTGGCTCGGGGTCATCGGGTTCGGCACGACCGCCGCGTCGGTCACCGCCGCGCCCGGAGCCGTCGACGCGGCCCACGCGGCGGGCATCGCGGTGCTCTGCTACACGCTGAACACGCAGGACACGTGGGCGCAGGTGAGCGAGCTCGGCGTCGACGGGATCATCACCGACCAGCCGAGCGACCTCGACGCGTGGATCGCCGCGACCGCGCCCGGCACGTGAGCGACGCGCCGGCCCTGCCGGGCGGTCAGCGGTCCGCGACGGCGTCGACGCCCAGGCGCTCCGCGGCCGCGGCGAACTCGGCGTGCATCGGCTCCGAGAACAGCACGAACCGCACGAGGCCGGGCGTCTCGCGGGCGTCGGCCGCGGTGCCGATCGCGACGGTGGCGGCGTCGTCGGCGGGCCATCCGTAGACGCCGGCCGACACGGCGGGCAGCGCGACCGATGCCGCACCGAGCCGTGCCGCGAGACCGAGGGCGTTCCGGTACGCCGACTCGAGCAGGCGGCGGCGCCGGTCCGCCTCGGGTCCGTCGCCGGGCCAGACCGGGCCGACGGTGTGCACGACCCAGCGTGCGGCCAGTCGCCCGGCGGTCGTCGCGACCGCCTCGCCGGTCGGGAGCCCGTCGGGCAGCGTGCCGGCGCGCAGGGCCCGGCACTCGGCGAGGATCTCGGGCCCGCCCGCGCGGTGGATGGCCCCGTCGACGCCGCCGCCGCCGAGCAGCGACGAGTTCGCCGCGTTGACGATGGCGTCGACGCGCTCGAGCGTGAGGTCGCCGGTGACCAGCTCGATCCGCGGCATCCGTCAGGCCCGGTTGTTGGACAGCTCGAAGATGCGCACGAGTTCGGCCACGGCCTCCTCGCGCCGGTCGCCGCCCTCCTCGTACATGTGCGACACGTGGGTGCGCAGGTGGTTCTCGACGAGGAGCTTGTTCAGCGACCCGAGCGACTTCTGCACCGCCAGCGACAGGGTGATGATGTCGACGCAGTAGTCCTCGTTCTCGATCATCTTCTCGATGCCGCGCAGCTGGCCCTCGATGATCTTCGTGCGGTGGAGCGCGCGCTTCTTGATGTCCTCGATCACCCTGCAAGGATACGCCCGCGGGAGATACCCCCGTCCGTATTCGGCCGAGGCGGCGCCGCGGGTGCGCGACCGGATGACGCGGGGCGGCCGGTTCGCTACCGTGAGGGCATGGTCGCCCCCCGGTCCCGCGCCCGCCGGCCACGTCGCCCCGCCGCCCTCGCGGCGCTCGCCGGAGCGCTCCTCATCGCCGCGTTCGGCGCCGCCGCCTCCGCCACGGCCGCGGTCGCCGCGGACCGGCCGGCCGCACCGCCGCCGGTGCGGGCCGTGCCGGGCGACGTCGACGACTTCACGTTCGCCGGCTTCGACGCGGTCTACCGGTTGGGCCGCGACGCCGACCGGCGCTCGGAGCTGCTCACGACCGAGACGCTCGTCGCGGTGTTCCCCGAGTACGACCAGAACCGCGGCATCCGTCGCGCGATCCCGCGCACCTACGACGGCCATCCGACCGACATCCGCGTGGTCTCGGTGACGGATGCCGCGGGGGAGCCCCGCGGCTTCGAGACCGAGCGCAGCGAGGACGGCGAGTTCGAGCTGGTCACCATCGCCGCCGACGACTACGTCCACGGCGAGCAGACGTACGTGATCACGTACCACCAGCGGAACGTCACCTTCGAACCCGACGACCGCGACATCCAGGAGTTCTACTGGGACGTCAACGGCACGGGCTGGGCGCAGCCCTTCAGCGTCGTCCGGGGCGAGCTGCGGCTCGAGGACGGTCTCGCCGACGCGCTCACGGGCGACGCCGCGTGCTACCGGGGGTACGAGGGTTCGAGTACCCCGTGCGAGACGCTGCGGGCGGATGACGCCGCCGAGGGCGTCGTCGTCGCCGAGGCCGCGGCGCTCGGCCCCTACGAGAACCTGACCCTGGCCGTCGGCTTCGACCCGGGGACCTTCGAGCCGCGCGACGAGCGGTTCACCTCGTCGCCGGCCGCCATGGGTTCGGCCGCCGCGGCGCTCACCGCGCTCACCGTCGCGATCCTCGCCGGCGTCTTCCGTGCGACGCGGTGGCGCGACCACCCCGGACGCGGCATCGTCATCGCCGAGTACGAGCCGCCCGAGCGTCCGTCGCTCATGGAGGCCGCGGACCTGGTGCGCGCCCCCGGCAAGGGCATCACGGCGACCATCCTCGCCGAGGCCGTCGCCGGACGGGTACGCGTGGTCGAGACGGGACGGAAGAAGTACGCCGTCGAGCTCACCGGTGACGCGGGCGGCGCCGACCGCGACGCGACGCGCGTGCTCTCGGCCCTGTTCGGCCCGGGCGCACGCCCGGGAGCGCGCCGGAACCTCAAGACGAGCGACACGACCCTCGGCACCAAGCTGATGAACCTACGCCGCCAGGTGCACTCGCGCGTCGCCCGCGAGGGGCTCCGCCGCCGACCGGACGTGGGCCTGCGCATCCTGCTCGCGGCGCTCGCGATCGTCGCGTCGACGCTCGCCGTGATCCTCGGCATCGCCGCGCTCGACGCGCGGATGGGCGGCGCGTGGCCGTGGCTGCCGATCATCGGGGCGTCCGCGCTCGCCGTCGCCGCGGTGTGGATGGTGGCCGACGTGCGTCCGCTCACCGAGCGCGGCCGCGAGCTCCGCGACCACCTCGAGGGGCTCCGCCTGTACATCCGGCTCGCCGAGGCCGACCGGCTGCGGATGCTGCAGAGCCCGACCGGCGCGGAGCGCGTGCCCATGGCACCGGCCGCGGGTGCGGCATCCGCGGGCCTCGACCCCGACGCGGTGCTGCGCATCACCGAACGGCTGCTCCCGTACGCGGTGCTGTTCGGGCAGGAGCGCGAATGGAGCGAGGAGCTCGCCGCGCTCTACGCGCAGCGGGGCGAGCAGCCCGGCTGGTACGCGGGCCGCAGCGGGTTCAACGCGGCCGTGTTCGCCTCGAGCGTGAGTTCGTTCACCACCGCGTCGAGCTCGAGCTGGTCGGGATCGTCGTCGAGCTCGTCCTCGAGCGGCTCGGGCGGCGGCGGTTCGAGCGGCGGCGGGGGCGGCGGCGGTGGAGGCGGCGGCGTCTGACCGCGCCGGCCGCCGCGGCGGTCACTCCTCGTCGGCGGAGGAACCCGGCCCGGGCTCGTCGGGCAGCGGCACGCGGCGCTCCTCGTCGATGCCGACGACCTCGTCGTCGGTGTCGTCGCCCACCGGACGCTCGTCGGCGTCCGCGGCTGCGGCGTCGAGATCGGCCTCGGCGGGGATCTCGCCGTCCTGTGCGACCTCGAACTCGTGATCGTCGGCGAGACCCTCGCCGAACTGCGTCGACTCGTCCATGCTGCGAGCCTAGCCCCCGGCGGCGCACGGCGACAGGGCGGGACGTCGTCCCGGGTCGCAGGGGCCCGGCGGCGTAGGCTGCGGCCATGCCGGAGTGGGGATGGGCGGCACTGGCCGGGCTCGCCGCGGGCGGTGCGCTGCTCGCGGGCGCCGTCGTGGCCTGGCTCGTCGACGTGCCCCGCCGCATCGTCGCGGGCACCATGGCCTTCGGCGCGGGCGTCCTCATCTCCGCCCTCGCGTTCGACCTGGTGCTCGAGGCGCAGGCCGAGGGCGGCCTCGGACCGACCGTGCTCGGCTTCGGCGCGGGGGCGATCGCGTACGTGCTCGCCAACCGGCTGCTCGACCGGTTCGACCAGCGCAACCCGCGCGGGCGCGGCGAAGCACCGGGCACCGGCACGGGCATCGCCGTCGGAGCCCTCCTCGACGGCATCCCCGAGTCGGCGGTCCTGGGGCTCAGCATGGTGGGCGGGTCGGGGGTGAGCGTGCCGGTCCTCCTCGCGATCGTCATCTCGAACGTGCCCGAGGGGCTGAGCTCGACCGCCGAGCTCAAGGCGTCGGGGCGGTCGGCGCGCTGGACGATGCTGCTGTGGGCGGGGATCGCGCTCGCCTGCGCGCTCGCGGCCATCGGCGGGTTCGTCGTGCTCGACGACGCCTCGGGCGCGGTGACCGCCTTCGTGACCGCGATCGCCGCCGGAGCCATCCTCGCGATGATCTGCGACACGATGATCCCCGACGCGTTCCGCACGGCGCACGAGTTCACGGGACTGCTCGCCACGCTCGGATTCCTCGCCGGCTACGCGGTGCACCAGGGCGTCTGAACGCGCCCATTGGCGCGG
This sequence comes from Agromyces sp. NDB4Y10, assembly GCF_001620055.1. GTDB lineage: Bacteria > Actinomycetota > Actinomycetes > Actinomycetales > Microbacteriaceae > Agromyces > Agromyces indicus. The sequence goes on along the minus strand of NZ_LQGY01000013.1, from coordinate 21,013 downwards.
ACCCCTCGACGACGCGTAGAATGTGCGAGGCGCCCGACGGATCCGTTCTTCGGTCCGACGGCTGGGGGAACTCGCCCCGCCATGCTCGGCTTCCGGATTCGGCGCACCGCGACGACGGCCTCGACGATCGAGCCCGTCCGGCGGCGGTGCGGGCCACCACGCCGGTGGTCGGGGGAGCCCGTTCGCATCGGGCCCAGACAGGGGAGGACCATTGGCCCAGACGAGGCAGCGGCAGCGCACGCGTTCGCGTGACGACGACGCGCCCATCATCCCGATCCTCGCGCGGAAGGTCCGCGAGGTCGAGCAGAAGGCCCAGAAGAACAAGCTGGGACCCACCAACCGCACGAAGTTCCAGGTCATCGCGCTGCTCATGCGCGAGGAGCGCGCCCGCGTGAAGGGCGACGCCGAGCTCGGCGACGCCGCGCGCGCCGAGCTGCTGAAGCGCCTCGACGGCATCGCGCAGATCCTCGCGAAGACCGCGGCACGCGACACGAGCCTGATCACGCTCCTCGAGCCGGACGCCTCGATCTCCACGGTCGCGCAGCGGTTCCGCCGCGACTGGCTGCTCGAGTCGGGCGCCGAGCTCAGCGAGGACGAGCTCATCATCGTCCGCGAGCCCGAGCCGCGGCCGGAGATCGCCGAGAACCAGGTGATCCCGCGCTCGGTCAAGGCGCGCCAATTGGCCAGCCCGTTCCTCGCGCCCGACTTCTCGCGCACCGCGCAGCCCACCGTCCCGGTCCGGCGGCTCGCGAACTGGGAGCTGCTCGGGCCCCTGTTCAAGTCGTTCGAGTCCGGGTCCGGCGGCCAGGCCGCGTCCATGGCGCTGCCCGAGCCGCCGCGGATCGACCGGCTCGCCCCGCGCGGGCTCGAGCTGATGCCGCACCAGGCGCGGTTCGTCGAGGCGGCACGCCAGGGTCACCGGCGGTTCCTCCTCGCCGACGAGCCCGGACTCGGCAAGACCGCGCAGTCGGTCCTCGCGGCCTCCGTCGCCGGCGCCTACCCGCTGCTGGCCGTCGTGCCGAACGTCGTGAAGATGAACTGGGCCCGCGAGGTCGAGCGCTGGACCCCGCACCGCCGCGCGACCGTCATCCACGGCGACGGCGACGGCGTGGACGCCTTCGCCGACGTGATCGTCGTGAACTACGACGTCCTCGACCGCCACATGGCGTGGCTGTCCACTCTGGGCTTCCGCGGCATGGTCGTGGACGAGGCGCACTTCATCAAGAACCTGCAGTCGCAGCGCTCGCGCAACGTGCTCGCGCTCGCCGACCGCATCCGCCGGAACACCCCGGGCGGCGACCCGCTGCTGCTCGCCCTCACCGGCACCCCGCTCATCAACGATGTCGACGACTTCCGTGCGATCTGGCAGTTCCTCGGCTGGATCGACGGGGACCGTCCGTCGCCCGAGCTGCTCGGCAGGCTCGAGGAGACCGGGCTGACGCCGGCCGACCAGGGCTTCTACGCCGAGGCGCGCCGCATCGTCATCGACCTCGGCATCGTGCGCCGCCGCAAGGTCGACGTCGCCGCCGACCTGCCCGAGAAGCGCATCGCCGACCTGCCTGTCGAACTCGACGACGAGGTCGGCCGGTCGATCCGCGCCGCCGAGCGCGAGCTCGGCCACCGCCTCGCGAACCGCTTCCGCGCACTCGTCGAGTCGCGCAAGCTCCGTGTCGGCGACCTCGACGAGCTCGAGCGCGACCAGTTCATCCGCGCGGTCGCCCTCTCGGAGCTCGAGGAGTCGAAGTCGGCCAAGTCGGGCGAGAACGTCTTCACCATGGTGCGTCGCATCGGCCAGGCGAAGGCCGGCCTCGCGGCCGACTACGCCGCCCAGCTGGCCCGCTCGGCCGGCAAGGTCGTGTTCTTCGCCAAGCACATCGACGTCATGGACCAGGCCGAGGCGGCGTTCGCCGCCCGCGAGCTGCGCACGGTATCGATCCGCGGCGACCAGACCGCGATCGCCCGCCAGCACGCGATCGACGCGTTCAACTCCGACCCCGAGGTCTCGATCGCGGTGGCCTCGCTCACCGCGGCGGGCGTCGGCGTGAACCTCCAGGCGGCGTCGAACGTCGTGCTCGCCGAGCTCAGCTGGACCGCGGCGGAGCAGACGCAGGCGATCGACCGCGTGCACCGCATCGGCCAGGACGAGCCCGTCACCGCGTGGCGCATCATCGCCGCCCACACGGTCGACGCGCGCATCGCCGAGCTCATCGACCAGAAGCAGGGCCTCGCCCTGCGGGCGCTCGACGGGCTCGACGTGGAGCCGGGCTCGGCCGACTCGGTGCAGCTCGACGCGCTGCAGCACCTGCTGCGCCAGGCGCTCGACGGCGCCCTGTAGCGGCGGTCGCGCGGCATCCGCTCCCCGTCATCGGCGCGGACGGATGCCGCGGGCCCCGCTAGACTCCTCGACGTTCGCGCCTCGATGAAGCGGCATCCCCGCGAACGTCCACCTCACGAGGAGTCAACCAGTGGTCATGAAGATCGGCATTCTCACGAGCGGCGGCGACTGCCCCGGCCTCAACGCGGTCATCCGCGGCGCCGTCCTGAAGGGCGTCATCACGCACGAGGCCGAGTTCGTCGGGTTCCGGTGGGGATGGCGCGGCGTCGTCGAGGGCGACATCATGCCCATCACGCGCCACGACGTGCGCGGCCTGTCGAAGCAGGGCGGCACCATCCTCGGCTCGAGCCGCACCAACCCGTTCGAGGGCGAGAACGGTGGACCCGACAACATCCGTCGCATGCTCGAGGCTGAGGGCATCGACGCGATCATCGCGATCGGCGGTGAGGGCACCCTCACGGCCGCCCGGCGGCTGGTCGACGAGGGCGGGCTCCCGGTGATCGGCGTGCCCAAGACCATCGACAACGACCTCGCCGCGACCGACTACTCCTTCGGCTTCGACACGGCCGTCGAGATCGCGACCGAGGCGATCGACCGACTGCGCACCACGGCCGAGTCGCACAACCGCGCGATGGTCCTCGAGGTCATGGGCCGGCACGTCGGCTGGATCGCGCTGCACTCGGGCATGGCGGGCGGCGCGCACGCCATCCTCATCCCCGAGCAGCCCATGGGCATCGACGAGATCTGCCACTACGTCAAGTCGGTCCGCGACCGCGGCCGCGCGCCCCTCATCGTCGTCGCCGAGGGCTTCAAGCTCGACACGATGGAGGAGGCGCACTCGCACCTCGGGCTCGACGCGTTCAACCGTCCGCGTCTCGGCGGCATCGCCGAGAAGCTCGCGCCGATGATCGAGGAGCGCACCGGCATCGAGTCGCGCCACACCGTGCTCGGGCACATCCAGCGCGGCGGCGCGCCCTCGGCGTACGACCGGGTCCTCGCGACCCGCCTCGGCATGGCCGCGGTCGACGCCGCCGTCGACCGGGCGTGGGGCAGCATGGTCACCCTGCGCGGCACCGACATCGCCCGGGTCACGATCGCCGAGGCGACCGGCGGGCTCAACCTGGTGCCGCAGTCGCGCTACGACGAGGCGAAGATCCTCTTCGGCTGAGCCGATGACCGAACCACGGATGCCGCTGCCGCAGGTCTGCGTCTGCTACCTGCTGCGCGAGTCCGAGGGCCGCACGCAGGTGCTCCTCGGCCGCAAGAAGCACGGCCTCGGACGCGGGTACTTCGTGGGGCTCGGCGGCAAGCTCGAGCCGGGGGAGACCGCGGTCGAGGCGGCCGTGCGCGAGGTCCACGAGGAGTCGGGCGTCACCGTCCGCGCCGCCGACCTCGAGGCGCGCGGGCGGTTGACGTACCTGTTCCCGCATCGCGAGGCGTGGAGCCAGGAGTCGAGCGTGTTCGTCACGCGCACGTTCACGGGCGTGCCCGCGGCATCCGACGAGCTCGACCCGGAGTGGTTCGACGTCGACCGGGTGCCGTTCGCGGAGATGTGGGACGACGCGAAGCACTGGCTGCCGGGCGTGCTCGCCGGCGGCCGCGTGCGACGCACCTTCACCTTCGGCGCCGACCTCGCGAGTGTGGTGGATCACCGGGATCACGTCGCGTAGGATCATCGGGGCTCGGCGCTCGCCGACATCCGCAACCCCTCCTGCGTGAACAGCAGGTGAATCCCTCACCCGATCTCACGGAAAGACGCCGGTGGATCTCACTCTCATCGTCGTGCTGGTCATCGCGCTGGCGCTCTTCTTCGACTTCACGAACGGGTTCCACGACACGGCGAACGCGATGGCCACGCCCATCGCCACCGGGGCGCTCCGGCCGAAGGTCGCCGTCGGCCTGGCCGCGGTGCTGAACCTGATCGGCGCCTTCCTGTCCACCGAGGTCGCGAAGACCATCTCGGGCGGGCTCATCCGCGAGGGCGAGGGCGGCGTGTTCATCACGCCCGAGCTCATCTTCGCCGGCCTCATCGGGGCGATCACGTGGAACATGATCACGTGGCTGCTGGGCCTGCCCTCGTCGTCGAGCCACGCGCTGTTCGGCGGCCTGATCGGCGCCGCGCTCGTCGGCTTCGGGCTGCAGGCCATCGACGGCGGCGTGGTGATGTCGAAGATCATCCTGCCCGCCCTGCTCGCCCCGCTCACGGCGGGACTCGTCGCGTTCACCGCCACCAAGCTCGCCTACGCGATCACGCGCCGCCACGACGGCAAGCCCGACGGACGCGACGGCTTCCGGTACGCGCAGATCTTCTCGAGCTCCCTCGTGGCGCTCGCGCACGGCACGAACGATGCGCAGAAGACGATGGGCGTCATCACGCTGACCCTGATCTCGGTGGGCATGCAGCCGGTCGGCTCGGGGCCGGAGTTCTGGGTCGTCGTGACGTGCGCCGTCGCGATCGCCCTCGGTACGTACATGGGCGGATGGCGCATCATCAAGACCCTCGGCACGGGCCTGACCGACGTGAAGCCCGCCCAGGGCTTCGCCGCCGAGACCTCCACCGCCGCGACGATCCTCGCGTCCAGCCACCTCGGCTTCGCGCTCTCGACCACGCAGGTCGCCTCGGGTTCGGTGATCGGATCGGGTCTCGGCCGGCGTGGTTCCACGGTCCGCTGGCGCACGGCGGGTCGCATCGGCGTCGGGTGGCTGCTCACCCTGCCGGCAGCCGGCGGCGTGGGCGCGCTCGCCGCGCTGATCGCCCAGACCGGGGTCACCGGGGTGCTCATCGCGGCCTTCGGCGCCGCGGCGATCATCGGCGGCATCTACCTGTGGTCGCGCCGCGACGAGGTGTCGCACCACAACGTGCTGAGCGAGGTCGCCGACTCCGGTCGCGCCGTGAGGATCAAGCGCGACCCGAAGCCGAAGAAGGTGGCCAGGTGATCGACTGGATGGCGTTCGTGATCGTGCTCGCCGCGTCGCTCCTCGGCGCGGGCGTGGTCGTCAGCCTCTACGCGCTCGGCCTCCGGCTGCTGACCGTCGGCGGCCGCACGCCCGTGGTGGCGCCCGCGACGTTCACCGACGCGATCACGGTCGTGACGCCCGAGCAGGCCGCGAAGGCCGCCAGGCGCGCCGAGAAGGCCGCCAGGAAGAGCCCGCTCACCGATGCGCAGAAGCGCGCGGCCGTGGTCGCGGCGTGGATATGCTTCGGACTGAGCGGCTCGGCCGTGCTGTTCGGAATCTATCTGATCGTGCCGGCGTTGCATGGCACGGGCGGCTGAGCCGCCGTCACCTCGTCCGGGCCGCCGTCGTCCCGCTCCGACCCCCGCTCGCCCGAGCGGACCGCAGCCGAGGCGCCCCACCGGCGCCTCCCGACCCGGGGACCACATGACCGCGACCGAGACCGAACACCGACCCGAACCCGAATCGCCGTCGCGCGCCGGAGGCGCGCTCGACCGCTACTTCGAGATCACGAAGCGCGGCTCGAGCATCTCCGCCGAGGTGCGAGGCGGCATCGTCACGTTCGTGACGATGGCCTACATCGTCATCCTCAACCCGATCATCCTCTCGAGCGGCACGGACGTCGCGGGCGACAACCTCGACTTCGCCCAGGTCGCCGCCGTCACCGGGCTCACGGCCGGCGTCATGACGATCCTGTTCGGCGTCGTCGCGCGCCTGCCGTTCGCGTTCGCGGCCGGGCTCGGCATCAACTCGTTCCTCGCCGTGTCCGTCGTGGGCCAGGTCACCTGGCCGGAGGCGATGGGCCTCGTCCTCATCAACGGGCTCGTGATCGTCCTGCTCGCCGCGACGGGCCTCCGCCGCCTCATCTTCGAGGCCGTGCCGATGCAGCTGAAGCTCGCGATCACCGTGGGCATCGGCCTGTTCATCGCCTTCATCGGCTTCGTCGACGCGGGCTTCGTCACCGCGACCGGCGCCGCGTCGCCGCCCGTCGGCCTCGGGGTCGACGGATCGGTCTCGACCATCCCCACGCTCGTGTTCGTCGCGACGCTCCTCGCGACGGGCGTGCTCGTCGCGCTGCGGGTGAAGGGCGGCATCCTCATCGGCCTGCTCTCGGGCACGGTGCTCGCGCTCGTGCTCGAGTCGATCCTCGACCTCGGCCCGAAGGTGGGCGCCGACGGGACGGTGAACCCCGAGGGCTGGGGACTGTCGGTGCCCGAGCTGCCCGCCCAGTGGGTGAGCCTGCCCGACCTGTCGCTCGTCGGCCAGGTGAGCCTCGGCAGCTTCGAGCGCATCGGCGTGCTCGCCGCGCTCATGCTCGTGTTCACGCTCGTGTTCACCAACTTCTTCGACGCCCTCGGCACCATGACCGGCCTGTCGAAGGAGGCCGGCCTCGCCGACGCGAAGGGCGACTTCCCGCGCCTGCGTTCGGCGCTCGTCGTCGAGGGCGTCGGCGCGGTCGCGGGCGGGTTCACGTCGAGCTCGTCGAACACGGTCTTCATCGAGTCCGGGTCCGGGATCGGCGAGGGCGCGCGCACCGGCCTGGCGAACCTCGTCACCGGCGTCCTCTTCCTCCTCGCGATGTTCCTGACCCCGCTCACGTCGATCGTGCCGTCCGAGGTCGCCGCCGCGGCCCTCGTCATCGTCGGCGCGCTGATGATGTCGCAGATCCGCGGCATCGACCTGTCGGACTTCAGCGTCCTGCTGCCCGTGTTCCTCACGGTCACGGTCATGCCGCTGACGTACTCCATCGCCAACGGCATCGGCGCGGGCTTCGTCAGCTGGGTCGTCGTGCGCGCGCTGTCGGGCAAGGCGCGCGAGATCAGCCCGCTCCTGTGGATCGTGGCCGTCGGCTTCGTGATCTACTTCACGCGCGGTCCGGTCGAGACGCTCATCGCCGGCTAGCCGCACGCAGTACCGGAACGGCGGATGCCGCGGGGACCTCGCCCCGCGGCATCCGCCGTTCGTCGTCTCGCCTCAGTGGCGGGCGTCGGGTGCGGGCGTCGCGCTCGCGCCCGTGACCGGCTGCTCCGCCGGTGCCGCGGTGCCGCGGAGCCGGGCGATGCCGTTCATGAGGTGGTAGATCGCGATCGCGGCGATCGTGCCGAGCGCGATGCCGTTGAACACGACCTCGCCGGCGTTGAACGTGAAGTCGGCGATCCCGATGACGAGCGCCGTCGCCGCGGTGAACTGGTTCACGGGGTTCGTGAAGTCGACGCGGTTGTCGACCCAGATCTTCACGCCGATGACGCCGATGAGCCCGTACAGCGCGGTCGTCACGCCGCCCAGCACGCCCGGAGGGATCGTGTTGATGATCGCGCCGACCTTCGGAGACAGGCCGAGCAGCACCGCGAACGACCCGGCCACCCAGTACGCCGCGGTCGAGTACACGCGCGTGGCGGCCATGACGCCGATGTTCTCGCCGTACGTCGTGGTGCCCGAGCCGCCGAAGAAGCCGGCGAGGGTCGTCGCGAGTCCGTCGGCGAACAGGGCCCGGCCGGTGTACGCGTTCACGCGCTGGTCGGTCATCTGCGCGACGCCGCGGATGTGGCCGACGTTCTCCGCGACGAGCACGAGCACCACGGGCAGGAACGCCGGCAGGAGTCCCCAGACCGCGGCATCCGCCAGCGGGTTCGCGGGGAGGTGGAACTGCGGCAGCCCGACCCACGCGGCCTCGCCGACCGCGGCGAAGTCCACCTCGCCCTGCACGACCGCGACGGCGTAGCCGACGAGGACGCCGAGGAGGATCGACATACGCCCGAGGATGCCGCGGAACGCGACGCTCGCGACGAGCACCGCCACGAGGGTCACGAGGGCCGTCAGCGGGGCCTCCTGGAAGTTGGCCTTGGCCACGGGGGCGAGGTTCAGGCCGATGAGCGCCACGATGGCGCCGGCCACCACGGGGGGCATGAGGACGTCGATCCACCGCGAGCCCGCGAACTGCACCACGAGCCCGACCACCGCGAGCAGTACGCCCACCACGACGATGCCGAACAGCGCCGCCCCCACCGGGTCGGCGACGCCCTCCGCGGCCATCGCGGCCGTGATCGGCGCGATGAACGCGAACGACGAACCGAGGTAGCTCGGCACCCGGTTGCCCGTGACGAGCAGGCACAGGATCGTGCCGATGCCCGAGAAGAACAGGGTGGTCGCGGGCGGGAAGCCCGTGATGATGGGCACGAGGAACGTCGCGCCGAACATGGCGACGACGTGCTGCGCGCCGAGGCCGATGGTGCGCGGCCAGGAGAGGCGCTCGCCGGGGGCGACGACGTCGCCGGGCGCGACGTGGGCGCCGTCGCCGTGCAGGGTCCAGGGCAGGGGCATAGGGCTCCGATCGGGTCGTGGTGGGGGCTGCACGGATGCTACCCGGTGCGGCCGCCCTCGCGTCAGCCGCCCCGCGGATCCGGGGGTTCACCCCATACCGCGGCTCCGGAGGGCTCCGTAGCGTTGAGGCATCCGCTCGAACAGGAGAACCCCGCGATGACCACCGCAACCGATCCCATGACCACTCCGACCGCGACGCCGTCGCCCGGCGACGACGCGTCGCCCTACGCCGTCGGATCCGCGCCCGTCGTCGAGGAGCAGCGCGGCTTCGCCATCTCGAGCCTCGTGCTCGGCCTCGTCTCGTTCGTCGCCGGCTTCACCTTCGTCGTGCCGGCCGCGGGCCTCGTGCTCGGCATCCTCGCGCTGAAGCGCGAGCCCGCCGCGCGCACGATGGCGATCTGGGGCATCGTGCTGAACGCCGTGGTCCTGGCCGGCGTCGCGATCGCGGCCCTCGCCACGGTCGCGTTCGGGCTGTTCCTGCTGCCGTTCGTGCCGTTCGCCTTCATCTGACCCGCGATCCGCCCGGCGCCCCGGTCCACGCGACCGGGGCGTCGGCTGTGTCGGCCACCGGCGCATCGCGGCGGTGCGGGCGTAGTCTGGCGCTCGGAGGAGGACGATGCGCGAGCACGGGCGGCCGATCCGGGCGGCGCGACCCGACGAGCCCGGGTACGCGGCGACCGAGGACGGCTACGTCGCCTATCGAGTGTTCGGGCACGGCCCCCTCGACCTCCTCGTCATCGGCAACTGGGCGAGCAACATCGAGGTCATCACCGAGCACCCGTCGATGGCCCGCTACCTCGACCGGCTCTCCCGCTACGCGCGGGTCATCTGCTTCGACAAGCGCGGCGCAGGCCTCTCCGATCCGGTGCCCATGAACGCGCTGCCGACGCTCGAGCACTGGATGGACGACGCGCGCGCGGTGCTCGATGCCGTCGGGTCCGAGAGCGCCGCGCTCCTCGGCGACGCCGAGGGCGGCCCGATGGCGATGACGTTCGCGGCCACGTACCCGCAGCGCACGCGCGCCCTGGTGCTCGTCAATACGTTCGCTCGGATGCTCCGGGCCCCCGACTACCCGATCGGGATGCCCGAGGAGACCTCCGAGAAGCTGCTCGTCGAGTGGGAGCGGGGCTGGGGCCGCGGCGACGTCGTCCTGCCGCTCTCGGCTCCGGGCGTCGCCGACGACCCCCAGATGCAGCGCTGGGCCGGCCGCTACATGCGCCTGTCGGCGTCGCCGGCGACGGCGACGCGGATCTACCGCTGGGTCCTCCACCTCGACGTCCGGTCGGTGCTGCCGAGCATCAACGTCCCCACGCTCGTGCTGCACCGCGCGGGCAACCGGCACTACCGGGTGGCGATGGGCAGGTACCTCGCCGAGCACATCCCGGGCGCGACGTATGCCGAGCTTCCGGGGGCCGACTGGTACCCGCCCTTCGTCGACGCGGATCCGGTGCTCGACCGCATCGGGGAGTTCCTCACCGGCGATCGCGCGGAGACCGTCGACGACCGGGTCCTCGCCACGGTGCTCTTCACCGATATCGTCGGCTCGACCGATGCGGCCGCCCGGCTCGGCGACCGCCGCTGGCTGGACCTGAAGGACGCGCACGACGCGCTCGTGCGCACGCAGCTCGAGCGGTACCGGGGAAGGGAGATCGGCACCACGGGCGACGGCTTCCTCGCGATCTTCGACGGGCCCGCGCGCGCCGTGCGCTGCGCATCGGAGATCGCGAGCGCGGTCCGGACGCTGGGCATCGACATTCGCGCCGGGCTGCACAGCGGCGAGGTCGAACTGCACGACGGCGACGTCGCCGGCATCGCCGTCCACATCGCGGCGCGGGTCATGGCGCTGGCCGGGGCCGGTCGGGTGCTCGTCTCGGGGACGGTGAAGGACCTCGTGGTCGGATCGCCGATCCGGTTCGAGGACCACGGCGAGCACGCCCTGAAGGGCGTGCCCGGCCGATGGCGCCTGTTCGAGGTCGCCGGCATCGACTCCGGTCAGCCGTAGAAGCCGCGGAGCAGCGCCTCGGTTCCCTCGAGGTGCTCGGCCATCGCGCGGGCCGCGTCGTCGCCCGAGCCGCGGAGGATCGCCTCGACGATGGCGCGATGCTGCTCGTCGGAGTGCGCGATGTTCGGCGAGAGCAGCGGGATGCCGTCGAGGAACGCGTTGACCCGCATGCGCACGTCCGCCATGAGCGGGATGACGCTCGTCGCCCCGAGCAGTTCGGCGATGAGGAGGTGGAATCGCGAGTCGGCCATCCGGTACTGCCCGGGCCCGGCGTCGTGGCAGTCCCGGTAGGCCTGCCACAGGCGTTCGCGGTCGGATGCCGCGAGCGGACGCTCGGCGGCCCGCCGCGCGGCCCCCACCTCGACGACCGCACGGAGGGCGAGGGTGTCCTCGAGCTCGGCGGCCAGCGCCTCCGGGTCGGTCGGCGGGGCGGGGGAGTGCGGCGTGGTGTGCGCGGGGAGCGGATCGGCGACGAACGTGCCCCCGTAGCGCCCGCGCCGCGACACGACCCACCCCGCGTCGGCGAGCGATCCGATCGCGTCGCGCAGCGTGTCGCGGCTGACCTCGAGCGTGCCGGCGAGCTCGCGCTCGGGCGGGAGGCGCTCGCCGGGTGCGATGAGGCCCAGTCGGATCGACTGCAGCAGCCGCTGCACGGTCTCCTCGAACGCGTTCGCCGGCCGGGCGGGGGTGAGCAGCAGGTCGGCGCTCAGCAGCGAGGCGGGCTCGGGCGCGGGCGGACCGGCCGCGGCATCCGTCGCCGACGCCCCCTCGCCCGCACCCGTGGTCATGGTTCGAGCCTAGAGCGGCGTGACGTAGGCGGAGCTGATGCCGCCGTCGACCAGGAACGTCGAGCCGGTGATGAACGACGCGTCGTCGCTCGCGAGGAACGCCACGGCCGCCGCGAGCTCCTCGGGCTCGGCGAACCGGCCGACGGGCACGTGCACGAGCCGGCGCTGCGCGCGCTCGGGGTCCTTCGCGAAGAGCTCCTGCAGCAGGGGCGTGTTGACCGGCCCGGGGCAGAGGGCGTTCACGCGGATGCCCTGCCGGGCGAACTGCACGCCGAGCTCGCGGCTCATGGCGAGCACGCCGCCCTTCGACGCGGTGTACGAGATCTGCGAGGTCGCCGAGCCGAGCACCGCGACGAACGACGCGGTGTTGATGATCGACCCGCGGCCCTGCGCGACCATGTGCCGGAGCGCGGCGCGCGAGCACAGGTAGACCGACTTCAGGTTGACGTCCTGCACCTTCTGCCAGGCGGGCAGTTCGGTGGTCTCGATCGAGTCGTCGTCGGGCGGTGAGATGCCGGCGTTGTTGAAGGCGACGTCGACCGAGCCGTAGACGCGGGCCGCCTCGTCGAACAGGTGGTCGACCTGCTCCTGGTCGGTCACGTCGACCTGCACGAACAGGCCGTCGACGACGGATGCCGCGGCCTCGCCGGCGGCGGCGTCCAGGTCGCCGATCACCACCTTCGCGCCCTCCGCGGCGAGGCGCTTCGCGGTCGCGAGTCCGATGCCGGAGGCGCCGCCGGTGATGACGGCCACGCGGCCCGCGAGCCGCTGGGTGAGGTCGATGCGGGTGAGGTCTGCCATGGTGCTCCTTGGGTTCAGGTTCCGGGCCGCGCGCCGAGCTACGCGACCACCGGCGGCTGGTCGACGGCGAAGAAGACGTTCTTGGTCTCGGTGAAGGCCAACGGGGCGTCGGGACCGAGCTCGCGTCCGAGGCCCGACTGCTTGAAGCCGCCGAACGGGGTCGCGTAGCGCACCGACGAGTGCGAGTTGACCGACAGGTTGCCCGACTCGATGGCCCGGGCGACGCGGATGCCGCGGCTGAGGTCGCGCGTCCACACCGACCCGGACAGGCCGTACTCGCTCGCGTTGGCGAACGAGATCGCGTCGGCCTCGTCATCGAACGGGAAGACCGAGACGACCGGTCCGAAGATCTCCTCGCGCGCGGCGCGCGAGTCGCGGGCGGGGGTCAGCACCGTCGGGGCGAACCAGAAGCCCGGGCCGTCGGGCGCGGTGCCGCGGAAGGCGACGTCCGCGTCATCCGGCACGAACGAGGCCACGCGGTCGAGGTGGGTGCGCGCGACGAGCGGGCCCATCTCGGTGGACTCGTCGGCGGGGTCGCCGACCTTCACGCCCTGCACGGCGGGCTCCAGCAGCTCCATGAAGCGGTCGTACACCGAGCGCTCGACGAGGATGCGGCTGCGGGCGCAGCAGTCCTGCCCGGCGTTCTCGAAGACGCCGTACGGCGCGGTCGCCGCGGCCCGCTCGAGGTCGGCGTCGGCGAAGACGAGGTTCGCGCTCTTGCCGCCGAGCTCGAGCGTGACGCGCTTCACCTGGTCGGCGCAGCCGGCCATGATGCGCTTGCCCACCTCGGTCGAGCCCGTGAACACCACCTTCCGCACGGTCTCGTTCGTGACGAACCGTTCGCCGACGACCGAGCCGCGGCCCGGGATGACGCGGAACAGCCCCTCGGGCAGGCCCGCCTCGAGGCCGAGCTCGGCGAGGCGGAGGCTCGTGAGCGGGGTCCACTCCGCGGGCTTCAGCACGACCGCGTTGCCCGCGGCGAGCGCCGGCGCGAATCCCCACGAGGCGATCGTCATGGGGAAGTTCCACGGCGTGATCACCCCGACGACGCCGAGCGGTTCGTGGAACGTCACGTCGAGCCCGCCGGCGACGGGGATCTGGCGGCCCGACATCCGCTCGGGTGCCGCGGCGTAGTACTCGAGCACGTCGCGCACGTGGCCGGCCTCCCACCTGGCCTGGCCGACGGGGTGGCCGGAGTTGCGGACCTCGAGTCCGGCGAGCTCGTCGATCGCGCCGTCGACGGCGTCGGCGAACCGGCGGAGCACCCGCGCCCGGTCGGCGGGCGCCGCGCGCGCCCACTCGCGCTGGGCGCGTGCGGCGTCGGCGATCGCGGCATCCGTCTCGTCGACCGTGGCCGCCTCGACGGTGGTCACGACGGTCTCGTCGGCGGGGTTGACGATGGTGTGGCTCACGCGGAGTCCCTCCTCGGGTCGGCTGCGGTCCGGGCGGCGCGGCGGGTTCGGGCGGCGTCGACGAGCCCGGCGAAGAGGCGGCGGTCGGCGGCGTTCTCCTCGGGGTGCCACTGCACGGCCACGCCGAACGCGGCGTCGTCGACCTCCACGGCCTCGATCACGCCCTCGGCCGTGCGTGCGGTGACGGTCAGGCCGTCGGCCACGCGGTCGATCGCCTGGTGGTGGTAGACGTGCACGTCGATCTCGCCGCGCGGCTCGTCGACCTCGCCGAGGATCGCGTCGAGCCGGCTGCCGCGCTCGACCGAGACCCGCTTGGCGCCGAACACGGCGGGCGCCGGCTGGTACTCCTCGTGGCCGACCACGTCGGGCAGGTGCTGCACGAGCGTGCCGCCGAGGGCGACGTTCAGCATCTGCGCGCCGCGGCAGATCCCGAGGAAGGGCACGTCCTCGTCGATCGCCGCGGTGAGCAGCGCATCCTCCCAGGCGTCCCGATCGGTGCGGGGGGCGCCGGTGCGCTCGTGCGGAGCCTGTCCGTACCGTCGCGGGTCGACGTCGGCGCCGCCGGAGACGATGAGCCCGTCCACGCCCGCGAGCACCCGGCGCGCGATCTCCGGGGTGACCGGCTGGGGCGGCAGGAGCACGGCGATGCCGCCCGCGTCCGTCACCGCGTCGAGGTACACCTTCGGGAGGAACGACGCGGGCAGGTCCCAGACGCCCGTCTGCGACCGCTCGAGGTAGGTGGTCACCCCGATGACGGGCGCGCCGACGTCGGACTCAGAAGCGCTCGAAGCCACGGACCCGCTCCCAGTCGGTCACGGCGGCGTCGTAGGAGGCGAGCTCGACGCGCGCGTTGTTGAGGTAGTGCTCGACGACCTCGTCGCCGAACGCGTCGCGGGCGATCGCCGACCCGGCGAACAGGTCGGCCGACTCGCGGAGGGTCGCGGGCACGCGCGCGACGTCGCTCTCGTACGCGTTGCCGACGAACACGTCGCCCGGGTCGAGCTCGTGGTCGATGCCGTGCAGGCCCGCGGCGATGAGGGCGGCGACGGCGAGGTACTGGTTGACGTCGCCGCCGGGGACCCGGTTCTCGACGCGCAGGCCGAGCCCGTGGCCGACGACGCGCAGCGCGCAGGTGCGGTTGTCGAGGCCCCAGGCGATCGCGGTCGGGGCGAAGCTGCCCGCCACGTAGCGCTTGTAGGAGTTGATGTTCGGCGCCGAGAAGAGGGTGAGTTCGCGCATCGCGGCGATCTGCCCGCCGAGGAAGTGCTTGAACATCGTCGACATGCCGCGCTCGTCGGCAGGGTCGGCGAACACGGCCTCGCCGGAGTCGCTCCGCAGCGAGATGTGGATGTGGCAACTGTTGCCCTCGCGCTCGTTGAACTTGGCCATGAACGTGAGCGCCTTGCCGTGCCGGTCGGCGATCTCCTTCGCGCCGTTCTTGTAGATCGAGTGGTTGTCGCAGGTGCCGAGCGCGTCGGTGTAGCGGAAGGCGATCTCCTGCTGGCCGAGGTTGCACTCGCCCTTGACGCCCTCGCAGTACATGCCGGCGCCGTCCATCGAGTTCCGGATGTCGCGCAGCAGCGGCTCCATCCGGGTCGAGGCGAGCAGCGCGTAGTCGATGTTGTAGTCGCTCGCGGGCGTGAGGTCGCGGTAGCCCTTCCGCCAGGCGTCGCGGTACGAGTCGTCGAAGACGATGAACTCGAGTTCGGTGCCCACGTAGGCCGTGAGGCCGCGCTCGGCGAGCCGGTCGAGCTGGCGCTGCAGGATGCGGCGGGGCGACGCCTCCACTGGGCGGCCGTCGAGCCAGGTCAGGTCGGCCGTCACGAGCGCGCTCGCCTCGAGCCACGGGGCCATCCGGAGGGTCGAGAGGTCGGGGACGAGCGCCATGTCGCCGTAGCCGCGCTCCCAGCTGGACATCTCGTAGCCGTCGACGGTGTTCATCTCGACGTCGACGGCGAGCAGGTAGTTGCACGCCTCGGCGCCGTGCAGGGCGACCTCCTCGAGGAACAGCCGCGCGGAGACGCGCTTGCCCACGAGCCGGCCCTGCATGTCGGTGAACGCCACGATCACGGTGTCGACGTGGCCGTCGGCGACCGCGGAGCGGAGCCCGTCGAGGCTGAGATATCCGGTGGGTGCCGCCATGTCGGGCGCCTCCTCGCGTCAAATGGTCGGGTTCGCCGCCCATTACATCACGCCGCGGCATCCGTGCCTAGGCGGCTGCCGGGCCGTCTCGTCGCTCGGCGTCGGGGGGCCACCCGAAAAAGGTCTGTACGAGCGACCATTGCCGCCCTATCATGTGGCGCACAGCATCGCACCCCGCGCCCGCCCCCGGAGGCCCGCGCGATGACGGACAGGAGAGCGCCACATGGCGAAAGACACCCTCAAGGTCTCGGGCGTGACCTACACGACCGCCGACCAGGGCTACTTCGAGAAACGCCGACTCACGCGAGCCGCGGGAGTCTGGGGCCTGTGGGGCCTCGCCGTCGCCGCGGTCATCTCCGGCGACTTCTCCGGATGGAACTTCGGCATCGACTTCGCCGGCTTCGGCGGCATGCTCATCGCGTTCGCGATCCTCGTGGTCATGTACTACGGCCTGATCTTCTCCATCGGCGAGATGGCGTCGGCCATGCCGCACACCGGCGGCGCCTACTCGTTCTCGCGCGCCGCGATGGGGCCGTGGGGCGGCTTCGTCACGGGCCTCGCGGAGACCATCGAGTACGTCGCGACCACCGCGGTGATCGTGTTCTTCTCGGCCTCCTACGCCGACGCGATCACGAGCGAGCTGCTCGGCTTCTCGATGCCGGGACCGGTCTGGTGGATCATCCTCTACGCCGTCTTCATCGGCATCAACGCGGCCGGGGCGAACATCTCGTTCAAGTTCGCCATCGTGGTCTCGATCATCTCCATCGGCATCCTGCTCGTCTTCTCGGTCATGGCGCTGTTCTCGGGCCAGTTCTCGTGGGACAACCTGTTCGACATCCAGCCCGACCCGGGCCAGAGCGCGTTCCTGCCGCACGGCGTGCTGCCGATCCTGTTCGCCCTGCCGTTCGCGATGTGGTTCTTCCTCGGCATCGAGGAGCTCCCGCTGGCCGCCGAGGAGTCGCACAACCCGGTCCGCGACATCCCGCGCGCCGGCATCATCGCGCGCGCCACCCTCATCGTCACCGGCCTCCTGGTGCTGTTCCTGAACACCGGGGTCGTCGGCGCCGAGGCGACCGGCAGCGCGGGCGAGCCGCTGCTCGACGGCTTCCGCGTCATCGTGGGCGACGGGCTCGCGGCGGTGCTCGCGCTGTTCGCGCTCATCGGCCTGCTCGCCTCGCTGCAGGGCATCATGTTCGCCTACGGGCGCAACATGTACTCGCTCTCGCGCGCGGGGTACTACCCGAAGTTCCTCTCGCTCACCGGCAAGCGGCAGACGCCGTGGGTCGCGCTCGTCGCAGGTGCCGTGATCGGCTTCGCGGCGCTCGTGGTCCTGGACCTGCTGGCGCGGGTCGACGAGGAGGGCGCGGGCGCGGTCGCCGGCGCGATCGTGCTGAACATCGCCGTGTGGGGCGCCGTGCTCGCCTACATCCTGCAGATGATCGCGTACGTGATCCTCCGCCGGAAGTACCCGAACGCCAAGCGCCCGTACCGCAGTCCGTGGGGCGTGCCGGGCGCGATCACCGCGGCGGCGATCTCGGGGCTCATCTTCCTCGGCTTCCTGCTGAACCCGACCTTCGTGCCGGCGATCATCGCCATCGCGATCGTGTACGCGGTCATGCTCATCGGCTTCGGCGTGTACGGACGCCACCGCCTCGTGCTCTCGCCCGAGGAGGAGTACGCCGTCTCCGGCGGCCTCCACGGCGACCCCCAGGCCGAGGGCTACGGCGGCCGGGTCGAGGAGGAGCTGCTCGCGATGGACGGCGTCGACGCGTCCGGACGCGCGACGGTCGACGAGCCGACGGGCGACCCGAAGGCCTGACGGACGGACGGAGCGGGCGGCGCACGAAAGCTGCGCCGCCCGCTCGGCCACGCACGGAAGCGCCGGGCCGCTGCGAACGGCGCCGCAGGCCCCGCGAGTAGGCTCGAATCGACCCCGCGCGGCGATCCCGCGCACCCGAAGAGGCGATGGAGCCATACGTGTCGACGATCCGACCATCCCACCCGACCGCCGTGAGCGAATCCGCTGAGGATCCGGCGATCACCGCGAACCACCTGGGCCCGACCCGCACCGAGACCGACTCGCTCGGCTCGGTCGAGGTTCCGGCCGACGCGTACTGGGGCGTGCACACCATGCGCGCGCTCGAGAACTTCCCGATCTCCAAGCGACCCATCTCGGTCTACCCCGAGCTCGTGGTCGCCCTCGCGCAGGTCAAGCAGGCGGCAGCGCGCGCCAACAAGGAACTCGGCGCGCTCGAGCCGCAGAAGCAGGCCTGGATCGAGGAGGCCTGCCAGCGCATCATCGACGGCGAGTTCCACGACCAGTTCGTGGTCGGCGTCATCCAGGGCGGCGCGGGCACGTCGACGAACATGAACGCGAACGAGGTCATCACCAACGTCGCGCTCGAGATCGCCGGCTACGGCAAGGCGCGCTACGACGTGCTCCACCCGATCGACGACGTCAACCGCAGCCAGTCGACGAACGACACGTACCCGACCGCGCTGAAGCTCGCGATGACCGCGTCGCTGACGACCATGCTCATCCAGCTCGACCAGCTGCGCATCTCGTTCGGTCGCAAGGGCCGCGAGTTCCACGAGGTGCTGAAGGTCGGCCGCACCCAGCTGCAGGACGCGGTCCCCATGACGCTCGGGCAGGAGTTCCACAGCTTCGCCACGACGCTCGGCGAGGACATCGCCCGCCTCCGCGAGACCATCAAGCTGCTCTCCGAGGTGAACCTCGGCGCCACGGCGATCGGCACCGGCATCACGGCCGACCCCGGCTACGCGGCATCCGTGGTGCGCCATCTCAGCGAGATCACCGGCCAGCACCTCGAGACCGCGCCCGACCTCGTCGAGGCCACGAGCGACACGGGCGTGTTCATGACCTTCTCGAGCGCGCTGAAGCGCAGCGCGATCAAGCTCTCGAAGATCTGCAACGACCTGCGCCTGCTCTCCTCCGGTCCGCAGGCGGGCCTGGCCGAGATCAACCTCCCGCCGAAGCAGGCGGGCTCCAGCATCATGCCCGGCAAGGTGAACCCGGTGATCCCCGAGGCCGTGAGCCAGGTCGCGTACGCGGTCGCGGGGGCGGATGTCACGGTCATGATGGCCGCCGAGAACGGCCAGCTCCAGCTGAACGCGTTCGAGCCGGTCATCGCGCACTCCCTGCTCCAGTCGATCACCTGGATGCGGCAGGCGTGCTGGACGCTGCGCGTGAACTGCGTCGACGGCATCACGGCGAACACGGAGCGGCTCGAGGCGCAGGTCGCCTCGAGCGTCGGCGTCATCACCGCCCTCATCCCGTTCATCGGCTACACCGAGGCGGCGAAGCTCGCCAAGCAGGCGCTCGCCACGGGTCGTCCGGTGGCCGACCTCGTCGTGGAGGCCGGCCTCATGACCCGCGAGGACGTGACGCGGCAGCTCTCGCCGTCGCGACTGTCCGGCGTGCACCCGATCACCGAGGCGATCCCGGCGATCGAGCGCAAGGGCGAGCCGAGCGACTGAGTCCGCGGCGACGGCGAGGGGGCGGATGCCGCGGCATCCGCCCTTTCGCGTCGCTGCGGGCGGCGCGTCAGACCACGCGGCAGTGCGTGGTGAGCGAGCCGATGCCCTCGATGCTGACGGTGACGGTGGAGCCGTCCTTCAGGAACACCTGCGGGTTGCGGCTGTAGCCGGCGCCGCCGGGGCTGCCCGTCGAGATGAGCGTGCCGGGCGGCAGCGTCGCGGTCTTCGACAGGTACGAGATGATCTCGGCCACGCTGCGCACCATCTCGTTCGTCGACGCGTCCTGGAGGATGTGCCCGTCGAGGTTCGTGGTGAGCCAGAGGTCCTGCGGGTCGGCGATCTCGTCGGCGGTGACGACGACCGGGCCCGTGGGGGTGAAGCCGTCGAACGACTTGCAGCGCGACCACTGGGCCTCGCTGAACTGGATGTCGCGTGCGGTGATGTCGTTGACGACCGTGTAGCCCCAGACGTGGTCGAGGGCGTCGACGGGGGAGACGTCCTTCGCGGCGGTGCCGATGATGACGCCGAGCTCGGCCTCGTAGTCGACCTGGGTCGCGACGTCGCCGGCCCACTCGGTGGTCTGGCCGTGCCCGGTCAGCGAGTTGGGCCACAGCGAGAAGATGGTCATCGCGGATTCGGAGCGCAGCTTCAGCTCCGAGGCGTGCGCGGCGTAGTTCGCGCCGATCGCGAGCACCTGGGCGGGGCGGAGCACCGCGGAGGAGTGCCGGAGCTCGGCGACGGGGGTGGTGGGCGCCCCGCGGTCGACGGCTGTCGCGACCGCGGCGCGCACCTCGTCGAGGGCGTCGGGGCCGCGCTCGATCAGGTCCTGCAGGTCGCGCGGGGCGTCGGGGAGGAGGTCGTCGAGGAAGAGCGCGTCATCGCCGATCACCGTCGCGAGTCGGGGGGTGGGCTGGCCGTCGACTCGGAGGTGCGCGAACTTCACCATCCCAGACTATCCACCGGTCCAGCCGGGCGGCTGTGCGAGATGTACAACGACCGGGCTCCGATGCTCCGCGACGTCGACAACGCGGGTCAGGCGGATGCCGCGCGCCACAGGTGCATCGACGCGTAGCTGCGCCACGGCGCCCACGCCGCCCCGCGCTCCGCGAGCCCGCGCTGGTCGGCGGGCAGGCCCAGGCGCGCGGCGCCGTTGCGGAGCGCGAGGTCGGACACGAGGAGCTCGTCGGGCTCGCGGGTGACGCGCATGGCGAGGTAGCCGGCGGTCCACGGGCCGATCCCCGGCACGGCGAGCAGGTCGGCCCGGAGCTCGTGGCGCTCGCGCTCGGGGGCGACCACGAGGTCGCCGGAGGCCAGGCGCGCGCACACGTCCACGATCGTCCGGATGCGGGCAGCCGGTCCCCGCAGCACCGAGGCGCCCTCGGCGGCGATCGCGGCCGGCGTGGGGAAGAGCCGCCGGGGCCCGTCGGCGTCGATCGGCGCCGGACCCGGTCGGCCGGTGGTGCCCAGCGGTTCGCCGAGGGCCTCGGCGAGCCGCCCGAGGGCGGTGCGTGCGGAGGCCACCGAGACCTGCTGGCCCACCAGTGCGCGCACGACGAGCTCGTGCGCGTCGAGCGCGCCGGGCATGCGGATGCCCGGCACCGCTGCGACCGACGGGGCGAGCGCGGGGTCGGCCGAGAGCGCCTCGTCGATCGCGACGGCGTCGGCGTCGAGGTCGAACAGGCGCCGGACCCGGGCGACGAGCGGCGCGAGGTCGGCGAGCGCCGTGAGCCGCGCCTCGACCTCGACGCCCGCGCCGCGC
>NZ_LQGY01000012.1 GCF_001620055.1 Agromyces sp. NDB4Y10 | reverse complement strand
GGCGGTGCGCCCGGCGGCGGCTTCGGCGGCCCGCGTCCCGCGGGTGGCGGCGGTCGCGGTCGCGGCCCCGGCGGCGGCACGGCCGGCGCGTTCGGTCGTGGCGGCGGCAAGAGCAAGGCCCGCAAGTCGAAGCGCACGAAGCGGCAGGAATTCGAGATGCGGGAGGCGCCGTCGCTGGGCGGCGTGAGCGTCCCCCGCGGCGACGGCAACACCGTCATCCGCCTGCGTCGCGGCGCGTCCATCTCGGACTTCGCCGACAAGATCGACGCGAACCCCGGTTCGCTCGTCACCGTGCTCTTCCACCTCGGTGAGATGGCCACGGCGACCGAGTCGCTCGACGAGGCCACCTTCGAGGTGCTCGGCGCCGAGCTCGGCTACAAGATCCAGGTCGTGTCGCCGGAGGACGAGGACCGCGAGCTGCTCGAGGGCTTCGACATCGACCTCGACCAGGAGCTCGAGGACGAGACCGACGAGGACCTCATGCCGCGTCCGCCGGTCGTCACCGTCATGGGCCACGTCGACCACGGAAAGACGCGCCTCCTCGACGCGATCCGCAGTGCGAACGTGGTCGCCGGCGAGGCCGGCGGCATCACGCAGCACATCGGTGCGTACCAGGTGCACACCGAGCACGAGGGCATCGACCGCGCGATCACCTTCATCGACACCCCGGGTCACGAGGCGTTCACCGCCATGCGAGCCCGTGGTGCGCAGGTGACCGACATCGCGATCCTCGTGGTCGCGGCCGACGACGGCATCATGCCGCAGACGGTCGAGGCGCTGAACCACGCCCAGTCGGCGAACGTGCCGATCGTGGTCGCGGTGAACAAGATCGACAAGCCCGACGCCAACCCGGCCAAGGTGCGCCAGCAGCTCACCGAGTTCGGCCTCGTGGCCGAGGAGTACGGCGGCGACGTCATGTTCGTCGACGTCTCGGCGCGCGAGAACATCGGCATCCAGGAACTGCTCGACGCGGTGCTCCTGACCGCCGACGCCGGACTCGACCTGCGCGCGAACCCCGACAAGGACGCCCGAGGCGTGGCCATCGAGGCCAAGCTCGACAAGGGCCGCGGCGCCGTGGCGACCGTGCTCATCCAGTCGGGCACGCTCAAGGTCGGCGACGCGATCGTCGCGGGCACGGCCTACGGCCGCGTCCGCGCGATGAGCGACGAGAACGGCGACCCGGTGACCGCCGCGACGCCGTCGCGCCCGGTGCAGGTGCAGGGCCTCTCGAGCGTCCCGCGCGCCGGCGACACCTTCCTCGTCACCGAGGAGGACCGCACGGCACGCCAGATCGCCGAGAAGCGCGAGGCCGCCGAGCGCAACGCGCAGCTGGCGAAGGCCCGCAAGCGCATCTCGCTCGAGGACTTCACGCGTGCGCTGGAGGAGGGCAAGGTCGAGGCGCTCAACCTCATCATCAAGGGCGACGTGTCGGGTGCCGTCGAGGCGCTCGAGGAGTCGCTGATGAAGATCGAGGTCGACGACTCGGTGCAGCTGCGCATCCTCCACCGCGGTGTGGGTGCGGTGACCGAGAGCGACATCGACCTGGCCACGATCGACAACGCGATCGTGATCGGGTTCAACGTCCGCCCCGACGTGAAGGCGCGCGAGCGCGCCGCCCGCGAGGGCGTCGACGTGCGCTTCTACAACGTCATCTACAACGCGATCGACGACATCGAGAACTCGCTCAAGGGCATGCTCAAGCCCGAGTTCGAAGAGGTGCAGTCGGGTGTGGCCGAGATCCGCGAGGTGTTCCGCTCCTCGAAGTTCGGCAACATCGCCGGTGTCATCGTGCGGTCGGGAACGATCACGCGCAACGCCAAGGCCCGCGTCATCCGCGACGGCGTGGTGGTCGGCGACAACCTCGCGATCGAGTCGCTGCGTCGGTTCAAGGACGACGTCACCGAGGTCCGCACGGACTTCGAGGCGGGCATCGGCCTCGGCAAGTACAACGACATCCAGGTCGGCGACGAGATCGAGACCATCGAGATGCGCGAGAAGCCGCGGGCCTAGCCCACGGCACGGGGCTCCGCTCGTCACCGCGATGAGCGGGGCCCCGTCCCCTTCCCCACGACGAAAGGCAGGGAATCATGGCCGATCCGCAGCGCGCCAGGAAGCTGGCGGACCGCATCAAGGAGATCGTGGCCAAGCGGCTCGACAAGGGCCTGCGCGACCCGCGACTCGGATTCGTCACCATCACCGACGTGCGCGTGACGGGCGACCTGCAGCACGCGAGCATCTTCTACACCGTCTACGGCACCGACGAGGAGCGGCGCGATTCCGCGCTCGCGCTCAAGGCCGCGACGGGCATGCTCCGCAGCGAGGTCGGCCGCAACATCACCGCGCGGCTCACCCCGACGCTCGAGTTCATCGCCGACGCGATCCCGGAGAACGCCGAGCACATCGAGGAGCTCCTCCGCGAGGCGCGCCAGCGCGACGCGGAGACCTCGACGCTCGCCGCGTCGGCGCAGTACGCCGGCGACCCGGACCCGTACCTGACGCCTCGCGAGGCCGAGGAGCGGGACGAGGACGACCGCGACGCGCCGGCGGCGAGCTGACCGCGTCAGCCGTCCGCAGACGACGAGGCCGCCGACCGCCCGAGCAGGGCGTCGGCGGCCTCGGCCATGCGCGCACGGAGGGCGGCGATGAAGGCCACGGCCGTGGGCTGCCGGAGGGCCTCCGGTCGGCACACGAGCCAGTACGGCAGGCGCTCCTCGATCCGATCGGGGAACAGGCGAACGAGGTCCTCGTGCGGATCGGCGAGGAAGGCCGGCAGCAGCCCGTACCCGGCGCCCGCCCGGGTCGCGTCCACGTGGACGTACACGTTCGTGCTCGAGACGGCGTCGACCATGCCGCGCGTGGACCGGCGTGCGGCATCCAGCGCGTCGACCTGCAGCATCGACTCGATGAAGTAGACGAGCGGCCCGCCGGCCAGGTCGTCGAGCGTCTCCGGCGTCCCGTTCCTCTCGAGGAACGCGCGGCTCGCGTAGAGCCCGAGCACGTAGTCGCCGAGGTGGATCGCCTCCGCGCGCTGCACGTGCGGCCGGCCGACGACGACCTCGAGGTCGACGCCGACCCGCTGCTGGGCGGCGCGACGCGTCGCCGCGACGATCTCGAGCGAGACATCCGGATGCCGCGCCCGGAGGGCGGCCATCGCCGGCGCGGCGATGAACCCGCTGAACCCGTCGGTCGCGGAGAGCCGTACGACGCCGCCGAGGGCCGGCGCGTCGGGGGAGAGGCGCCGCAGGGCGGCCTCGACCTCCTCGGCCGCCGCGAGGGCGTGCTCGCCGAGCGGGGTCAGCACCCAGCCCGCGGTGCCGCGCACGAGCACCCGGCCGCCGAGCGCCTGCTCGAGCGACTCGATGCGGCGCGCGACGGTCGTGTGGTTCAGCCCCAGGCGGCTCGCGGCGCTCGTGTAGCGGCCCTCGCGGGCGACGGCGAGGAGCACGATGAGGTCGTCGGCGCTGGGTGCGCGGCGGGGAGTCGTCAGCGACATGGTGTGCAGTTTCGCACATCTGCGATGCGGATCTCGCCATTGGCTCTGCGTATCGATGCAGGCCAGACTCGGCCGTGACGCGAACCGCGTCCACATCCCCCGTGGTCCATGCAAAGGAGCATCGAATGACCCAGGCACCCGTTCGGGAGGCGAGCGCGAACCCGACCGCGTCGAGCCTCCGCCGCGTCGTGACCGCCTCGATGGCGGGCACGGTCGTCGAGTGGTACGAGTTCTTCCTCTACGCCTCGGCGGCGACGCTCGTCTTCGGCACCGTCTTCTTCGCGCAGACCGGCAGCGCGCTCGACGGCATCATCGCCGCCTTCCTCACGTACGCGGTCGGCTTCATCGCGCGTCCGCTCGGCGGCATCGTGTTCGGCCACTTCGGCGACAAGTACGGCCGGAAGCGGCTGCTGCAGTTCAGCATCATCCTCGTCGGCGTCGCCACCTTCCTCATGGGCTGCCTGCCGACGTACGCGCAGATCGGCATCCTCGCGCCCATCCTCCTCGTCGTCCTGCGGTTCCTGCAGGGCTTCGCGGTCGGCGGCGAGTGGGGCGGCGCGGTGCTGCTCGTCGCCGAGCACAGCCCCGCGAAGTCGCGCGGCTTCTGGGCGAGCTGGCCGCAGGCGGCCGTGCCCGTCGGCAACCTCCTCGCGACCCTGGTGCTGTTCGTGCTGTCGTCCACGCTCACGGAGGAGGCGTTCCTCGGCTGGGGCTGGCGCGTGGCGTTCTGGCTCTCGGCGGTGATCGTGTTCGTCGGCTGGTACATCCGCACCAAGATCACCGACGCGCCGATCTTCCTCGAGATGCAGGCCGAGCGCGAGGCCGCGAAGGCCACCTCGTACGGCGTCTTCGAGGTCGTCAAGCGGTACCCGCGCGGCGTGATCACCGCGATGGGCCTCCGCGTGGCGGAGAACATCCTGTACTACGTCGTCGTCACCTTCTCGATCGTGTACCTCACGCAGGTCGTGCAGGAGGGCACCTCGAACACGCTGCTCATGCTCGTCGGCGCGCACCTCGTGCACTTCGTGGTGATCCCGCTGTGGGGCCGGCTCTCCGACCGGGTGGGACGTCGCCCGATCTACGCGTTCGGTGCCGTGGCGGGGGCGACCTGGGCGTTCTTCGCCTTCCCGATGATGGACACGGGCGAGCCGGTCGTGATCTGGCTCGCCATCGCCCTCGGCCTGACCTTCCACGCGGCGATGTACGCCAGCCAGCCCGCGATCATGGCCGAGATGTTCCCGACCCGCATGCGGTACTCGGGCGTCTCCCTCGGCTACCAGGTCACCTCGATCTTCGCCGGCTCCCTCGCCCCGATCATCGCCACGGGCCTGCTGTCGCAGTACGGCTCGAGCGTGCCCGTCGCCGTCTACGTCGCCGTGGCCTGTGCGATCACGCTCGTCGCGGTGTGGGCCGCCCGTGAGACGCGCGGCCTCGACCTCCGCGACGTCGACGACGCCGACCGCGAGCGGGTGCAGGCCGCCGCAAGCTGACGAGGCGGCAAGGCGACGAACGGATGCCGCGGGGCGGGGGCCCCGCGGCATCCGTTCGCCCCTGTCCGCCGCGGGGCCCCGGCGGTACACTGCCCCCGATCGCTGCCCGGAGCAGCGGAGGAGGCGCGCATGTCGGCTGCGACAGCACCACCCGTGATCCTCGTCGTCGCACGCGATGCGGACGCGCGCTCGGCCGTCGTCGCCGAGCTCGCCCGCCGCTACGGCGCCGACTACCGCATCGACGAGGTCGTCGACGAGCACGAGGCCGCCCGCCGGATCGAACGGCTGGTCGACGGCGCGGGCACCCTCGCGCTCATCCTCGCCGACCGCGCGGGCGACGTCGGCGGGCGGAGCGTGTTCGCGGTCGCGCGGTCGTGGTTCCCCGATGTGCGGCGCGGGCGCCTCATCGAGTGGGGGCAGTGGGGCGATGCGGGCGTGCGCGAGGAGATCCTCGCGCTCATGGCCGCCGGCGAACTGGAGTACTACGTCATCCGGCCGTGGCACACGCCCGACGAGTACTTCCACCGGACCATCACCGAGTTCCTGCTCGAGTGGGAACGCTCGATCGGCCTGCGGCCCCGCGAGGTCACGGTGATCGGCCGGGCCGGCCTGGCGCGCACGCACGAGCTGCGCAGCCTGCTCGCGCGCGGCGGCGTGCCCCACGACTGGCTCGAACCCGCCGACGTTCGGGCGCGGGAGCGCCTGGAGCGAGCGGGGATCCACGAGGTGCCCGATGTGCCGGTGGTGGTCATGCTCGACGGGCGCGCGTTCGTCGACCCGGGCAACGCCGAGCTCGCCGCCGCCTACGGGCTCGACACCTCCGTCGACGTCGACCGGGTCGCCGACGTGGTGGTCGTCGGGGCCGGGCCCGCGGGCCTGGCCGCGGCGGTGTACGCGGCATCCG
Organism: Agromyces sp. NDB4Y10; assembly: GCF_001620055.1. GTDB lineage: Bacteria > Actinomycetota > Actinomycetes > Actinomycetales > Microbacteriaceae > Agromyces > Agromyces indicus. Next base: position 22,642 of record NZ_LQGY01000012.1, on the reverse strand, counting down.
AGGGCCTCGACGTGCTCGTGGTCGAGCGGGAGTCGATCGGCGGCCAGGCCGGATCCAGCTCGCTCATCCGGAACTACCTCGGCTTCTCGCGCGGCATCTCGGGTTCGGAGCTCGCCCAGCGCGCGTACCAGCAGGCGTGGGTGTTCGGTGCGCGGTTCGCGCACGCGCGCGAGGTCGCGGGGCTCGAACGCGACGCCGAGGGCTACGTCGTCCGCATCGCGCCCGACCTCGCCGTGCGGTGCCGCAGCGTCGTGCTCGCTACGGGCGTGTCCTACCGCCGGCTCGGGGTGCCCGAACTCGAGCGGCTCGAGGGGGCGGGCGTGTTCTACGGCGCGTCCGCGGTGGAGGCGCAGGGGATGGCGGGCCGGCCCGTCTTCGTGGTCGGCGGCGGCAACTCGGCGGGGCAGGCGGCGCTGCACCTGGCCCGGTACGCGGCATCCGTCACCCTGCTGGTGCGGGGCGAATCGCTCGCGGACAGCATGTCGCAGTACCTCATCGACCAGCTCGCCGCGCAGGGCGTCGCGGTGCGCACCCGCGCCGAGGTCGTGGGTGGCGGCGGTGACGGCGTGCTCGAGCGCATCGTCGTCCGCGACCGCGAGACGGGAACCACGAGCGAGGAGCCCTGCGGCGGCCTCTTCGTGCTCATCGGCGCGGCGCCGCGGACCGGCTGGCTGCCGCCCGAGGTGCTCCGCGACCGGTGGGGGTACGTGCTCACGGGCCCGGACGTCGTCGCGGAGGGCGGTCGCCGCGCGTGGCCGCTCGATCGCGAGCCGGGCGCGCACGAGACCAGCCTGCCCGGGGTGTTCGCGGTCGGCGACGCCCGCCGCGGCTCGGTCAAGCGGGTCGCCTCGGCGGTCGGCGAGGGATCGGTCGTGGTGTCCGCGGTGCACGCGCACCTCGCCGAGGCGCGGGCGCAGGGGGAGCAGAGCGGGGCGGCATGACCCGCATCGCGCCCGGGACCGGGCCGGTGGCCCCGCCGCCGACCGGGGGCCGCGTCGCGCTCGTCGCCGCCATCCTCGCCGTGCCCCTTTTGGGGCTCTGGCTCCTCATCGCCCGGCCCGCGCTCGACCTGCAGTGGGAGCACCAGCCCGCGCACTTCTGGATCGTGCTGGCCGCCGGGGCGATCAACGCGGCCCTGGCCTGGGCCGTCGGCTCGGCCGCACGGCTGCGGCGCGACGCGCGCCTCGTGCTCGTGTCGCTGTCGTTCCTCGCCGCGGCGGGGTTCCTCGCGCTCCACGCGCTCGCGACGCCGGGCGTGCTGCTCGAGGCGTCGAACACGGGGTTCGCCCTCGCGACGCCCGTCGGACTCACCGTCGCCGCGGTGTTCGCGGCGTGGTCGAGCCTCGACCTCGACGGTGCGCGCGGCGAACGCGTGGTGCGGCTCGCGCCGTGGCTGGTCGGCGGCCTCGTCGTCGTCATGCTCGGCTGGGCGGCGGTGTCGCTGCTGCGGCTGGGTCCCCTGGACGCGGCGGCGCCGCCCGAACGCATGGCCGTGCCGTTCGCGGCGCTCGCCGTGGTCGGACTCGTGCTCTACGGCGTCGCGGTCGTCCTCTACCTGCGGATGCCGCGCCACGCCGCCTCGCCGCTGCCGCTCGCGTTCGCCGCGGCGTTCACGCTGCTCGCCGAGGCGGAGGTGGCCGTGGCCCTCGGCCGCAACTGGCACCTGTCGTGGTGGGAGTGGCACGTGCTCATGCTCGCCGCGTTCGTCATCATCGCGGTCGCGGCGCAGCGGTCGTGGCGCGAGGAGCGGTGGGCGGGCCTCTACACCCACGACACGGCCGCCGGCGAGCGCGACGTGTCGGTGCTGTTCGCCGACCTCGCCGGCTTCACGCGGTTCTCGGAGTCGCACGACCCCGCGGAGGTGACGGCGATGCTCAACACGTACTTCACCGACGCGATCCCGCCGCTCGTGGAGCGCTTCGGCGGGCGCGTCGACCGGCTGATCGGCGACGCGGTCATGGCGGTCTTCGAAGCGGATGCCGCATCCGGGCCATCGCACGCGCACCGCGCGGCGGGCGCCGCCCTGGCGCTGCAGCAGGCCACGGGCGCGGTGGCGGCCGCCCATCCCGACTGGCCGCGGTTCCGCGTGGGCGTCAACTCGGGGACCGCGAACGTCGGCATCCTCGGCACGGGCGGCGGGCGCACGTACACGGTGATCGGCGACACGGTGAACGTTGCCTCGCGCATCGAGCACCGCGCGCCGGTGGGCGGCGTGGCGATCGCCGCCGCCACCCGGGCGCGCCTCGGCGACGCGGCGGTGACCGAGCCGCTCGGCGACCTGCAGGTCGCTGGTCGCGACGCGCCCGTCGAGGCCCACCTGCTCGTCGGGCTCGCCGGCTGAGCGGATGCCGCGGCGCGCGGGCCGCGCCCGGATCAGGCGTGCGGGAGCGCGTACCCGTCGGGCGAGGCGACCGCGAGGCCGTCCGCGACGAGACCCTCGAGCGCGCGACGGAACCGTTCGGGGTCGTCGGGAAGCGCGCGGCGGAGCTCCTCGGCGGGGACTGGGCGGTGGGCCGCTCGCAGCTCCCGCATCACGAGGCCGCGCGCCTCGCGGTCGCTGCCCGCGAACCGCGCCTGTCGGGTACGGCGCGGTCCGTCGTAGGCGGGGTACCCGCGAGCCCGCCAGGCGCACAGGTCGGCGACGGGACAGGCGTCGCATCGCGGCGTCCGCGCCGTGCACACCGTGGCCCCGAGTTCCATGGCTCCCGCGTTGAAGCGGTGCGCGGCGTCGCGGTCGGCGGGCAGCAGGCGCTCCATCGCGGCCAGGTCGCGAGCGGTCGCCGGGGGACCGGCCTCGGCACGCCCGTCGACGGCGCGGGCGATGACGCGTCGCGTGTTGGTGTCGACGACCGGGTGCCGGTCGCCGAATGCGAACGCCGCGACGGCGCGCGCCGTGTACGGGCCGATGCCCTGCAGCGCGAGCAGGTCGTCGAGGTCGCGGGGCACCTCGCCGCCGTGGCGCTCGACGATCTCGGTCGCGGCGCGGTGCAGCCACAGCGCCCGCCGCGGATATCCGAGCCGGTCCCACGCGCGCACCGCCTCGGCGGGCGGCTCGGCCGCAAGAGCCGCGGGGGTCGGCCAGCGCGCGATCCACGCCTCCCAGCGCGGTTGCACGCGGCTCACCTGGGTCTGCTGCAGCATGAACTCGCTCACGAGCACCGCCCACGGCGACACGTCGGCCGCGCGCCACGGCAGCGGACGCGCCGCGTGCGCGAACCACTCGACGACCGCCGGCGCGAGGCGGTCCGGGTCGGGGGCGTCCCCGGTGGCGGCGGGCTGCGGCATCCGCTCAGCCTATTCGCCGCTGCCGACCCGAGCGCCTCCGCCGGAACCGGCGTCCGGCCTCCGAAACACGGAGTGGACCGGTTCGAGTGCGCGAACCCGGTTCGAACGGGAGACCCGGGCGTACGCTCGGAGCATGGAGCTGGTCACGACCCCGCGCGTCGCGTTCCTCCGGCGGGTGGCCGACGGATTCCTCGCCCACACGGGGCGCGGCCGGGTCATCGTCGCGATCGACGGCCCGGTGCGCAGCGGCAAGACGCAGCTCGGCGACGACCTCGCCGACGTGCTGCGCGAACGGGACCTCGCCGTGTTCCGCGCGAGCGTCGAGGACTTCCACCGCTCGCGGGAGGCGCAGGCCGAGTTCGGCCCCGACACCCCGGAGCGGTACTTCGGCTACGGCATCGACGAGTCCGCCCTGCGGCGCACGCTCGTCGACCCGTTCCGCATGGCGGGGTCGACGGCGTTCGTCACGAGCGCGTTCGACCTCGTCCGCGACGCGTGGGTGGAGCCGAAGTGGCGCACCGGCCCGGCCGACGCCTTCCTCGTGCTCGACGGACGGTTCCTGCTCCGACGCCGGCTGCGCGACCTGTGGGACGTGCGGATCGCGGTCGACGGCGATCCGGTCGATCCCGCGGATGTCATCGCCTACGGCGAGTCCGATCCGCGCGAGCAGGCCCAGGTCGTCATCGACCTCGGCGACCCGGCGCGGCCCCGGCCGGGCGGTTCCGCCGGCGCCGGCGGCTAGCGGCGAGCACGGCGGTCACGCGCTCGGCGGTCAGCGGGGCGCCCGCGCGCTCGACCTCGTGCACGAGCCCGACGAGCGCGCGGTTGACCGGGGCGTCCAGGCCCGAGGCCTCCGCCTCGCGCACGACCGCGCCGTTCAGGAAGTCGATCTCGGTCGGCTGCCCGCGACGGAGGCTCTGCTGGGTCGAGCCGAGGTTCGGCACGTCGCCCATGCGCACGCGCATCGACCACGGAAGCAGCTGCCCGAGCGCCAGGGGGAGCCGCGCGAAGAACCTGAGCCGCCGGTCGCCGAGCCCCTGCAGCGACCCGAAGCGGATGCCGCGGGCCATGCCCACCCGCACGGTCTCGCGCATCGACGCGGCGACCACGCGGCGGAGGGCCCGGTCGTCGACGACGTCCTGCACGCTGCGGCCCACGATCGCGGGCACCGCGTTCAGCATGTTGACGACGAGCTTCGTCCACTGCGCGCCCCGGAAGTTCGGGATCGCCACCACCGGCACGGCCTCCGAGAGCAGCGCGGCCACGCGCCGCACCTCCTCGTCGGGCTCGCCGTCGCCGCGACCGAGGTAGCTCGCGGCGGTGGTCGTGACCCGGACGGAGCCCGGCTCGGTGTAGTTCGCCGCGATGATCGAGAGCATCCCGAGGCAGGTCGAGCGGGGGAGCAGTCGCTCGGCGGTGGCGACGCCGTCGAGGCCGTTCTGCACGACGACGACCGTCGCGCCGTCGACGGTGTCCGCGTTCGCCGCGATCGCGGCCTCCGCGTCCTGCGCCTTGGTGCACACGAGCACGAGATCGGGCCGCGCGGTGAGGCGCTCACCCGCGGCGGGGTGCACGTGCGCGTCGCCGTAGCCGCCCGAGAGGCGGATCCCCTCCGCGCGGATCGCCTCCAGCCCGGCCCCGCGTGCGGTCACCTCGACGTCGTGGCCCGCGCGGGCGAGCAGCGCCGCGAACGTGCCGCCGAGCGCGCCCGCGCCGATGATGCCGATCCTCACCGGTCCAGCGTAGGACGCCCGGGCGGCGGCATCCGCTCGCGCTGTTAGCCTGTACGGCGTGAACAGCGGCATCCTCCTCGTCGACAAGCCGCAGGGGATGACCAGCCACGACGTCGTCGCCCGCATCCGGCGCCTCGCGGGCACCCGCAAGGTCGGCCACGCCGGCACCCTCGACCCCATGGCCACCGGGCTGCTCGTGATCGGCGTCGACTCCGCGACGCGCCTGCTGCACCACCTCGTCGGGCTCGACAAGGAGTACCTCGCCACCGTGCGGCTCGGGTGGGGCACGACCACCGACGACGCCGAGGGCGAGGCCCTCGCCGCCGCACCCGCCGACGCGATCGCGGCCGTCACCGGCGAGGCGATCACGGCGCGCATGGCCGAGCAGACCGGCGTCATCGAGCAGGTCCCGAGCGCGGTGAGCGCCGTCAAGGTCGACGGCAAGCGCGCCTACCAGCGCGTGCGCGACGGCGAGCAGGTCGAGCTGAAGGCACGCACGGTCACGGTCACCGCGTTCGAGCTGCTCGACACGCGAGCCGGCGACGGGTGGCTCGACCTGGACGTGCGCGTCGCGTGCTCGTCGGGCACTTACGTCCGCGCGCTCGCGCGCGACCTCGGCGCCGCGCTCGGCGTCGGCGGCCACCTCACGGCCCTGCGCCGCACCCGGATCGGCCGGTTCGACGTCGCCGAGGCCGGCAGCCTCGAGGGGTTCGACGTCGCCGCGCGACGACTCGCCCCCGCCGAGGCGGCCCGCCGCGCCCTGCCCGTCGTCGTGATCGACGACGACGCGGCCCGCGACCTCCGCCACGGCAAGCGCATCGACGCGCCCGCCGACGCGGACGACGGGCCCCTCGCCGCGATCGGCCCCGGCGACGTGCTCGTCGCGATCGTCGAGCGCCGCGGGCCGCAGTTGAAGGTCGTCACCGGATTCCCCGCCGAGGAGGGCGCATGATCGAGTGGTTCGCCTACGTCCAGGTCGCGGTCGCCGTCGCCGGCGGCCTGCTCTGCGTCGTGCTCGGGCTCGCGAAGCGCGTGCCCAACGACCTCGTGCTGGGCGTGCTCGCACTCGTCGAGCTGCTGCTCGTCGTGCAGGTCGTCGTCGCGATCATCGCACCGGGCGCCGGCAACCCGCCCACGGGGAGCCTCCTCGAGTTCTGGGTGTACCTCATCAGCGCGCTGCTGCTGCCGCCCGCGGCCGCCTTCTGGGCACTGCTCGAGCGCAGCCGCTGGGCGACGGTCGTCTGCGGCGTCGCCGCGCTCGCCGTCGCGGTGATGGTGTACCGCATGCTGCAGATCTGGACCGTGCAGCAGGCGTGAGGCACGGTCTGGGAGAATCGACGGACATGAGCGACGCACGCAGCACCACCGAGCCCGCCGCGAAGCCGGGCCGCATGAGCGGCATCGGCCGCGTCCTCGTCGCCGTGTACGCGGTGCTCGCGCTCGCGGCCACCGGTCGCAGCTTCACCCAGATCGTGCAGCGCTTCGACGAGGCGCCGCTCGCGTACACGCTGTCGGCGCTCGCCGCGGTCGTCTACGTCATCGCGACGATCGCGCTCGTCCGCCCCGGCCGCACCTCGTACCGGGTGGCGTGGGTCACGATCGTCTTCGAGTTCACGGGCGTCATCGTCGTGGGCACGCTGAGCGTCATCCGCCCCGACCTCTTCCCGGATGCGACCGTGTGGTCGTTCTTCGGCATGGGCTACCTGTTCATCCCGCTCGTCCTGCCGCCCCTCGGCATGTGGTGGCTCGCCACCCACCCGCCGCGAACGGATGCCGCGGCGCCGGCCCCTGGCGCGGCATCCGATGCCCGTCGCGCCGCCTCGGGAGGCCGCTCGTGAGGACCTTCGACGGGCTCGACGCGATCCCGCACGGCTACGGGCCCTCGGCCGTCACGATCGGCAAGTTCGACGGCGTGCACCAGGGGCACCGCGCGGTCATCGCGAAGCTGCGCGAGATCGCCGAGGAGCGACGGCTCGAGGCCGTCGCCATCACCTTCGACCGGCACCCCGCCGCCTTCCACGCACCCGACCGGTGCCCGCCCCAGCTCATCAGCACCCGGCAGAAGCTGCAGCTGCTCGCCACCACGGGGCTCGACGCGACCGTGCTCCTGCACTACGACGCCGCGCTGGCCGCCAACACGGCCGACGAGTTCGTGCGCCGCTACCTCGTCGAGGCGCTCGGCGCGCGCGTGCTGCTCGTCGGCCACGACTTCCGCTACGGCCGCGGCAACGAGGGCGACGTCGGGCTGCTGCGACGTCAGGGCGAGGAGCTCGGCTTCGAGGTCGTCGTCGTCGACGACGTGGTGCCCGAGGGCGGGCGGCGCGTGTCGTCCACGTGGATCCGCGAGCTGCTCGAGGCCGGCGAGGTCGAGCACGCCGCCGAGTTGCTCGGTCACGTGCCGACCATGAGCGGGCTCGTGGTGCACGGGTTCAAGCGCGGGCGCGAGCTCGGCTACCCGACCGCGAACCTGGCGCCCGACGCCGAGGGCTTCATCCCCGGCGACGGCGTCTACGCCGGCTGGCTCGTCGACGGCGGGGTGCGGTATCCGGCCGCGATCTCGGTCGGCGACAACCCGACGTTCGAGGGCGTGCGCCAGAAGCAGGTCGAGGCGTACGTGCTCGACCGCGACCTCGACCTGTACGACCACGTCGTCGGCATCGAGTTCGCGCACCGGGTGCGCGGCATGGAGAAGTTCGACGGCGTCGACGCGCTCATCGCGCAGATGGGCCTCGACGTCGAGCGCGTGCGCGAGCTCGTCGCCTGACGTCGGCCCGCGCGCCGCCCCTCAGTCGACGACGCCGGCCTCGTCTGGCCCCGGCCGATGCGGCGCGACCGTGCCGATGCCGGTGAGGAACCGCAGCAGCCCCGCGGCGGTGTCGACGAGGGCCGGTCCGTGGCCGAACTCCCATCCGGCATCCGTCGCCCGCAGGCGGTGCCCGGCGATGACCGCGCGGATCTCGGTCGGTGCGGCCGCGGCGCGACGCAGGGCGACGGCGCCGGACGCGCGGGGCGAGATCGGCACGACGGCGCCGACGGCGTCGCCGATGAGGAGCGCGGCGACGACCGCGTCGTCGAGCTCGAGGACGTTCGTGGGCTTCGCGCGATCGCGCACCTCGCCGGCGCGGAGGGCGATGCGGTCGGCGGCCTCGACCGGTCCCGGGAGCCGGGTGAGCTCGGCGAGCCGACGGGCCTCGCCGCCGCGCGCGATCCGGCCGGCCGCATCGAGCGCGCGCCGCGTGCGCGAGCGCCCGAAGTCCTCGACCAGTTCGGAGGCGACCTCGGCGACCTGCCAGCCGGGCCGCGCGGTGGCGGCGGTCCAGGCCTCGCCGTCGCTCGAGCGGAGCACGGCGGCCAGCGCGATGAGCACCTCGGCGGTCTCGGCGCGACGGTCGGCGGTCACGCCGGACTCGTCGGCGTCGGGGCGTCGGCTGAGCGGAAGGTAGCGCGAGAGGTCGGCCACGCGACCAGCCTAGACTCGGCGGGTGACGAACGCCCCCCTCCGCCCGCTCTGGGCGGGGCGCGCGCTCGCGCTCCTGGGCATCGTCGCGGTCGCGTTCAACCTCCGCACCGCGGTCGCCTCCCTGTCGCCGATCCTGGTGCAGCTCGAACGCGACATCCCGCTGACGGCGGTGGCGGTCGGCTTCCTCGGCATGCTGCCCCCGCTGTGCTACGCGCTGTTCGGCATCGTGACGCCCGTGCTCGCCCGGCGCGCGGGGCTCGAGGTGACGCTCATCGCCGCGCTCGCCGCGCTCGTGGTCGGGCTCGCGGGGCGCGGGCTCGCGCCGTCGGCCGGGCTGCTGCTCGCCGCGAGTGCGCTGACGTTCGCCGCGATCGGCGTCGGCAACGTGCTGCTCCCGCCGCTCGTCAAGCGCTACTTCCCCGAGCGCATCGGCCTCATGACGACCGTCTACGTCACGGCGATGTCGGTGAGCACGTTCCTGCCGCCGCTCGTCGCGGTGCCGGTGGCGGATGCCGCGGGCTGGCGGGTCTCGCTGGCGTCGTGGGCGGTGCTCGCCCTGCTCTCGATCGTGCCGTGGGTGGCCCTGCTGGTGCACCCGCGCCGCGAGGTTCCGGCCGAGTTCCCCGAGGAGGCGGAGCCCGGTCTGCTGCGGCGCGCGTTCCGGTCGCCGCTCGCGTGGGCGCTCGCGGTCGTGTTCGCCGTCTCGGGCTTCAACGCGTACGCGCTCTTCGCCTGGCTTCCGGTGATCCTCCAGGAGACGGCCGGGTCCTCGCCGCTCGAGGCGGGGGCGCTGCTGTCGCTGTTCGCCGCGACCGGCCTGCCGGCCGCCCTCGCCGTGCCGGTGCTCGCCGCGCGCCGTGGCGCCGTGCGGGTCCTCGTGGCGGTGGGGTCCGCGGGCATCGTCCTCGGGTACCTCGGGCTCATCCTGGCGCCGGCGACGGCCACGTGGCTCTGGGTCGGCCTGGCGGGCATCGGACCGCTGTTCTTCCCGCTCGCCCTCGTGCTCATCAACCTCCGCACCCGCACGCACGCGGGCGCCGTGGCGCTGAGCGGCTTCGTGCAGTCGGTGGGGTACGTGGCGGTGGCGGTCGGGCCGCTCGCGGTCGGCCTGCTGCACGATGCGACCGGCGCCTGGACCGTGCCGCTCCTGCTGCTGCTCGCGTCCGCGGTCCCGGCGGCGATCGGCGGGGCGATCGTGGCGCGCCCGAGGTTCTTCGAGGACGAGGGCGCCCGAACCGACTGAACGGCGGCGCGACGGGCGGGGCCTCGTCGGCCAGGCCGACGGCGGCCTCGCGATAGGCCTCCACCTCGGCGCGCGCCTCCGGCGAGGCGGCGAGGTGCCGTTCGACGATCGCGCGCTCCTCGTCGGACACGGCGTCGAGCGCGTAGGCGGCCAGCAGCTGCTCGGGGTCCACGGGGTCTCGACGGCCGGGGAACTCGGGCTCGGTCATGCGGTCACCCCCAACAGCCGGCGCAGGCGGATCATGCCGTCGCGCAATCGGGTCTTCACGGTGCCGAGCGGCACGTCGAGCCGCTCGGCGATCTCGGACTGGGTCAGCCCGCCGTAGTACGCGAGCGCCACGCACTCGCGTTGCAGGTCGCTCAACTCCGCGAGCGCGCCGCGCGCGCGTTCGTGCTCGATCCGCACCTCGGCCGACTCGGCGACGGTGTCGACGGGCACGTCGAGGTCGCGCGCGCCGATGCGGAGGTCGCGGTCGTGGGCGGACTGGGCTGACCGCACGCGGTCGACCGCGCGGCGGTGGGCGAGCGTGAACATCCACGAGATCGCCGATCCGCGCTCCCGGTCGAACCGGGGTGCGGTCTGCCAGATCTCGAGGAAGACGTCCTGGGTGACCTCCTCGGCCTGGGCCGGGTCGACGACGAGTCGCCGCACGAGCCCGAAGATCCGGGCGGACATCCGGTCGTACAGCGCGCCGAAGGCGTCACGGTCACCGGCACCGGCGGCGACGAGCAGGTCGTCGACGCTGGGGTCGGATGCCGCAGCCTCGTGTTGCGCGTCCACCACGCGTCCCAGCATGTCAGACCGGGGGCGGCGGCGTCGCACCGGGGCCGGCGCGATCCGCGCGGGGGCCAGTGCGATGCTCATCGGTGCTCCTGCGGTCGGGGTTCGCAGGTGGTTCGGTGCGGAGGCTCGCGAGGATTGCCGCGCGGCGGAAGGGTGGGACGGGTCAGATGCCGCCCGGGGTGTCCTCACCCGTGGCGATGCGGCGTCGGTGCTCGCGGTTGCGGATGACGCGCTTGACGACGAACGCGGCCACGGCGACGACCACGCCGATGATCACGAGCACCTGGAACGCGTCGGCCCACGGCTCGACGACCTCCCAGTTCTCGCCGAGGAAGAAACCGGCGAGGACGAAGACCGTGTTCCAGATGAGGCTCCCCGCGGTCGTGAGCAGGAGGAACAGCGGGACGTTCATGCGGGTGACGCCCGCCGGGACCGAGATGAGGCTGCGGAACAGCGGGATCATGCGACCGAAGAAGACGGCCTTCTTCCCATGGTCGAGGAACCACTGCTCCGTGCGATCCACGTCGGCGACGTCGACGAGCGGCACCGCCTTGATGATGGCCCGCGTGCGCTCGCGGCCGAGCACGCGCCCGATCGTGTACAGCGCGACCGCGCCGAGGACCGACCCGAGCGTCGTCCAGAACAGCACCTCGACGAGGCTGAACGAACCCTGGCTCGCGGTGAAGCCCGCGAGCGGGAGGATGACCTCGCTCGGCAGCGGGGGGAAGAGGTTCTCCAGCGCGATGGCGAGGCCGGCGCCCGGAGCGCCGAGCATCTCCATGAGGTCCACGGCCCACGCGGCGAGGCCGGTGAGTTCGGGTTCGGCGGCGGCGATGGGGGTCGTCGTCATGCGTTCGAGCGTATGGGATGCCGATGGACGGACCCTGACCGCGGCGACGGCGCCGTGGCATCCGCTCGCCGTCGCCGGGCCGACACGCCCGGCCGAACCCGGACCAAACCGTCTCGTCACCCGCCCCGAATCCCACCATGACGGCCCCGAGGGGCGGGCCGCACACCGAAGGAGAGAACCGATGCGAACCACGTTCCGCTCGCAGCGCACCACGCTCGCCGCATTCTCGATCGTGGCCGTCGCCGCGCTCGGCCTCGCCGGATGCAGCGCCGGCTCGACCGATGAGCCGGCCGCCGACGACGAGACGACGATGTCCGAGGAGCCCATGGAGACCGAGGACAGCATGGCGGACCCCGCCGCGAACCTCGTCGGCCCCGGCTGCGCCGACTACGCCGAGCAGGTGCCGGACGGCGCCGGCTCCGTCGAGGGCATGTCCCAGGACCCGGTCGCGGTCGCGGCGTCCAACAACCCGCTGCTGACCACGCTCGTCTCGGCGGTCTCGGGTGAGCTGAACCCCGACGTGAACCTGGTCGACACGCTGAACGGCGACGAGTTCACGGTCTTCGCGCCCGTCGACGACGCGTTCGCGAAGATCGACGCCGCGACCATCGAGACCCTGCAGACCGACAGCGAGCTGCTCACCTCGATCCTCACGTACCACGTGGTTCCCGGCCAGCTCTCGCCGGACGAGGTCGTCGGCACGCAGACCACCGTGCAGGGCGGCACCGTCGAGGTGACCGGCTCGGGTGACGAGCTCATGGTGAACGACGCCAACGTGATCTGCGGCGGCGTCATGACGGCCAACGCGACCGTCTACCTCGTCGACACGGTGCTGCTCCCGCAGTGACCGACGCGCACGGCTGAAGGCGCCCGGGCTACGGCCCGGGCGCCTTCAGCGCGTTCCGAGGCGGATGCGGGAGGCTTGAGATTCCCCGTGAGCGATCGGAGACCGAGTGGGCTGGAGCATCATCCTCGACGTCGTGCTCGTGCTCGTGCTCATCGGGGCGCTCGTGCACGGATGGCGCGCCGGCCTGCTCCGCACCGCCGCGAGCCTGCTCGGCCTCATCGCGGGCGGCATCGCCGCGTACTTCGCCATGCCGTGGGTGGTGTCGTTCATCCCGGCCCCGGAGTGGCGGGCGCCCGTCGCCATCGCCATCGCCATCATGCTCCTCGTCGCGGGAGCCTCGCTCGGCGGCGCGATCGGGCGCGGACTGCGACGCGGCGCCGACGCGGTGAAGCTCGGCCCGCTCGACCGCGTCCTCGGTGCGATCGGCAACACCATGGTCACCGCCTTCGTCATCGCCCTCGTGGGCGCCGGGGTGTCCACCATGGGCGTCCCCGTCGTCTCACCGGCCGTGGCGAACTCGTGGGTCGTGCGCGGCATCGACCAGATCACGCCGCAGCCCGCGCGGTCGCTCATGGCCGAGCTGCGCGGCGCGGCCGTCGGCGAGGCGATCCCGTGGCTGGTGGGCGTCCTCGACGGCCCCTCGGTCGCGCCCGATCTGCCCACGGGCGGCGTCGACGATCCGGAGCTGTCCGCGGCCGCGGCATCCGTCGTGCGCATCACCGGACTCGCCTTCGAGTGCGGCGGCAACCTGACCGGATCGGGCTTCGTCGTCGCCGAGGACCGGGTCGTCACCAACGCGCACGTCGTGGCCGGCGTCGACGAGCCGATCGTGCACGCGCCCGGCCGCACCCCCGTCGCGGGCCGCGTCGTCGCGTTCGACCCCGACAACGACCTCGCGCTCATCGCGACCGACGGCCTCGGCGTGACGCCGCTCGGGCTCGCGGAGCCGCCCGCGGCCGAGCAGAACGTGGCCGTGGCCGGCTACCCGTACGGCGGCCCGCTCGAGCTGCGCCCCGCGCGCGTGATGGCCAACGGCCCGCTCACCATCTCGGTCGACGGGACCACCTCGTCGCGCGAGGTGGTGACCCTCGCCGCCGACGTCGACCAGGGCAACTCGGGCGGCCCGGTGCTCACCGGCGACGGACTCGTGGGCGGCGTGGTGTTCGCCAAGTCGCAGACCGTCGACAACGTGGGCTTCGCGGTGCCGGTGGGCACCCTGGCACCGCTCGCCGACCGGGCTCCGTCGCTCAGCCAGCAGGTCGACTCCGGCAGCTGCGTGAATTGACCCGCGGGGCTACTCGGCGGTGAAGCCGGCGAAGCGGATGCCCCAGCTGATCTCCCACTGCTCGCCCGGGTCGAGCCAACGCACGCCCTTGCCGGAGTTGAAGGCGTCGGCCGGCGCGGTCATCGGCTCGACGGCGATCGCCATCGATTCGCCGGGGTAGCTGTCGGTGGTGAAGACCTGCACGTAGGCGAACTCGTCGTCGGCCCACACCGAGACGGAGCGGCCGTCGGGCGCCGTCAGCGTGTGCTCGACCGTGCCGTCGACCGAGGCGAGCTCGCCGAACGCGTCGTCGAGCTGCAGGTCGCCCACGCGGCGGCCCTCGCGGAAGTCCCACGGGGTGTCCTCGACCGAGATCTCGCCGGTCGGCAGCAGCCGGTCGTCGACCTCGATGTGGCTGGCGGCGCGGAGCCGGAGCACAAGGTCCTCGGTGGGGACGCCGCCGATCTTCAGGAACGGGTGCGTGCCGACCGCGACGGGCGCCGACTCGCCGCCCTGGTTCTCGAGGAAGTGCGTGACCTTGAGCCCGTCGGAGACGAGTTCGTAGCGCACGGCGGTGCGGACGGTGAAGGGGTAGCCCATCTGCGGGTGGATCGTGGCGCTCAACGTAGCCGAGTCGCGGTCCTGCTCGACGGGCGTGTACTCGGTGTAGCGGAGCAGGCCGTGGATCGCGTTGCTGCGGGCGGGCTCGGTGATCGCGAGCTGGTACGACGTGCCCTCGTGGGTCCAGACGCCGTCGCGGATGCGGTTCGGCCACGGCACGAGCACGATCCCGGAGCCCGACGGCGGGGTCTCGTCCTCGCCGTAGGACGGCACCAGGTCGATGCCGTTGATCGTCAGCGTGCGCAGGCCCGCTGCGACGGCCGTGACGGTCGCGCGGACATCGCCGGTGGAGGTGGTCGTCTCGAGTTCGAACTGCTCGCCCGTCGGGAGGGTCATGCACTCCACCTTATGGCTGCTCGGCTCCGCGGGCGACGAGGACCTCGAGCCCCGCGTCGCGGAGCTCTCCGAGGAGCACGGCCGGGGCTGCGGCATCCGTCACCAGGGTGTGGAATGCGTCGACCGGGGCGACCCGGCCCAAGTGGACCTCGCCCAGCTTGGACGCGTCGGCGACGACGACCGCGCGCTGCGCGCGGCGCAGCATGAGCGCCTTGACTGAGGCCTCGGGCAGGTTGGAGTTCGTGACGCCGTGGCGCGCGTCGACCCCGTTGCAGCCGAGGAACGCGAGGTCGACGTGGATCTCGTCGAGCACGGACCCGGCGAGCGGGTGCACGAGCGAGTGCTGGCGCGGCCGCAGCGTGCCGCCCGTGACGACGACCGTGAAGCGCGGGATCTCCGGCTCGAGCTCGAGCGCGATCGAGAGGCCGTTCGTGAAGACCGTGAGGTCGTCGAGGTCGGTGCGGGCCCGCAGGGCCCGTGCGACCTGCAGGGTGGTGGTGCCGACGTCGAGGATGATGCTCTGCCCGCTCCGCACGAGCGCCGCGGCGCGCTGCCCGATGAGCTGCTTGGGCACGACCGAGGCCTCGAGGGCCTCCTCGAAGGTCGGCTCGCGGTCGGGTCGCGGAGCGTCGGGGCCCGCTCCGGCCGGCACCGCGCCGCCGTGCACGCGGCGCACGCGCCCCTCGCGCTCGAGCGCGTCGAGGTCGGCCCGCGCGGTGACGGGCGTCACGCCGAAGGACTCGCTGAGTTCGATGACGCGCACGAAGCCGCGCTCGACGACGAGGTCGGCGGCGAGGGTGCGCCGGCGGCGGGCGTCGCGCGGCGGGCGGTCGGGTTCCATGGGCCCATCATCGCGAGGCGAAGCGCACTTTGCAATACGAAACCCGCTTGTTTCCGAAACGAAGATCGCGTAGCGTGTCGGCGTGCAGCAGACGGAACCCGGCATCCTCGACCCGCGCATCGCGGTGCGCCGCTCGACGCTCGCCGACGGGCGCGAGCTCATCTACTTCGACGACGCCGACACCGTGCTCGGCGCCGAGCGCGCCGTCGACGCGCGAGCGCTCGACCCGCGACCCGCGACCGCCGAGATGCGCCAGGACCCGCTGACCGGCGACTGGATCGCGGTCGCCGCGGCGCGCCAGAACCGGGCGTTCCTGCCGCCCGCCGAAGCCGATCCCCTCGCACCCCAGACCGAGACGAACCCGTCCGAGATCCCGAGCACGTACGACGTCGCCGTGTTCGAGAACCGCTCGCCGTCATTCGGGCCCGACCTGCCCGACTGGGGCGAGTCGACGGATGCCGCGGCATCCGCCCTCGCCGAGCTGCGCGCCGTCGGCCTGGACCGCACGTACCCGTCGCACGGCCGATGCGAGGTCGTCTGCTTCAGCCCTGAGCACGAGGGGTCGTTCGGCACGCAGACCGTCTCGCGCGCCCGCACCGTGATCGAGGCGTGGTCGCACCGCACCGCGGCGCTGTCGGCGCTGCCCGGCGTCCAGCAGGTGTTCCCGTTCGAGAACCGCGGCCGCGACATCGGCGTCACGCTCCCCCACCCGCACGGCCAGATCTACGCGTACCCCTACGTGACCCCGCGCACCGAGCGGCTGCTCGCCTCGATCGACGCGTACGGACCGACGCTGCAGGCCGACATCCTCGACCGTGAGCGCAACGGCGACCGCGTGCTCATCGCCGGCGAGCACTGGACCGCGTTCGTGCCGTTCGCCGCACGGTGGCCGATCGAGGTGCACCTCATGCCCCACCGGCACGTGCCCGACCTCGCGGCGACCGACGAGGCGGAGCGCGCCGAGCTCGCCGGGCTGTACCTGCGCCTGCTGCGCGGCGTCGACCGGCTGTACGACACCCCCACGCCCTACATCGCCGCGTGGCACCAGGCACCCGTGCACGAGCGCCGCGACGAGGTGCGCCTCACCATGCAGCTCACCAGCCCGCGCCGCGCCGCCGAGCGGCTGAAGTACCTCGCCGGCTCCGAGGCCGCCATGGGCGCCTGGATCGGCGACGTCCCGCCCGAGACCCAGGCGCGCGCGCTGCGCGACGCGATCGAAGGAGTCGAACTGTGACCGACGCCGTGGCATCCGCCCAGCAGCGCTTCGCCGAGCAGTACGGGCGCCGCCCGGTCGGCGTCTGGTCGGCCCCGGGCCGCGTCAACCTCATCGGCGAGCACACCGACTACAACGACGGGTTCGTGTTCCCGTTCGCGATCGACCGGCGCACCACCGTCGCCGTCGGCGACCGCGACGACCGCCTCGTGCGCGTCGCCTCGACGTTCTCGCCCGAGACCGTCGAGGTCCACCTCGACGAGCTCTCGCCCGACGCCGTCTCGGGCTGGGCGGCGTACCCGCTCGGCGTCGTGTGGGCGTTCGCCGAGTTCGGCGCCGACCTGGCGCACGCACGCGGCGTCGACCTGCACATCGACTCCGACGTGCCCGTCGGCGCCGGCCTGTCATCCTCGGCCGCCATCGAATGCGCCGTCGCCCTCGCCTTGGACGAGCACTGGGCGCTGGGCTTCGATCGGCCGACCCTCGCGAAGGTCGGCCAGCTCGCCGAGAACCGCGCGGTCGGCGCGCCGACAGGCATCATGGACCAGTCCGCGTCGCTGCTCGGCGAGTCGGATTCAGCCGTCTTCCTCGACTGCCGCAGCCTCGACGCCGACGTGATCCCGCTCGGCTTCGCCGAGGCCGGCCTGTCGCTGCTCGTCATCGACACGCGCGTCAGCCACTCGCACGCCACCGGCGGGTACGCCGCACGACGGGCGTCGTGCGAAGCGGGTGCGCGAGCGCTCGACGTGGAGTCGCTGCGGTGGCTCGACGTCGACGACCTCGAACGGGCGCGCGAGCTGCTCGACGACGAGACCTTCCGCCGCGTGCGGCACGTCGTGACCGAGAACCAGCGCGTGCTCGACACGGTCCGCACGCTCCGCGAGCAGGGCCCGGGCGCGATCGGGCCGCTGCTCGACGCCTCGCACGTGTCGATGCGCGACGACTTCGAGATCTCGGTGCCCGAGCTCGACCTCGCCGTCGAGACCGCTCAGGCCAACGGCGCGATCGGCGCGCGCATGACCGGCGGCGGCTTCGGCGGGGCGGCGATCGCGCTCGTCATCGACGACCTCGTGCCGGTGGTCGCCCGCAAGGTGCAGGAGGCGTTCGCCGAGCGCCGCTTCCGCGAGCCCGCGATCTTCACGGTGCACGCGGCGCAGGGCGCGAGGCGCGACGCCTGAGGCGCGGTCACGCGTCGGGCCGCGCGGAGGTCACGCCTCGCGCGTCGGTTCGGCCGCGGACCCGGGCTCGACGGGCGTGGGCGTGCCGCCGGTGAGGCGCACGAGCTCGTCGTACGTGGTCGGGAAGACCGTCTTCGCATGCCCGGCCGCGGCCCACACCTCGTCGTAGCGGGCGAGGTCGACGTCGACGAACGTGCGCACGGGCGCCGGGTGCCCGACGGGCGCGACCCCGCCGATGACCTGCCCGGTCGCCGCCTTCACGACCTCCTTCGACGCGCGCCCGATCCGACCGCCGAGGCGCTCGCCGAGCCAGTCGGTGTCGACGCGGTGCGCGCCGGAGGTGAGCACGAGGATCGGCTCGTCGTCGAGCGTGAAGACCAGTGAGTTCGCGATCTGGCCCACCTCGACGCCGAGCGCGTCGGCGGCGAGCTGCGCGGTCGTCACGGCGTCGCCGAACCAGACCACGCGGGGTTCGACGCCCCGTGCCTCGAGGGCGGCGATGACGCGGTCGACGGCGGCGTGCGAGGGGGCGGACTGCTCGGCGGACATGCGTCGATCCTACGAGCGGATGTCGCGGCATCCGCCACGCCCGCCGCGGGACTGCACCGTACTGGCATAGGGTGCGACCGTGAGCCGCGACGCGCCCCAGCCGACACCCGAGCCCGGACCGGGCGGGACCGCGTCGGGCCGGCTGGCCCGACGGCTGGGTCTCCGCGACGCGGTGGCGATCGGGCTCGCCGCCATGGTCGGTGCGGGCGTGTTCGCGGTGTGGGCTCCCGCCGCCCAGGCGGCGGGCGGGTGGCTCCTCGCCGGGCTGGTCGTCGCGGCGTTCGTCGCGTTCGCGAACGCCGGGTCGACCGCGCAGCTGGCGGTGCGCCATCCCGAGGCGGGCGGCGCGTACCGGTACGGGCGGGAACGGCTCGGCGCCTGGCCCGGGTTCCTCGCCGGCTGGGGGTTCGTGGTCGGCAAGACCGCCAGCTGCGCGGCCATGGCGCTGACCGCCGCCGCCTACCTCGTGCCCGCGCCCTGGCAGAAGCCGGTCGCGATCGCCGCGGTCGTCGTGCTCGTGGCCGTCAACGTGCTGGGGGTCACGCGGACGGCGCGCGCGGCGACGGTGATCGTGTCGGCCGTGCTCGCGGTGCTGGTCGTGGTCGTGGCCGCCGGAGTCGCGACGATCGCGGAGGCGGGGTGGGGTGGGGCGGCCGCGGCCGGATCGACAGGGCTCACGGCGGCACCCGGGCCCTACGGCGTGCTGCAGTCCGCCGCCCTGATCTTCTTCGCCTTCGCCGGCTACGCCCGCATCGCGACGCTCGGCGAGGAGGTGCGCGATCCGACGCGCACGATCCCACGCGCGATCGGCATCGCGTTCGGCGTCGTGGTCGTCGTCTACGCGGCGGTCGGCACCGCCGCGCTCGGGGCGCTCGGCGCCGTCGCCCTCGCCGGATCGCCCGCGCCGCTCGCCGACGTGGTCGTCGCGGCCGGCTGGGCCTGGGCCGACCCCGTCGTCCGCGTCGCCGCGGGGATCGCCGCGCTCGGGTCACTGCTCGCCCTCATCGCCGGGGTCGGCCGGACGAGCTTCGCGATGGCGCGCGACGGGGAGCTGCCGCATCCGCTCACCCGGGTGCACCGACGGTTCGGCGTGCCGCACGTCGCCGAGCTCGCCGTCGGCGCGGCGGTCATCGTGCTCGTCCTCATCGCCGACCTGCGCGGCGCGATCGGGTTCTCGTCGTTCGGCGTGCTCGTGTACTACCTCGTCGCGAACTGGTCGGCGCTGACGCAGCCCGCCGCCGAGCGGCTCGTGCCGCGCTGGGTGTCGTGGTCCGGCGCGATCGGATGCGTCGTGCTCGTGATGACGCTTCCGCTCGTCTCGATCGCGGCCGGCGTGGCGGTGTTCGCGGTCGGAGCGGCGGTGCGCGGCATCCGTCTTCGCGCGGGCCGCCGTCGCTGACGGAGCGGGCCTAGGCTGGGGCGCATGACCGCCGCCGACCCGTCCGCCCGGATCCTGACCATCGCCGACGTGCCCGCGCCCGACGTCGACGACACCGCGTTCGTCGCCCCGGGCGCCGTGATCGTGGGCCAGGTGCGCCTGGCCGCGCGGTCGAGCGTCTGGTACACGGCGGTGCTCCGCGCCGAGGCCGAGCCGATCACCCTCGGCGAGCGCTCGAACCTGCAGGACGGCGTGGTCTGCCACGTCGACGCCGGCTATCCGGTCACGATCGGCTCGGGCGTCTCGGTCGGCCACCGCGCGGTGCTGCACGGCTGCACCGTCGAGGACGACTGCCTCATCGGCATGAGCGCGACCGTGCTCAACGGGGCGGTGGTCGGCGCGGGCTCGCTCGTGGCGGCCGGCGCGGTCGTGCTCGAGGGCACGGTGGTGCCGCCGGGCTCGCTCGTCGCGGGGGTGCCCGCCAAGGTGCGCCGCGAGTTGACGCCCGAGGAGCAGGCCGGCATCCGCCGCAACGCGGAGGCGTACCTCGCGCACGTCGACCGGCACACGGCGCCCGTCGACTGATCAGTCGCGCGAGCCGGCCCCGACGGTCTCGTCCCGGCTGGGCGGCGCGGTGGGCGTCGCAGCGGATGCCGCGGCCGAACCGTGGACGGGTGCGACCGCCGTGGCGGCTCGCGCCGCATCCGTCGCCGTCCAGCGCCGCAGCGCTCGCCGCGCCCGCCGGACGCGCCGCACGACGGCCCGCACCGGCACGCCGATGCCCCACGCGAGCGTGCCCGCGAGCGAGCGGTCGAACGCGCCCAGCATGCGCCGGCGCTCGAACGCCGCACGGAGCGCGCCGCCCCACAGGTCGTGGCGGCGTTCCAGCGGTGGCAGCGGCACGATCTCCCGCGCCTCGACGAGCGCGGTGAGCCGCCGGGCCCAGTCGGACTCCTGCGGCTCGTGGAAGTAGTTGTCGGCCAGCCACGCGGCATCCGCGTACCGGAACCGACCCGCGACGAGGTCGGTCGTCGAGCCGAAGACGCCGGCTCCCTCGAACACGGTGTTGATCATCGCCGGCGAGACGCCGAAGTCGTCGACGAGGAGCACGGGCAGGTCGAGGGCGATCGCCTCGAGCGCGGCGGTCGAGCTCACGGTGACGAGCGCGGCGGCCCGGGCCAGGTGCGCGGCCATCGGGCCGTCCGCGACGACGAGGTTGGCGGGCACGCGGTCGAGGTCGGCGAGCAGGTCGGCGTAGTCGTGCTCCTCGGCGTGGGTCTGCGCCTCCCCCGCGCGGGCGCGCACCTTGACGACGACGCGGTGCTCGGGTCGGCGCCGGGCGAGTTCGGCGAGCGCGGCGAGGAGCTTCACGCGGTCGGCGCGCTCGGCGGGCACCTTGGCCTGCGCGGCGAACACGAGATCGGTGCGCTCGCGCCCGGGTGCCTCGCGGTCGTCCGTCGCGAGGAACGGGAGGGTGGCGAGCCCGAACATCCGGTCGACGCCGAGCGCCCACGCGTTCGCCTCGAAGTCGCGCACCTCGCGGCGGCTGTGCAGCACGACGAGGTCGGTCTGCTCGCGGTAGACGACGGCCTTCGGCACGGCCGGGATGGTGAGGCCGGGGAATCCGCTGAGCAGCACCGGCCGGTTCGGGCGGGCGTTCAGGCGTGGTGCGACGACGCGGACGAAGGGTCCCCGCAGCGAGAGCAGCACCGCGTGCGGGTCGAACGCGTCGAGCTCGGCGTCGAGGTCGTCGAGGTGGCGCAGGTGCGCGGCATCCGTGGTGAACGCGGTGCCGGCGAGCGCGTCGGCGAGCTGCCGCGGGCTCGGCTGCACGGGCGAGGCGATGACGACCAGGCGGGTGCGCCATCCGCTCGGCAGGGTCGATGCGAGGGCGGCACCCCACTTCACGTACGAGTCGGAGTCGGCGACGACGAGCAGTCGACGGCCTCCGCGCGCGTCGCGCGTCGCGGCATCCGTCACGCGAGCACCCGGCGGAGCTTGGCCTTCGGCGCCTCCTCGCCCGGGTAGACGCGCTTGATGCCGTCGCCGAGCGCCTCGCCGATGATGCGGATGTCGCGCACGAGGTGGTCGAGGCCCTGCGGCTCGAGCGAGGCGGAGTGGTCGGAGCCCCACATGGTGCGGTCGAGGGTGATGTGCCGTTCGACGGCGACGGCGCCGAGTGCGACGGCCGCGAGCGAGATCTGCAGGCCGCGCTCGTGCCCGGAGTAGCCGATCGGGACACCCGGGAAGCGGCGCTTCAGGGCGGGGATCATGAGGAGGTTCGCCTCCTCGGGCGGCATCGGGTAGCTCGAGGTGGCGTGCATGATGACGAGGTTCTCGGTGCCGAGCACCGTGACCGCGCGGTCGATCTCGTCGAGGGTCGACATGCCCGTCGAGAGGATGACCGGCTTGCCGGTGTCGCGCACCGCCTCGAGCAGTTCGAGGTCGGTGACCGATGCCGACGCGATCTTGTGCGCGACGACGCCGTACGACTCGAGGTCGGTCACGGCGGGCGCGTCCCACGGCGATGCGAACCAGTCGAGCCCGTGCAGCGAGGCGTGGTCGGCGATCGCCGCGTACTCGTCCCGGCCGAACTCGACCCGGTGCCGGTACTCGAGATAGGTCATGGTGCCCCACGGCGTCTCGCGGGGCGTGAGCTTCATGTGCTCCGGCGTCGAGAGGTCGGGCGTGCGCTTCTGGAACTTCACCGCCTGCGCGCCGGCCCGCGCGGCGACCTCGATCAGCCGCTTGGCGAGCTCGACGTCGCCGTTGTGGTTCAGGCCGATCTCGGCGATGACGTAGACGGGCTCGTACTCGCCGATGGCGGCGTGGCCGATGCGCACGGACATGAGGGCTCGCTCTCGTTCAGGATGCGGGGGCAGGTTCCGGCGCCGGCGGCGCGGCGGGCGGGTGAGCGGATGCCGCGGCGATCGCCTCGCGCTGCAACCGGGTCGGGTGGGCGGGCTCCAGCTCGCGCGCCTCGCGGGCGGCGGCGCGGGCGTCGCGTTCGCCGCGCCAGTCGTCGTCGACGGATGCCGCGGAGCCGTGGGCCGCGCCGCCA